>NZ_JBEZMM010000005.1:0-289251 GCF_040652715.1 Streptomyces sp. NPDC048196 | reverse complement strand
GCCACTCGCTACGACAAGACCACCGAGTCCTACCAGGCCGCCGTCACCCTCGCCTCGCTCCTGATGTGGGCGTGACATTTGAAGACATCTCCTAGGGGACCGTCACGCCCCCTCCCCCCAAAGGAGGTGGGGCCCGCCGTCTCCGTACAACTTGAGGGGGAGACCGCTTCGGCACCTGGGACCGATCCGCGTGCACCCCCCTCGCTCCTAGCGTGGGAGCCATGACCACGCCTGTGTGCACCAGCGCTTCGACCGCCGCTGTGTTCCCCAGCTTCTCGTCCTACGTACGGGCCCGGGGGCCGGTCCTGCTGCGCGCCGCGCGGTCCCTGTCCGCCAACCCGAACGACGCCGAGGACCTCCTCCAGACCGCCCTGGCCAAGACGTATGTGGCCTGGGAGCGGATCGAGGACCACCGCGCGCTGGACGGTTACGTCCGCCGCGCGCTGATCAACACCCGTACCTCGCAGTGGCGCAAGCGCAGGGTGGAGGAGTTCGCCGTCGACGAGCTCCCCGAGCCCGACCCGCTGCCGTCCCCCGACCCGGCCGAGCTGGAGGGCCTGCGCGATGCGATGTGGCGCGCGGTGATGCGGCTGCCCCCGCGCCAGCGGGCCATGGTCGTCCTCAGGTACTACGAGGACCTGAGCGAGGCCCAGACCGCCGAGGTCATGGAGGTCTCGGTCGGCACGGTCAAGAGCGCCGTCTCCCGCGCCCTGGCCAAGCTCCGTCAGGACCCCGAACTCGCCATGATCGCCTGAGGGAACGGCCGGGGGGAGGGAGGCGGAGACGGAGGCGGGCCTTACGTCTCGCGGTTCACCAGCAGTCTGCCGACTGCCTCTTCCAGTTCGGCGACGCGGTCGGCGAGGTGGGTGCGGTCGACCGAGGAGGCGTCGCGCAGGAGGAGTTCCAGGTCTGCCAACTGGCCGGCGATGTCCGCCAGTCGGGCCGCATCGCCGGGCGCGGTGGCGGTTGCGGTGGCGGGGGCCATGGGTGTTGCCGGGTGGGGGACGGGGCCTTCAGGAGGGCCGCCGGCCACCTCGGTCCCTCCGTGCGCCTCGGTCTCTCCGTGCGCCTTGGATGCCCCGGACGTCGCGGATGCGGCCGCGCTCTCCGCCACGTCAGCAGCCGTACGGGGCTCCTTCGGCTTCGCCCCAGGGAGCTCCTCCGACCCACGGGCCTCGTCCAGCCCATGGATCTCCTTCGGCCCATGACCCTCTGCCACCTCCTCCGCCCCGCGAATCTCCGTGGAGGTGGACGTGGAGGCGGACGTGGACGTGGACGCGCCCGCCGCCTGTTCCGATTCGGCCGCGCCCGGGCGGTTCTCGTTCGTCAGGAGACGTTTCAATTGCTCTGCCTGGGCGGCCAGTTGGCGGTTTTTGCGGTGGAGGTCCAGGAAGACGTTCACCTTGGTGCGCAGGAGCCAGGGGTCGAAGGGCTTGATGAGGAAGTCGGCGGCGCCGACCGTGTAGCCGCGGTAGGCGTAATTGGGGTCGACCGAGGCGCCGGTGAGCAGAATGATGGGCACGTCCTTCGTCTGGTCCAGGCCCTTGATGTTGGCCGCGGTCTCGAAACCGTTCATGCCGGGCATCAGGACGTCGATGAGGACCACCGCGAATTCCTCGCGGAGCATTGCCTTGAGGGCTTCTTCGCCGGAGCGGGCGCGGACGACTTTCTGGGTGAGCGAGCCCAGCACGGCCTCCAGGGCGACGAGGTTCTCCTCCATGTCGTCCACGATGAGGATGCTCGATGAGGTGTCCGGTGTCGTCGTCATGACCGCCGCCCTGACTCCGGCCCCGCCGTATCCTCCTGCCGGTCGACCTCCCCGGTCTCCATGGTCGCCTTGGTCCCCTTGGTTTCCCTGGCCGGCCCGGCCTCCCCGGCGTGCCCGGCCTGCCCGATCTCCTTGGTCTGTCCGGCCTCCTTCGACTGCGCGGCCTTTCCGGTCTCCCCGGCCTGCCCGGCCTCGTCCCCGCCCTTCGGATCGCAGCCGCCCCCGGATTCCTGGGTCGCATTCGGGTCCAGCAGTTGGCAGATCACCGAAAGGAGACGGTCCACGTCCACCGGTTTCGGGATGTAATCGTTGGCGCCGCTTTCGATCGCCTTTTCGCGGTCGCCGGGCATGGCCTTCGCGGTGAGCGCGATGACCGGCAGGTCCGCGAATCGGGGGGCTTGTCGGATCGCCTTGATCATCTCGTAACCATCCATTTCCGGCATCATGATGTCCATCAGCACCAGGGAGACGTCCGGTGTCCGGTCGAGAACTTCAAGGCCCTCGCGGCCGTTCTCGGCGTATTTCACATTGATGCCGACCCGGCCCAGTACGTGGGTGAGCGCGAAGACGTTGCGGATGTCGTCGTCGACGATGAGGATCCGGCGGTTCATCAGGATCTGGCCGGCGTGTCCGCTCAACCAGTCCTTGAGGCGGGTGGTCTCGGGCCAGGTCACGTCGCCGCCGTCGGTGGGGCGGGGGCCCGTACGGGGGGCGGCCGACTCGGGCCGGCCGGGGAAGACGTCGCCCTTCGTCGTACCCGGGTCCTGGCCGGCCGGTGCCGGGGCGGACGGCACGGTCGGAGCGGCCGGTGCTCCCAGGGTGACGGGGGCGAGCCCGGTTCCGCGGGCGGTCCCGCCGCCCGGCCGGAGCTCCGCCGCGCCGCCGGGACGGCCCTCGGGCCCGCCGTCGGGCCTGGGTTCGGTGCCGTCGACCGGCCGGGGTGACGCGACCGGGTCGAGGACCGGGACCGGTGCGGTGTAGCGGGCCGGGACGTACAGGGTGAAGGTCGAGCCGACGTCGGGTTCGCTCTCGGCGGTGATCCGGCCGCCGAGCAGCGCCGCCATGTCGCGGCTGATGGACAGGCCCAGGCCGGTGCCGCCGTATTTGCGGTTTGTGGTGCCCTCGGACTGCTGGAACGCCTCGAAGATCCCGCCGAGTTTCTCCGGCGGAATGCCGATACCGGTGTCCTTGACGGAGAACGCGACCACGTCGTCGGCGGTGCGCAGCGATTCCTCCTCGAAATGCCGCCCGGAAACGCGTGCCACGAGGAGTTCCACGCCGCCGGTGGAGGTGAATTTCACCGCGTTGGAGAGGAGATTGCGGAGGATCTGCTGCAGGCGCTGTTCGTCGGAGAACAGTTCCTCGGGGACGTCGTCGGCGACCTTGACGTCGAAGGTCAGGCCGCGGTCGACGGTGAGCGGCCGGAAGGTCGCCCGGACGTAGTCGAGGAGTTTGATGAGCGGCAGCGGCTTGGGGTGCACATCCATCCGGCCGGCCTCGATCTTCGACAGGTCGAGGATGTCGTTGATCAGCTGGAGCAGGTCGGAGCCGGCCCGGTGGATGGTGACCGCGAATTCCACCTCCTGCGCGGAGAGCCGCCCGTCGGGGTTGTCGGCGAGCAGCCGGGAGAGCACCAGCAGGGAATTCAGCGGGGTGCGCAGCTCGTGCGACATGTTCGCCAGGAATTCGGACTTGTACTGGGAGGAGGTGGCGAGGAGTGCAGCCTTCTCCTCCAGTTCGGCGTTGGTGAGCTGCAACTCGTCGGACCGCTGGCGGAGTTCGGCGGTGAGCCGCTGGGATTCCGAAAGGAGCGATTCGGTACGGGAGTTGGCGATGATGGTGTTGATGGACACCCCGATGGTGTTCACGAACTGGTCGATGAAGGCGAGGTGGACGTCGCTGAAGCGGCTGAAGGACGCCAGCTCGATGACGCCGAGCACCTGGTCCTCGAAGAGGATCGGCAGGATGACGAGGCTGGCCGGCGCGGCGGCGCCCAGACCGGAGCTGATGGTGATGTAGTCGGGCGGCACGGCGTCGACCACGATCCGCTTCTTCTCCATGGCGGACTGGGTGATCAGCCCCCAGCCGGGGGTGCCCAGACGCAGCCGCGGCAGGGAGCGCCGGCCCTCGGGCTGGCCGGTGCCGTAACCGGCGATCAGCTCCAGGCCCTCGCCCGGCTCGGCGCCCGCCTCGGCCAGGAAGAACGCGCCGAACTGGGCGTTCACCAACGGGGTCAGCTCGCGCAGGATCAGGTCGGCGACCTCGACCAGGTCGCGGTGGCCCTGCATGAGGCTGGCGATACGGGCGAGGTTGGACTCCAGCCAGTCCTTGGCGCGGGTGGTCTCGCGGAGGTTGGCCACCATCAGGTTGACGTTGTTCTTCAGCGCGGCGACCTCGCCCTGGGCATCCACGGTGATCGAGCCGGACATGTCGCCCTGGGTGACCGCACTGGCCACCTCGGCGATCGCGCGCACCTGCGTCGTCAGGTTCAGTGCCAGGTCGTTGACGCTGGTGGTCAGCCGCTTCCAGGTGCCGTAGACGCCCTCGACGCGGGCCTGGCCGCCCAGCTGTCCCTCGCTGCCGACCTCGCGGGCGACCCGGGTCACCTCGGAGGAGAACGAGGAGAGGGTGTCGACCATGGTGTTGATCGTCGTCTTGAGTTCGAGGATCTCGCCGCGGGCGTCGACGTCGATCTTCTTGGACAGGTCGCCCTTGGCGACGGCGGTGGCGACCTGGGCGATGTTGCGGACCTGGGACGTGAGGTTGTCCGCCATGAAGTTGACGTTGTCGGTGAGGTTCTTCCAGACGCCGGAGACGCCGTGGACCTGGGCGCGGCCGCCCAGCCGGCCTTCGGTGCCGACCTCGCGGGCCACCCGGGTCACCTCGTCGGCGAACGCCCGCAGCTGTTTGACCATGGTGTTGACGGTGTCCTTGAGTTCGAGGATCTCGCCGCGGGCGTCGACGTCGATCTTCTTGGACAGGTCACCGTTGGCGACGGCCGTGGTCACCTGGGCGATGTTGCGGACCTGGGACGTCAGGTTGAGCGCCATCGAGTTGACGTTGTCGGTGAGGTCCTTCCAGACCCCGGACACGCCCCTGACCTGCGCCTGACCGCCCAGGTTGCCTTCGGTGCCGACCTCGCGGGCGACGCGGGTGACCTCGTCGGCGAAGGCGGAGAGCTGGTCGACCATGGTGTTGATCGTCGACTTCAGTTCGAGGATCTCGCCCTTCGCCTCGACGGTGATCTTCTTGCCGAGGTCGCCCTCCGCGACCGCGGTGGCGACCTGGGCGATGTTGCGGACCTGGGACGTGAGGTTGTCCGCCATGAAGTTGACGCTGTCGGTGAGGTCCTTCCAGACCCCCGATACGCCCCTGACCTGGGCGCGGCCGCCCAGCTGGCCTTCGGTGCCGACCTCGCGGGCGACGCGGGTGACCTCGTCGGCGAAGGCGGAGAGCTGGTCGACCATGGTGTTGATCGTCGACTTCAGTTCGAGGATCTCGCCGCGCGCGTCCACGGTGATCTTCTGGCTCAGGTCACCGTTGGCGACGGCCGTGGTCACCTGCGCGATGTTGCGGACCTGCCAGGTCAGGTTGGACGCCATGAAGTTGACGTTGTCGGTGAGGTCCTTCCAGACCCCGGACACGCCCCTGACCTGGGCGCGGCCGCCCAGCTGGCCTTCGGTGCCGACCTCGCGGGCCACCCGGGTCACCTCGTCGGCGAAGGCCCGCAGCTGGTCCACCATCTTGTTGACGGTCAGCTTCAGCTCCAGCAGCTCGCCGGTGGCCTCGACCGTCACCTGCTGGGTCAGGTCGCCGCGCGCCACCGCCGTGGTGACCACCGCGATGTCCCGGACCTGCGCGGTCAGCCGCGACGCCATGGTGTTGACCGCCTCGGTCACGTGCAGCCAGTCGCCGGACAGCCCCTGGACCCGGGCCCGGCCGCCGAGCCGGCCCTCGGTGCCGACCTCACGGGCCACCCGGGTGACCTCGCCGGTGAACAGGGAGAGCTGGTCGACCATGCGGTTGACCCCGCTGCCCAGACGGCGCAGATCGCCACGTAGCTCGCGGCTGCCGTCGTGCAGCTCGACGTGCTGGGTCAGATCGCCGTCGGCCACCGAGTCCAGCACCCGGGTGGCCTTGGCCAGCGGGACCACCAGCGCGTCCAGCACGGTGTTGGCCGCCTCGATGTTGGTCGTCCAGGCGCCCTGGCCGGGGCTGGCGGAGATCCGCTCGTCCAGCCGGCCCTGCCGGATGATTTCCCCGCGCACCCGTTGGAGCTCGGAGGACAGATGGGCGTTACGGGCCACGATCTGGTTGAGGGCGCCGACCAGGTCCGCCAGGACGCCGTCCCCGGCGGGGCCGTCCGGGACCTCCACCCGGCTGGTGAAGTCCCCGTCGCGCAGCGCGTTCATCGCCGCGAGCAGCGGCCGCAGTTCGCTCGTGCGCACCCACTGGCCGTTGCCGTCCGGCTGGGGCGGGTCGGAAGCCATGACGCACCCTCCCCCCAATGATCGTTGTGGAGAGACACATTCCCGCGGAGAGATCCTTTTGGGGCGGGTATGACATAGTATAAAGCGCTTGTAATCACATTCTCCCGGTTTATCAGGGGCCCGCAGTGGCAGCGCTGTCCAGCCCGTACGCGACGGAAACCGTGTCCCGGAAGGGTCTGCCGGCCAACCAGCTCGCGGCTTCCGGTGCGCGTAAATTCGTCCGCGCGCTGCTCACCGAACGGGCCGCCGCACCGCCCGCCACCGCCGGACCGGGAGCTGCGGCGATCAGCTCCGAACTCATCTACACCGCGGTACTGCTCACCAGCGAGCTGGTCACCAACGCCGTGATGTACGCCGGCACCGACATCGACGTGACCTGCCGCCTGGAACACGGCCCGCCGCCCGACCCCGAAACGGGGAGCGGCCGGGCGACGGTGGGCGTGGTCCTGGAGGTCTCCGACCGCCACCCGGCCCGGGGCGTACGCGGCGGGGTGGACGCCCGCACGGGAGAGCCCGGCTACGGCCTCCAGCTGGTCAGCGCGCTGTCGGTGGCCTGGGGCGTCACCTACCGCAGGGCGGTCAAGACGGTCTGGTTCCGGCTGGAGGCCACCGAGGGCGAACCGGTCAGCCCGTCCCACCCCCAGTCACCGGCCGCGCAGGACCGCGCCGAACCTCCGGCGCGCCCCGGCCGGCCGGTGGCCGGGCGGCCCGCCGCCGCGCACGCCGCCGAATGGGCCGACCGCGGCGGCCCGTCCTTCCTCGCCGAGACCAGCGAGCTGCTGGCCGGCCAGCTCGACCAGGACATGGTCACCGCGCTCGCCGCCCAGCTGCTGGTCCCCCGGCTCGCCGACTGGTGCGCCATCTGGCTGAGCACCGAGGGCGGCGGACGGCAGCTGTCCCGCGTCTGGCACGTCGACGAGCGGCGCATTGCCCCGCTCCGCGCCGACCTGGAGCGCGACCCGCCCCGTGAGATGTTCCGCACCGGCGGCACCCCCTGGCCCTGGCCGGAACACGCCGGCGCGTCCCCGGCGGGCGGCTCGGCGCTCGCCTTCCCGCTCACCGCCCGCGACACCGACCAGGGCGTCCTGCTGCTCGGCCGGGCCGGACAGCTGCGGATGACCGACACCGTGGTGCGGATGGTCGAGGACGTCGCACGCCGGGTCGCCCAGGCCGTCCACACCGCCCGTCAGTACACCCGGCAGACCACCATCAGCCTGGCCCTCCAGCGCCGCCAGCTGCCCGCCTCACTGGCCAGCATCGAGGGCGTGGACACCGCGATCGTCTACGAGCCGCACGGCGAGGGGCAGACCGTCGGCGGCGACTTCTACGACGTCTTCCCCATGGGCGGCCGCCGCTGGTGCTTCCTGCTCGGCGACGTCCAGGGCAAGGACCCCGAGGCGATGTCGGTCACCGGACTGGCCCGGCACCTCGTCCGGCTGCTGGCCCGGGAGGGACACGGCGTGGAGTCCGTCCTCGGCCGGCTGAACCTCGCCATGGCCGAGGAGACCGCCGAGGCCCTGGAGCAGGGCGGCGAGCAGGCCGGCACCCGCTTTCTGAGCCTGCTGTACGGCGAGCTGGAGGTCGACGCCGGCGTGCCCGGCGCCCGCTGTACGGTCGCCAGCGCCGGGCATCCACCGCCGCTGCACATGTTCGTCGACGGCACCGTCGAGCCGGCCTCCGAACCGCAGATGCTGCTCGGCATCGACGAGGGCACCGAGTACCAGGCCAGCTCCTTCGACCTGCGGCCCGGCGAGACCCTGCTCTGCGTCACCGACGGGGTCACCGAACGGCGGTGCGGCAACTGGCAGTTGGACGACAACGACGGTCTGATCGAGGTGCTCCGGGACGGCCTCGGGCTGGGCGCCAAGGCACTGGCCGAGCACGTACGGCGGGCCGCCCACGACTTCGGCACCGGCCCGGTGGAGGACGATCTGTCCGTGCTGGTCCTCCAGGCGCTGCTGCCGACGGTCGAGCCACGGACCTGAGGGCCTGGAGTGCCCGCACGGCCCGGCCCGGGTGGCTTGGCTCAGGCTCCGCCGGCCCGGCTGACCAGCAGCTCCCCGCCGCCCGCGACAACCCCTCCGCCGTGTCCGACGACCGGGTCGAACTGCCCGCCGTACAGCCGGTGCTTGGCCGTCGCGCCGCCGTCGGCGGGCCGCAGGACGTCGGTGGTCCGCGGCGCCGCCTGGGCGGCACCGGACGCCAGCACGCTGACACCGCTCAGGGCGGCGAGGACGAGGCAACGGCGGAGGTGGGGGCGCATGAGGGCTCCAGTGAGCAGAGGGGACCGGTTGCCCGCCAGCGTGCGGCCCGCCCCGGCACCACACAAGCAACCCGCCCGGCGGGCCATCCCTGTGGGTGAACGCCGGTCTCCTGTCCCGCCGGCCCGCCGGTGACCGAACCCCGTCCGCAGGTGACCGAACCCGCACGCAGGCAACCGAACAGAAGGAAGAAATCAGTCTCGTGGCCGCCTGCTAGTGACATACCGCATGGTATGCCAGCACAATCACCAGGAAATTACCCTCGCGTAACGGCCGCTGTCTTGGGAGGCCCCTGGTGTACAGCACGATGCAGGACGTACCGCTGCTGATCTCACGGATTCTGACCCACGGATCCACGGTGCACGGTCGGTCCCAGGTGACCACCTGGACGGGCGGCGAGCCGCACCGCCGCAGCTTCGCCGAGATCGGCCGCCGGGCCGCCCAGCTGGCCCACGCGCTGCGCGACGAGTTGTCCGTGTCCGACGAGGACCGGGTCGGCACGCTGATGTGGAACAACGCCGAACACATGGAGGCCTACCTCGCCATCCCCTCCATGGGGGCGGTGCTGCACACCCTCAACCTGCGGCTGCCCGCCGAACAGCTGGTGTGGATCATCAACCACGCCGAGGACCGGGTCGTCCTCGTCAACGGCAGCCTGCTGCCGCTGCTCGCCCCGCTGCTGCCCCAACTGGAGACCCTCCGGCACATCGTGGTCGTCGGCCCCGGCGACCGGTCCGTCCTGGACGGCGCGCGGGCCCGGGTGCACGACTACGAGGAGCTCATCGCCGACCGCCCGGAGACGTACGACTGGCCGGAGCTCGACGAACGGGACGCCGCGGCCCTCTGTTACACCTCCGGCACCACCGGCGACCCCAAGGGCGTGCTCTACAGCCACCGTTCGCTCTACCTGCACTCGCTCCAGGTCAACACCGCCGAGGCGTTCGCGCTCTCGACGCGCGATGTCACCCTGCCCGTCGTGCCGATGTTCCACGTCAACGCCTGGGGCCTGCCGCACGCCGCCTTCATGGCCGGCGCCTCGCTGCTGATGCCGGACCGCTTCCTGCAGCCCGCCCCGCTCGCCGAGATGATCGAGACCGTACGGCCCACCATCGGCGCCGCGGTCCCCACCATCTGGCAGGGCCTGCTCGCCGAACTCGACGCCCACAAGAGGGACGTCGCCTGCCTGCGGACCGTCGTCATCGGCGGCTCCGCCTGCCCGCCCGCCCTGATGCGCGGGTTCGAGGACCGGCACGGCATCCGCGTCGTCCACGCCTGGGGCATGACCGAGACCTCGCCGCTGGGCTCCGTCTCGCACCCGCCGGCCGGAGTGAGCGGCGAGGAGGAGTGGGCCTACCGCGCCACCCAGGGACGCTTCCCCGCCTCCGTCGAGGCCCGGCTGATCGGCCCGGACGGCGCGCAGCTGCCGCACGACGGCACCGCGGCGGGCGAGCTGGAGGTCCGCGGCCCGTGGATCGCCGGCGCCTACTACGGCGGCGCCCAGGGCGAACCACTGCGCCCCGACGACAAGTTCAGCTCCGACGGCTGGCTGCGCACCGGTGACGTCGGCACCCTCACCCCGGACGGCTACCTGACCCTGACCGACCGCGCCAAGGACGTCATCAAGTCCGGCGGCGAATGGATCTCCTCGGTCGAGCTGGAGAACCACCTGATGGCGCACCCGGACGTCACGGAGGCCGCGGTGGTCGCCGTACCGGACGACAAGTGGGGCGAACGGCCGCTGGCCACCGTCGTCCTGAACCAGGGCGCCACCATCGGCTACGAGGACCTCAAGGCGTTCCTCGGCGAACGGATCGCCCGCTGGCAGCTCCCGGAGCGCTGGGCGGTCATCCCGGCGGTGCCCAAGACCAGCGTGGGCAAGTTCGACAAGAAGGTGCTGCGGCGGCAGTACGCGGACGGCGAGCTGGACGTGACCCTGCTGGCCTGACCGGCCCCACCGGGCGCCCGACGACCGGGCGCCCGGTACCGCCTGCGGCTAGTTGGTGCCGATCTTGGCCAGCAGATCGACGATCCGGGACTGCACGTCGGCGCTCGTCGAACGCTCCGCCAGGAAGAGCACCGTCTCACCGGCCGCCAACAGCGGCAGCTGCGCCGGATCCAGGTCGGCGGAGGTGTAGACGACCAGCGGGGTGTGGTCGAGCAGCCCGTTCGCGCGCAGCCAGTCGACGATCCCGGCCCGCCGGCGACGCACCTGCATCAGGTCCATCACGACGAGGTTCGGGCGCATCTGCGTCGCCAGGGTGACCGCGTCGGCGTCCGCGCCGGCCCGCGCGACCTGCATCCCGCGCCGCTCCAGCGACGTGATCAGCGCCCCGGCGATGGCGTCGTTCTGCTCGATCAGCAGCACCCGCGGCGGGTGGTTCGCGCCGTCCCGCGGCGCCAGCGCCTTGAGCAGCACCGCCGGGTCCGCCCCGTAGGCGGCCTCCCGGGTCGCCTGCCCCAGACCGGCGGTCACCAGCACCGGCACCTGGGCCGCGCCCGCCGCCTGCCGCAGCGACTGCAGCGCGGTACGGGTGATCGGCCCGGTCAACGGGTCGACGAAGAGCGCCGCGGGGTACGCAGCGATCTGCGCGTCGACCTCCTCACGGGAGTTGACGATCACCGGGCGGTAGCCGCGGTCGCTGAGCGCCTGCTGCGTGGCGACGTCCGGCGCCGGCCAGACCAGCAGCCGGCGCGGATTGTCCAGCGGCTCCGGCGGCAGCTCGTCGTCCATCGGCATGGGCTGACGGTCCATCACCTCTATGGCGCCGTTCGGCCCGTCCAGCGGCTCCGGACCCTCGCTGCCCTCGTCGGGCGCGGAGATCGCGAAGGCCCGCCCCTCGCTGGCGTCCATCAGATGCGGCTGCTGCTGCGGCTGCGCCGCGGGCGCCGGCCCGGGCTGACCGGCCGCCGGGGCACGGTCCTGCGGCGCGGCCGGCTGCGGACCGGGACGCGGCCCGGCCCCGTCCGGTACGGGCCCGGCGGCCGCCGCGCGCTCCCCGTCCTGCGGCGGCGCGGCGAGCTTACGGCGCCGCCCCGAACCCGCGGACGTACCACCGGGCGGGGTGCTGCCGGGCGGCAACGGCCGCTGCTGCCCCGCGATCTGCTGGGCGAACGGCACGCCCTGCCCGAGCGTGCGCACGCTGAACGCCCGGCCCTGGGCCGCCGCCTCGTCCTCGGAGCCCGGCGGGAGCGGCTGACGGTGCGGGTGACCGCCCGGCCCGCCCTGCGCCGGTACGGGCGCCGCGGGCGCCTCCTCGGCGGGGCTGGGGCGGCCACGACGGCGTCCGGTCGGTGCGGGCGGCACCTCGGACCCGGCAGGCGCGTCCCCGCCCGGCACCGGCGCGATGCCGGGCACCGGACCGGCCCCGGCCCCCGTCGCACCCCCCGGACCGGCCGGCTCCGCCGAACCGTCGGAATCGGCGGGCTGCGCCACCAGCCCCTCCGGCCCGGCCACGAACGTCCCGGACGACTCGGAGTCGGCCATCGCGGCCGCCGCACGCTCCTCGGCCGCCGCCCGGCGGGCCCGACGGCGTCCGGTCGGCTCGTCCCAATCGCCTTGCATCTCGGCCGGGTCGGCGGTCCCGGCGGCAGCCTCCAGGGCGTACCCGGGCTGCCCGGCGGACGGCGTGCCCTCCGGACCGCCGGCCACCGGCCGACGCGCCCGGCGCCGGCCCGTACCGCCGGCCTCCTGCGGGCCGGCCGCCTGCGCGGGCACCTGATCGGCGACCGCGGGCAGCGCGGGCAGCCCCGACGGCGCCGGCTGCGGGGCCCGGTCCGCCGCGGCCGGCGGCAGCGCGAACGCCGTCCGCTGCCCGGCCTGCTGCGCGGCACCGGTGGCGGCCGGCGCCCGGTCCCGCTCGCCCTGCGCGGCGCGCTCCGGCGCCTCGGCCAGCGCCCGGCGGGCCCGCCGGCCGGCGGGCTGGACGGGGCCCAGCCCCTGCGGCTGGGCGGGCGCCGGGGCCTGGCCCGGAATCTGCGGACGTGCCGGCACGGGGCCCGTCGACGGCCCGGCCGCGGCGCCCGGCCCGGTGGCGGCCTCGCCCCGGCCCGGCCCGGCGGCCGGTGCCTGCCCCGGCTGCTGACCGGCGGACGGGCCCGCACCCGAGGGCAGCGCGGGCAGCCCGGCGCCCTCCGTGGCACCCTGCCGCGCCCGCCGGCGCCCCGTAGGAGGCACGGCCTCGGCACCCGCCATACCCGGCGGCAGCCCCGGGCCCTCGCCCTCGGCAGCCGCCGGCTCGCCCGGCGCACCCTCGGGCGCGCCCTGCTCCCCACCGGGCCGCCGGGCCCGCCGGCGTCCGGTCGGCGACGCGCCACCGGCCTGCGCCGGCACCGCCACACCCTGCTCCACACCGGCACCGAGGGACTCACCGGCCCCATCGGTACCGCCGTCACCCACCGCGGGCCCCTGGCCCGTTCCGCCGTCGTCCGCCGCGTCGCCGTGCGTCCCCCGGGCCCGCGCGGTCGGGACCGGCATCACCGTCGTCTCGTTGCCGACCGGCACCTCCGCCGACCCGGCCTCCGCAGCGTCGTCCGCCGACTCCGCGCCGTCCGCGCCGTCGATCCCCACCGGCAGCTCCAGCACATAGGCGCTGCCGCCCGCACCGGGCCCGCTGCCCGGCACCTCATGCGTCTGCAACAGCCCGCCGTGCTGCCGCACGATCCCGCGGACCAGCGGCTCGTGCACCGGGTCACCACCGCCGAACGGCCCACGCACCTCGATCCGTACGACCTCACCGCGCTTGGCCGCCGCCACCACGATCGTCGAGTCACCGGGAATCGCGGCACGCGTACCGGTCCCCAGGGCGCCGTCACCGACCGGCATCCGCCCCGTCGAATCCACGCCCGCCACATCCGCGATCAGATGCGACAGCGCCTGCGCGATCCGCTCCGCGTCCACCACCGCCTCTATCGGCGGGGCGTGCACCGCGAACTGCGCCCGGCCCGGCCCGATCAGCTCGATCGCGCCCTCCACGCCCGCGGCGACCACACCGTCCAGCGACACCTTCGCGCGGTTCAGCTTCTCCTTGCCGGCGTCCAGCCGCTGGTAGCTCAGGACGTTGTCCACCAGCGTCGTCATCCGGGCGTGGCCGGCCGCGAGGTGGTGCAGGATCTGGTTCGCCTCCGGCCACAACTGGCCGGCCGGATCGGACGCCAGCGTGCCCAGCTCGCCCTTCAACTCCTCCAGCGGACCGCGCAGCGCCTGCTCCAGAACGGCCAGCAACTGGGCGTGCCGGGCCGCCAGCGCGTCGAGGGCCCGCCGGTCGGTGAAGGTCATCACCGCGCCGACCAGCTGATCGCCGTCCCGCACCGGCGCCGTGGTCAGGTCCACGGCCACCGCACGCCCGTCCTTCGACCACAGCACCTGCCCGCGGACCCGGTGCTTGCGCCCCGACTTGAGCGTGTCGGCCAGCGGCGTGTCCTCCCAGGGCAGCGCCGCCCCGTCCGCCCGCGAGTGATGGATGAGCGGATGCAGTTCCTTCCCGCCCAGCTCACTCGCCCGGTACCCGAGGATCTGCGCCGCGGACGGGTTGACCAGGACGACCTTGCCCTCGGAATCGACCCCGACCACACCCTCGGCCGCGGCCCGCAGGATCATCTCGGTCTGCCGCTGCTGGCGGGCCAGCTCCGCCTCGGTGTCCAGCGTGCCGCTCAGGTCCCGTACGACGAGCATCAGCAGCTCATCGCCGGTGTAGCCGTTGCGGTGATCGGCGTAGGCGGCCTCGAAGGCGGACTCGTACGGGGTCCGGCCGTCCTCCAGGTTCGCGCTGGTCACCTCGACCAGCATCTCGGTGCCGTCCGTCCGTCGCGCGACCATCCGCGTCGGCTTCGTCCGCTGCCCCGCGACCTCCTCGTCCCGGCGCCGCATCGAGCCCGGGATCCGCTTGGAGTCGAAGTCCGGCAGCAGATCCAGCAGACCGCGCCCGACCAGGGCCGTGCCCGGCGCCTCGAAGGTCTCCAGCGCGATGGTGTTGGCGTTGACGACGGTGCCGTTGCAGTTGACGAGCAACAGCGCGTCGGGGAGGGCGTCGAGTATGGCTGCGAGGCGAGCAGCGCCTCGGGATGGCCTGCTGCTCACGAGACGCTTCCCTCCTGTTACCGCACCGTGCCGGGCCCGCCGCGGCGGACCGTCGGGATGGAGTCTACGGGCACTCGCGCGCGACGCGGAGGCGGATGACGGGGAGGTTATGCCGCGGCGCCGTGCGACTCGCCGCACGCCCGACATGTGCCCCTCGTCCTGACCTGGGACGCTACTGCGGCACGAAACGGGTCACGAACGGGTCGCCGGGAGCAGAGGTTCGAAGCGGCTCCAGCGTTCGATCTCACACCCGTTGGTGCGCCGGAAGTCCGCGTTGACGGGCCGCCCCGCCCACGTCCCGGTGACATGCGCGGTCGCCGGCCCGCCGTAGATCATCGTGCACTGCGCGTGCTGCGGCACCGGCGCGAACGGGTCCTTCCCCCACCGCGTCATGGAGTCGAGCTTGTCGCACGCCCGCCGCACATGGTGGTGCGTCCCGCGCGCGGGGTGGCAATACAGCTCGAACGTCCCATCCGTATGCGCCGACCCGGACCGGCGAACGGTAACGGTGAGGTGATCCCGGGGCGCCCCCTGGGACACCCGCCGGGCTGCGGGGGTGGCGGGGTGGGTGGGGTGGTGGATGGCGGGCTGAGCGCTGTGGTGGGCGACGTGGTGGGCGACGGGCTGGACGGTATGGGGCGCGACGGGCTGGGCGTCGTGGTGGGCGGTGGGGCGGACGCCGTGGTGGGCGACATGACGGTCAGGGAAGCCCTGCCGACGAACGTGACCCGGGCTGCCCGCCCCCTCCGCCTGCCCTTCCGACTGTCCCTCGGGCGAGGCCACCTGCTCCCGATGCGCATTCCGCCCCATGACCAGATCAGGCCCGACCAGCGCCCCCGCTCCACCGGTGCGCCGCCCCTCCCCACCCCCGTGGCCGTTCCCGTTCCCCTCGGAGCCGTGATGGCCCGCGCCCGTCACGCCGCCGCCGGACCGGTAGTGGGGGAGCGGGATCGGTGCGGCCGACGCGACGGGCGCCATAAGGGCCAGCACGGCGGTGGCTGCAGTTACGGCGGTGACGGCGGTGGCTGCTGCGGCAGCGGCGGCGAAGGGGGACGACGTCCGGCGGTGCGACATCACAGGCTCCAGAGAGGCGAGTGCGGGGCGGTACGCGGTACGTACACGCCGGGGGCGCACGACACAGCGATCGCCACGGCCCCACACTCCTAACGCGCCGCCGCCCCCGACGTTGCGCCGCAGGAACGTCTTTGCCGGGTGGCCCGCGCGCCTAGTACCGTAGGGGGCGATTGGTGACAGCCCTCGGAGCTGTGCCATCATCGACACACACCACAGCGCGCCTGCGCGCGTGGGGTGCGTGGAGGCGTCGCCTAGTCCGGTCTATGGCGCCGCACTGCTAATGCGGTTTCGGGTTTACCCCCGATCGAGGGTTCAAATCCCTCCGCCTCCGCTCGTCTCCGTTCAGGCCCCGGTCACTCAGACCGGGGCCTGAACGCTTTCTGAGCGCATCGCGCACAGCGGAGGCTTCGCGGACCACGTCCCGGACACGGCGGAGGCCTTATGGGCCCGTCCCGGGGTACCGCATGGACCGTCCCGGGGTACCGCGAAGGTGTTCGGCCCGCCCCGGCACCACGAAGGCTTTGCGGGACGCCCACGGGACCCCTCTCCTCATCCCCCCGGACGCTTCCCTGTCTCCCCGGACCCTTCCCTGATCTCTGGGCCTGACTTTCTCCGGAGCCTTCCCTGGATCTTTCCCCTGGCTCTCCCGGATCTTCCCTCTGGCCCTCCCGGACCTTCGCCGGACTCCCCTTCCTGCTCGCCAGGCTTGCCTTCTCAGTGGCCCCCGTCACACCCGGCGTCGAGCCCGCCCGTCCAGCCCTGCCCCGAAGAGGGCTCCCCCCACCCGAACTTCACTCGGATCGCCGACCGCCGACCCGGCCCCGACTCAGCCCCAAGCCCGCCCGCAAACACATTTACGCAGGTCAGATGGGGTGAGGGGAATGGATTTCGCCTGACGCCGCAGGTCATGTAATGTTGTTCCCGCAACGCCGACCGGCAAGAAAAACCGCCGGAAAGCCAAGCGCTCGTAGCTTAACGGATAGAGCATCTGACTACGGATCAGAAGGTTGCAGGTTCGAATCCTGCCGAGCGCACAGCAGGCCAGAGGCCCCGTTCGAATCGAACGGGGCCTCTGGTTTTTCCGTTGACGGCAGTGAATGACATCAACCGCCTCCGTGGGCCGGTGCAGAGTGGGGAAGGCGGTAGCTGGGACTCCGGCGTTGCCGTCGTCATCGTCCCGGCGGCTGCCGTCACCGCTCAGCGCGTCCCCGAGGCGGTCATTCCGTGAGCATGCGGGCGACGATCAGCGGCTCTCCGCCGACCCGCTGAAGCACCTGTCGGGCGGTGACAACGCCCTCGTACGGATCCACTACCGATCCGCTGCCGCTCCACTAGAGATTCACTACAGATCTACCTCCGGCCAGTGCAGGCCCAGCGCGTCTTTCGTCGTAGGGGGGCTGTGGTGGGATGGCGCCGTGAGTCGTGCTGTAGAGGAGCGCAACCGTCGCATGCTTCGAGCGCGGGATGCGATGGACCGTGCCTATGCGCAGCCCTTGGACGTGGCGGCGCTGGCGCGGATCGCCCATGTGTCGGAGGCGCACTTCTCGCGCGTCTTCCGGGCCACGTTCGGTGAGACGCCCCACCGCTACCTGCAGCGCCGTCGGGTCGAGCGTGCGATGTTCCTGTTGCGGGAGACCGATCGCCGGGTGACCGACATCAGCTTCGAGGTGGGGTTCAACAGTCCCGGGACCTTCAGTCGCACCTTCCATGACATCGTCGGCCGATCACCGAGGGAGTACCGCAAACAAGCGGCGGCCACGGGCGTGCCCACCTGCTTCACGATGGCGTGGGCGCGACCGAGTGCCTGACCATTCGTGTCGACCGCCGGCCGCCGGCTCCCGGTGCGCGGTACGTCCGGCGACTGGTCAGTTTTGGATAAGTTTTCGTCCGGCGTGCTCAGTAGCGTGAGGGACATGTTCAACGCCATTACGCACTCGCAGATATACGTCCTGGACCAGGACGAGGCCCTCGACTTCTACGTCGGCAAGCTCGGCCTTGAGGTCACCGCCGACATCGACATGGGCTTCATGCGCTGGCTGGCCGTCAGCGTCCCCGGGCACCCCGAGCGCCAGATCCTGCTGGAGAGGCCCGGCGCGCCGGCGATGTCCGAAGAGACCGCTGAGCAGGTACGGGAACTGGTGACCAAGGGCGCGATGGGCGGCTGGCTCATCTTCACCACGGACGACTGCCGCAAGACCTACGAGACGCTGCTGGGTCGGGGCGTGGAGTTCACCGAGGAACCCACCGAGCGTCCCTACGGAACCGATTGCGGCCTCCGCGACCCCTTCGGCAACCGCATTCGCTTCACCCAGCCGAGGACCTGAGCAGCGTTCGATGGGTCGGGCGACTGACCCATCGGATACCTCTCCATCTCCCCGCCGCCTTTTGCGCCTCTGGCCTTCATCCTTCGTCACCTCGTTTACAGGGTTCTCCACCTCATCCACCTCATCCACCTCATCAAGGCGCCCGGCTGCGCTTCGCTCTGCCGGGCGTGCTTCCTGGCTCCGTTGCGGGCGACGCTGCTCAACAGCGGGCGCAGAGAGGGTCGGTAGGGTTTTGCCCATGGTGACGGCGATTGTCCGCGAGTGGCGCGACGAGGAAGGGTGGGGCGTCCTCGGCTGCCCCGAGACGCCCGGCGGCTGTTTCGGCCACTACTCCGCCATCCAGACGGTCGGCTTCCGAACGCTCGCGGCCGGCCAGCAAGTGGACCTCGTGTGGGAAGCCCCCGGCTTCAAGCAGGACGGATACGACTACCGTGCGGTGACCATCGTGCCTCGGTCCGCCTGACCTCCCGCCTCATATCGACACGGCCCAGGCTCACGTTTCCTTGCAGCCCGTTGCGCCTTTTTGCTCCCTGGTGGGGGTCGGTGGTGGTCGGTGCTGGGAAAAGGATTAGGCGTGGGGGCGGGAGTCGCGTAGTGTTCGGGGAACCGACGCGGGGTGGAGCAGCTCGGTAGCTCGCTGGGCTCATAACCCAGAGGTCGCAGGTTCAAATCCTGTCCCCGCTACTGACGCCGCGGGCCGTGGATCTGTATCCACGGCCCTGCGGCTTTTTGCGTTCCTGGGGGTTTTCGTTCCGGGGCTTTTGTGGTCCCAGGCTCTTTTACGGTCCAGCAGCTCCCCGGCTCCCCGGCTCCCCGGCTCCCCGGCTCCCCGGCTCCCCGGCTCCCCGGCTCCCCGGTTCCCTGGTTCGGCTTCCCGGCCCCTGGCCCCGCGGTGTCAGGGGTGGTGGGGTGGGGGCGGGGTTGTGTAGTGGGCGGAGGGGCCTGTGGGTGGGGTGGGGGTGAGGTGGGGGTGGAGGAGGAGGTTGTCGTCGTAGTCGCCGGTGTTCTGGTGGCGGAAGGCGAGAGGCTCCGTGGTGGGGAGGGTGCGCAGGCGCTCACGTAGGCGGGTGGCGGCGGTTGCGTAGGCGGTGGGAGTGGTGCGGTCCGCGCCGGGGATCAGGAGGGGCGGGAGGACCGCCATGCCGGTGTACCAGAGGGTGCCGTGCTGCAGGGGGAAGAGGAGATCGTTGAGGTCGCCGTTGACGCCGCGCGGGCCCAGGGTGGCGGCGCGGGCGCCGGCGGTGGTGATCACCATGGCGCGTTTGCCGGTGAGCCGGCCGTCGCCGTAGCGCAGGGGGCGGCCGGTCTCCGGGTCGGTGTGGCCGAAGGCGAAGCCCTTGATGAAGACGCGGTCGAACCAGCCCTTGAGGATGGCGGGCATGCCGTACCACCACAGGGGGAACTGGATGATCACGGTGTCCGCCCAGGTGACCTTCTCTTGTTCCTCGGCGATGTCCGGGCTCAAGTGGCCGTGGTGGTAGGCGCGTTCGGAGGCCGGGCCGATGTGGAGGCGGTCGGCGGGGTCGTGGCCGTAGTCGGTGGCGTCGACCACCGGGTTCCATTTCATGGCGTACAGGTCGGAGACGCGGTATTCGTGGCCGTGGGCTTCGAGCGCGCGCAGGCCCTCGTCCTTGAGCGCGCCGCTCAGGGAGCGCGGGTCGGGGTGGGCGAACAGCCAGAGGATCTTCATGCCACCCACTGTCCGGACGGGCGGGCGTACGGACGAGTGGCCGGATGGCCATACTGTGCAAGGATCGGGCCATGCGGTCGGCAGGGGATGGGCCACTGGGTTGGCCATGCGGTCGGCCATGGAGCCGGCCATGGAGCCGGCCATGGGGTGGGGTGGTCCACGGGGTGGGCCACGGGGTGGGTCATGGGTCCGGCCACGGGATGGACCACGGGTGGTACGGACCACGGGGTGGGCCATGGGGATGGTCGTGGGGCCGGTGAGGGGGGCGGTCATGGGAATGGGGCGTGGGGTGTCGTGAGGTGCCGTGGGGATGGAGCGGGGCGAGTGAGGGGTGGGGACGGGGTGCGGCGGCATCGGGTGGTGGTGCTGGTGCGGGACGGGATGTTGCCGATCGAGGTGGGCATCGTGCACCGGATCTTCGGCGAGGCCCGTTCGGCGGACGGGGAGCGGCTCTACGAGCTGGTGACCTGTGCGCTGGAGCCGGGTGAGGTGCGGACGGACACGGATTTCACGGTGTGTGTGGCGCACGGGCCGGAGGCGCTTGCCGAGGCGGACACCGTGGTCGTGCCGGCCTCCGGGGCGGATTACGACCGGACGGAGCATGGTGCTGGGCGACTGAGCGCGGAACTGGCCGAGGCGCTGGAACGGATCCGGCCCGGGACGCGGATCGCGTCGATCTGTACGGGCGCGTTCGTGCTCGCGGCGGCCGGGCTGCTGGACGGGCGGCGGGCGACCACGCACTGGCGGTCGGTGGACGACTTCCGCCGGCTGTTTCCGCACGTCGAACTGGACGCGGACGTGCTGTACACGGATGAGGGCGACGTGCTGACGGCGGCGGGGGTCGCGTCGGGCATCGACCTGTGTCTGCACATGGTCCGGTGTGACCACGGGGCGGCCGTCGCCAATGACGTGGCCCGGCGGACCGTCGTACCTCCGCACCGGGAGGGCGGCCAGGCGCAGTACATCCGGCGGCCGATGCCGGAGCCGCAGGTGTCCTCGACGGGGCGGGCGCGGGCCTGGGCGCTGGAACACCTGGACCGGCCGGTGACGCTGCGGGAGCTCGCGGGGTGCGAGGCGATGAGCGTGCGGACCTTCACCCGGCGGTTCCGGGAGGAGGTGGGGATCTCGCCGTTGCAGTGGCTGACCCAGCAACGGATCGAGCGGGCCCGGCAGTTGCTGGAGGAGACGGAACTGACGGTGGACCGGATCGCGGCGGAGGCCGGCTTCGGGACGGCGGCGTCGCTGCGGCAGCATCTGCAGTCGGCGCTGGGGGTGTCGCCGCGGATGTACCGGAATACGTTTCGGGGGCCGGGGCCGGGGCCGGGGCCGGGGCCGGGGCCGGGGCCGGGGCCTGTTCGTGTGGAGGCTGTGGCTGGTGGGGGCGGGGCGGGGGCTGTGGCTCGCGGGGGCTGGGGCGTCCGGGGGGCGTGAGGCGGGCGGTCGGGCGGTGGGGGCGCTTTGGGGGGACGGGCGCTGTGTGGGTGGGGGGCGCTTTGGGGAGACGGGTGCTCTGTGGGTGGCGGGTGCTCTGGGAGAGGCGGGCGGTCGCGCGGGTGGGGGCGCTCTGAGGGAGACGGGCGCTGTGTGGGTGGCGGGTGCTCTGCGGGAATCCGGGCGTTGTCAGTGGGGGGTCGTACGCTGGCGAGGTGTGGTGGCGATGTACGGGACCGCGCTGGTCGGGCGGTGGTTCGGGGGTACGGCCTGGAGCCGGGCCAGGGCCAAGGCCAGGGCCAAGGCCAGGGCCAAGGCCGAAGCCAGGAGTGAGGTCCCGGCTGGGATCGGGGGCCGGGCCAGGAGCAGGGTCTGGGTCCGGGGCGGTGCCTGGTGCGCTGACGGACTCCGGGGCGCTGACGGCTTCCGGGGCGCTGAGGGGAGCTGGCGGGCTCGGGGAGTCTGACGGGCTGAGGGGGCCTGGTGGGCTGGCGGGGGCCGGTGCGGCGGCTGCGGCGGGGCCTGGGGTGGCGGGGGCGTCGACGGGGTTCGGGCAGCGGCTGGGCTGGTATTGCGCCGAGCGGGACGAGGAGCGGGAGAGTCCGCTTCCCGCGGGGAAGAGGCTGGCCTTCGCGGCGCAGGGGGAGCGCCGTTGTCTGGGCGTACGGCGGGCCGGCCGCTGGCTGGTGTGCCCGTATGCGGCGGTGCTGGACGGGGAGAGCGCCAAGGATCAGTGCGCGCGGTGTGCCCAGCTGGACCGGTCGCGGTCGGTGGCCGCGGACACCATGGCCGATGACCCACGTCCGTACGCCGTCTACCTCGCGTACTTCGGGCCCGGTCTGCTCAAGGTGGGGATCACGGCCGCCGAACGGGGGCCGGCGCGGCTGGTGGAGCAGGGAGCGGTCGCGTACGCATGGCTGGGCCGCGGTCCGCTGATGGCGGCGCGACGGGCAGAGGCGCTGCTGGGAAGTGCCCTGGCGGTCCCGGACCGCTTCGCGAAGGCGGCGAAACGGGCGGCGCGGGGAGCGCTGCCGGACGTACCGGAGCGATGCGCCGAGTTGGCTCAACTGCACGCGAAGGCAATGGAGTTGGGCGGGTGGCCGGAGACGCTTGAGCCGGTGGAGTTCGCGTTTACGGACCATACGGAGCTGTTCGGGCTGGACCGGGTACCGGCCGGTGCGGCGGTGTTGGGCGGGCTGACGGTGGGGGCGGAGGTCGTGGGGGAGGTGCTGGCCGGGGTCGGGTCGGATGTGTATCTCCGGCTGGCGGGAGGAGATGAGGGGGCAGTGGGGCCAGTCGGGTCAGTGGGTGCAGTGGGGTCAGTCGGCTCAGTGGGGGCAGTGGGTGCAGTGGGCTCCGTGGGGGGAGTGGGTGGGGCTGAAGGGCGGCGTTCTGGTGCGGGTCAGGCGGCGGGGCAGGGTGCGGGGGCCGGTGGGCCGGGGCCCGTTGTGGTGATGGATGCGCGGTTGCTGTCGGGATGGGTGCTGGGGGCGGCCACGGGGCGGGTGACGACCGTGCCGGTGCTGCCGGTCCGTACGGCGGTACCGGGTGCGTCGGAGCGGGGAGGGGAGCAGGAAGGGCTGTTCTGACCGGGCGGGTCTGTTCTGAGCGGGCGGGTTTGTTCTGAGCGTGCAGGTCGGTTTTGACCGTGTGGGTCCGTGCTGACCGTGCGGGTTCGTTCTGACCGCGCGACGGGCGCTGCGCCTTTGTGAGGGCGGGTTCCTCTGGGTTCGCCTGGGTTCCTCTGCTTTCCTCTGCGTTCCTCTGGATTCCTCGCGTTCCTCTGAGTCCTTCTGAGGTGTGGGGTTCTGCTGGGAGGGAGGGATCGGCTGCGGCGCAGGGTTCTGCTGGCCGGGCGTGCCTGCGAGGCTGAGGGCGGCCGGTGCCCTACGGGTGGCGGCCGTCGGTGTAGCGGATGGAACGAGGAGGGGCCGGAGTGGCGGACGGGGACGAGCGGGTGGGGGCGTTCTGGCGGGGTCTGGGCCTGCCGGGGCTGATCGACGTCCATACGCACTTCATGCCGGAGCGCGTGATGGCGAAGGTCTGGGCGTATTTCGACGCGGCCGGGCCGCTGGTGGGCCGGGAGTGGCCGATCATGTACCGCTTCGAGGAGGAGCAGCGGCTGGCGGTACTGCGCGGCTTCGGCGTACGCGCGTTCACCTCGATGATCTATCCGCACAAGCCGGGAATGGCGCAGTGGCTGAACGGCTGGGCGGCCGACTTCGCGGCTCGTACGCCCGATTGTCTGCGGACCGCGACGTTCTTCCCCGAGGACGGCGCGGAGGCGTACGTACGGGACGAACTCGCCGGCGGTGCACGCATCTTCAAGGCGCATGTGCAGGTGGGGGCGTACGACCCGACCGACGCCCGGCTCGATGCGGTGTGGGGGGCCGTCGCGGAGGCGGGGGTGCCGGTGGTCGTGCACTGCGGGTCGGGGCCCGCGCCGGGCAAGCACACCGGTCCGGAGCCGATCGCGCGGGTGCTGGCCCGGCACCCCCGACTCCGGCTGATCATCGCGCACATGGGGATGCCGGAGTACGCCGACTTCCTGGAGCTGGCCGAACGGTATCCCGGTGTGCACCTCGATACGACGATGGCCTTCACGGACTTCGCGGAACGGACGGCGCCGTTCCCGCGGGCCGAGCGCGCCCGGCTGGCGGAGCTCGGTGAACGGGTCCTGTTCGGCAGCGACTTCCCCAACATCCCCTACGGGTACGCCCATGCGCTGGAGGCGCTGGCCCGGCTGGGGATGGGGGAGGAGTGGCTGCGGGGGGTCTGTTACGGGAACGCGGCGCGGTTGTTCGGGGTAGGGGAGACCGGGGCCGTGGTGGAGAACGGGGGGTAGATCGTGCCGCAGAACGGGACGGGGCGGGGCCGGGGCGGGGAACGTGGTGGAGACCGGCCGGCTGGGGAGGGGAACGTGGTGGGGGCCGGGCGGGGCCGTGGGAGGAGATGGGGCGGGGCCGTGGTGGAGGCCGGAGTAGAGGCTGTGGGTGGAGACCGGGTTAGAGGCTGTGGTGGAGACCGGGGTGGCGGCCGGGGGCAAGACCGTAGTGGTGCCCGTAGGGGAGCGGTGCGCTGACGGTGTGGCAGGTGGGCCGGGGCGCTAGCGGGCCGTTGGTGTTGCCGTTGCGGCGGTGGCCAGGTGGGTCAGGGCTGCGGCCAGGTCGGTGAGGGTGGCCTCGTCCGAGACGCGTTCCGTTGCAGCGTCGATCTTCGGGCCGATCGCGGGGATTTCGCGGCAGGCGGCCGTGATGACCTCGCCGGTCATCATGCGCAGGGTCTCCCGGAGTTGGGCGTTGGCGTAATCGCCGCCGGTGGGGAAGGGAGACGCGGTGATCACCGCGACCGGCTTGTGGACCACCTCGCCGCTGCTGACCAGCCAGTCGAGTGCGTTCTTGAGGACGCCGGGGACTCCGTGCGCGTACTCCGGGCTGACGATGAGCAGGGCGTCGGCGGACGCCACGGCGGTGCGCAGGCCGGCGACGGAGGTGGGAGGAGTGGCGTCCTCGCCGTCCAGGTCGGGGTTGAAGTGCGGGAGTGCGCCGATGTCCGCGGTGGTGGCGGGGCCGTCCCACAGGGTGAGGGCGGAGTTCAGCACCGCACCGTTGGAGGATCGGGCGCGCAGGCTGCCGGAGAGGGCGACGAGGCTCAGCGAGTCGCCCGGCGGGGCGGTGGGCGTCAGAGGGGCCTGTGCCGAAGGGCCGTGTGACAGAGGGGAGTTTGCCAGAGGCTCGTGTGTCATGGCAGGACGGTACGCCGGGGGGACCTGGATGGGTGGGTGAGGTACCCGCTAAGAGGCAAAGGTGCTGGTCAGGGCGATTGTCAGTGGGGGGTGCCATGCTTGGGGCAGTGGTGATCGGCCTGGACCGCGCGGGGGGCGGCCCAGGCCGGTCACGGATCCGGTCATGGATGCGACCACGGAACCGGTCACGGACCCGCTCATGGATGCTGCGACGGAGCCGGTCATGGATGCGGACACGGAAACGGGGGCGGAACCGGCACTGATGTGGTCGCGGACTCGATCCGGGGCCCGAGCACGTACTTGGTCGCGGACCTGACCATGGACCCGGGCGCGGACTCGACCAGCGGCTCGGCCATGGGCCCTGTCGCGGCCGGTGCTCGGGATTCTCAGGAGATTCACAGGAAGGAGCAAGGGAGCTCTCACGAGCGGGCATCAGGCTCACCGGCATGACCGTGACTTCGTCGTCTTCAGCGTCTCTTCATGCTTCGTCAGTTCCGGTTTCATCGGCTCCGATTACGTCGGTACCGGCGGGTTCGGTTCCAGCGGGCGCTGCGTCCGGAAGAGCGCCCGGGAAGCAGCCGGAGCTGCTGCGGCCGGACGGCAGCCCGGTGCGGGTGCTGGTGGTCGACGACGAGTCCTCGCTCGCCGATCTGCTGTCGCTCGCGCTGCGGTACGAAGGCTGGGACATCCGTGCCGAAGGGGATGGCGCGGGGGCACTGCGCTCGGCCCGTAGCTGGCGGCCGGATGCGGTGCTGCTGGACGTCATGCTGCCGGACATGGACGGGCTGACGCTGCTCGGACGGCTGCGGCGCGAACTGCCGGACGTGCCGGTGCTGTTCCTGACGGCCAAGGATGCGGTCGAGGACCGGATCGCCGGGCTTACGGCCGGCGGGGACGACTACGTCACCAAGCCGTTCAGCCTGGAGGAGGTCGTGGCCAGGCTGCGGGGCCTGCTGCGTCGGGCCGGGGCGGCGGCTGCCCGGAGCGAGTCGCGGCTGACGGTGGGCGATCTGGTGCTGGACGAGGACAGCCATGAGGTGTGGCGGGGCGGGCAGGAAATCCATCTGACAGCCACGGAGTTCGAGCTGCTGCGGTATCTGATGCGAAATCCGCGGCGGGTGCTGAGCAAGACCCAGATCCTCGACCGGGTCTGGAGCTATGACTTCGGCGGCCAGGCCAATGTCGTGGAGCTGTACATCTCGTACCTGCGGCGGAAGATCGATGCGGGGCGGGCGCCGATGATCCATACGCGGCGGGGTGCGGGCTATCTGATCAAGCCGGGTGGGTAGCGGAGCGGTGGCCGATCCTGCGCTTGTGCCCCTGCCGGATCCCGATCCTGCTCACGATCTTGGCCCTGTTCGCGATCTCGGTCCTGTTCACGATGCCGGCCCTGCTCCCGGCCCTGCTCCCGGTCCCGGCCCTGCTCCCGGCCCTGCTCCCGGCCCTGCTCCCGGTCCCAGTCCCGGCCTTGCTCTAGATCTCGGCCCCGGCCCTGGTCCCGGTTCTGCCCTCGGTCCCGATGCCGGTCCCGACCTCGCTGCCGCTCTCGGTGCGGATGCCGCGGCGGCGCCTCTTGCGGAGCCCGCGGGGGCGCCCGTTTCGGTGCCCGCGCCCTCGCCCGCTTCGGGTGCCGGATCCGCGCCTGCTTCCGTAGGCGCGCCCTCGTCCGCGCCCGCGTCCGTGGCCTCGCCCGTGGCCGGGTCCGTGCCTGCGCCCGTAACCGGAGCCGCGCCCGTAACCGGAGCCGCGCCCGTAACCGGAGCCGCGCCCGTCACCGGAGGCGCGTCCGTAACCGGAGGCGAGTCTGGGCCCTCGGTCGCGTCCGGTGCCGCGCCCGGGGCCGCACCCATGCCTGCTTCCGTAGGCTCGCCCCCGCTCGTGGCCGGGGCCGCGCCGGCGCCCGTAACCGTAGGCGCGCCTGCAATCGGAGGCGCATCTGGGCCCGCGTCCGGTTCCGCGCCCGCGTCCTCGCCCGCGCTCGCGTCCGTGGCCTCGCCCGCGTCCGGTTCCGCGCCCGCGCCCGTAACCGGAGGCGCGCCCGCGCCCGTAATCGAAGGCCCGGATCGGCCCGCGCCCGCGCCCCGGGCCGTGCACTCGCCCGTTCCGCCACGCGAGCGCCCGGATGTTTCCGGGGACGCGACCGGTCGGGCGGCCGGGAGTGGGCGTACGGCCGGTGTCGGGCGGCGGCCGGCGGGTGCCGGGCGGCGGTCGGGCGGGCGGCGGTGGACGTTGCGGACGCGGCTGGTGGTGTCGGCGGTGGCTCTGATTGCCGTTGTGGGGGCGGTGATCGGGGTTGTCACCACCATCGCGTTGCACTCGTACCTCCAAGGGCAGTTGGACGAGCGGCTGAATGCCATGGTCGAACGGGCGATGATGCCGCGGCCGCACGATCCGATGCGGAATCAGCCCCTCGACTTCGTCGCGATGGGCGACCAGCGTGTGGGCACGGTGGGCGCGCGGGTCGGGCCGGACGGAGCCCTCGACGGGGGAGCCCGGCTGAACAATTCGACCAGCCGGGAGCCCTCGGAGCGGCTGGCGTGGCTGACCAGGGAGCAGGTCGCGGCGCTGGACGCCGTACCGAGGGACGGCCGGACGCACACCGCCGAGCTGGCCGGGCTCGGCGACTACCGGGTGCAGTCCGCGAGGGACGGCTCACTGGTGGCCGGGATGCCGCTCGGCGAGGTCGAGGACACGGTCGGCCGGCTGGTGCTCATCGAGACATGTGTGACGGTGGCCGGGCTGGTCGCGGCGGGGATGGCCGGGGCGAGCATGGTGGGGATCGCCTTGCGGCCGCTGCGTCGGCTCGCCGCCACCGCCACCCGGGTATCCGAACTACCGCTGCATCAGGGCGAGGTGGCGCTGCACGTTCGCGTACCGGCGGCGGAGGCGGATGCCCGGACCGAGGTGGGGCAGGTCGGGGCAGCGCTCAACCGGATGCTGGGGCACGTCGGCTCGGCGCTGTCGGCGCGTCAGGAGAGCGAGATGCGGGTGCGGCGGTTCGTCGCCGACGCCAGTCATGAGCTGCGGACGCCGCTGGCGTCGATCCGGGGGTACGCCGAGCTGACCCGGCGCGGGGACGAGCGGCCCGGGCCGGTGACCCGGCACGCCCTCGGGCGGATCGAGTCCGAGGCGGAGCGGATGACGGGGCTGGTGGAGGACCTTTTGCTGCTCGCACGGCTCGATTCGGGGCGCCCGCTCTCGTACGAGAGCACTGATCTCTCGCCGCTGGTGGTGGATGCGGTGAGCGATGCACGGGTGGCCGGCCCCGGGCACCGGTGGCGGCTGGAACTGCCGGACGAGCCGGCGTGGGTCCACGGTGACGGCGGGCGGCTGCACCAGGTCCTGGTAAACCTACTGGCCAACGCCCGGACGCACACTCCGCAGGGGACGACGGTGACGGCCCGGGTGGTCCCGGCCGTCGGATTCCCTGCGCCACCTGTTGGATTCCCTGCGCCGCAGGGGGAAATAGCAACGGGTCAGGTCCCAACGGGGCAAATCTCAACGGGGCACGTCACAGCGGGGCAGGTCCCAACGAGGCACGTTCCAACGGGGCAGGCCCCAACGGGGCGCGTTCCGACGGGGCAGGTCCCAACGGCTCAGGCCTCAGCGGGTGTTCAGTCTTCACCGGGTGGTCAGATTTCAGCGGGTGGTCAGGTCTCGGCGCTGCAGGCCCTGCAGGGGCGCGCCCGGCCCGGCCACGTCCCCCAGCACGCCGTTCGGCTTCAGGTTGAGGACGACGGGCCTGGCATCCCGGCCGACCTCCTGCCGCGGGTGTTCGAGCGGTTCACGCGCGGGGACGCCTCGCGCTCGCGGGCGGCCGGCAGCACCGGACTCGGGCTCGCGATCGTGCAGGCCGTAGTTGCCGCGCACGGCGGAACGGTCGGCGTCGAGAGCGCACCGGGGCGGACGGTCTTCACGGTGACGCTGCCGTCCTCGCGGTGACCCCGCCCTCGTCTTTGCGGTGAAGCTGCCCCGTCTTCGCGGTGGCCCTGCCCCTGGTCTTCGCGGGGCCTCTGCCGTCATCGCTCGGTGACCCCGCCCCCTGTCTTCACGGTGACACCGCCCCGTCTTCCCGGTGACCTGTCGGCGGCCGGGGCACCCGTACCCGCTCACGGCCCGCCACTCACAGCCCGCCACTCACAGCCAGGTCACAGGCTCACCACACGGCCGTGACAGGACGGTTGGCGAGGGTCGGGGGCATGACGACGACACAGCCGCCCGACACACCACTGGGCTCCTTGCCGCCTCGCGAGCATCTGTGCCTCGGCCAGACCGCGACCGTGCTGGATGTGGTCATCCCCGTCTACAACGAGGAGGCGGATCTGGAGCGTTGCGTCCGGCGGCTGCATGAGCACCTCGCGCGGACCTTCCCGTACGGGTTCCGGATCACCATCGCGGACAACGCGAGCACCGACCGTACGCCCGAGGTCGCCGCACGGCTCGATGACGCGATCGACGAGGTCACGGCCGTACGGCTGGAACAGAAGGGGCGCGGGCGGGCGCTGCGCACCGTGTGGTCGCTCTCCGAGGCGCCGGTGCTGGCCTATATGGACGTCGATCTGTCGACGGACCTCAATGCCCTGTTGCCGTTGGTGGCGCCGTTGATCTCCGGGCACTCGGACCTGGCGATCGGTTCCCGGCTCAGCCGGAGCGCGCGGGTTGTTCGCGGACCGAAGAGGGAGTTCATCTCGCGAACGTACAACCTCATCCTGCGGGGTTCGCTCGCCGCCCGCTTCTCCGACGCGCAGTGCGGGTTCAAGGCCATACGGGACGATGTCGCGGAGCGGCTGCTTCCGATGGTCGAGGACACCGGGTGGTTCTTCGACACCGAGATGCTGGTGCTCGCGGAACGGGCCGGGCTGCGGATCCACGAGGTGCCGGTGGACTGGGTCGACGACCCGAACAGCACCGTGCACCTCGTGCGCACGGCCGCCGACGACCTGAAGGGCGTCTGGCGGGTGGGGCGCGCGCTGGCGACCGGGGCGCTCCCGCTGGACCGGCTGGCCCGGCCGTTCGGGGACGATCCGCGGGACCGGGAACTGCCCGGGGTGCCGGGCGGGCTGGCCCGTCAGCTCGTCGGCTTCTGCGTCGTCGGCGGGCTCAGCACCCTGCTGTACCTCGGACTCTATTCCCTCTTCCGGCTCGGCACCGGCGCCCAACTGGCCAACGCCGTCGCACTGTTGTTGTCCGCGATGGCCAATACGGCGGCCAACCGGCGGCTCACCTTCGGGGTGCGCGGGCGGGACCGGGCGGTCCGCCATCAGGCCCAAGGCCTGGTGGTCTTCGCCATCGGCCTGGTGCTGACCAGCGGGTCCCTGGCCGCGCTGGACGCGGCCAGCGGGCCGTCCTCGCACGGCACCGAACTGGCGGTGCTGGTGGCCGCCAACCTGGCGGCGACGGTGCTGCGGTTCCTGCTCTTCCGCGCCTGGGTGTTCCCGGACCGCGAGCGCCGGGACGCCGCGGAGCACGCCGTCGAGGAAGCCGCCAAAGAAGCCGTCGATGCAGCCGCCGAGAACGCCCACGGGGGCACCCAGGGAGGCACCCACGGAGGCACCCACGGAGGCGCGCCCCTGCACGACCAGAACCACGACTTTTCCAGGAGCACCCGATGAACCCGCGTCTGCGTCCGGATCCGGACCGGCATCCGGACCCGCATCCGGACCTGTACCCTGCTGTCCCCCCAGGCCCCCCAGTCACCCCAGTCACCCCAGTCGCCCCAGTTCCCCCTGGCACCACGCCTCAGGAGCGCTGGGCGAGGCTCGCGCTCATCGCGTTGTTGCTGGTCACGGCCGTGCTCTACCTCTGGAGCCTGTCCGCCTCCGGCTACGCCAACCAGTTCTACTCGGCCGCCGTACAGGCCGGCAGTGAGAGCTGGAAGGCGTTCTTCTTCGGCTCGTCCGACGCCGCGAACTCGATCACCGTCGACAAACCGCCGGCCGCGCTCTGGCCGATGGCGCTGTCCGTACGGCTCTTCGGCCTCAGCTCCTGGGCGATCCTGGTGCCCGAGGCGCTGATGGGCGTGGCGACCGTCGGTGTGCTGTACGCGGCCGTACGGCGGCGGTTCGGGGCGGGCGCGGGACTGCTCGCCGGCGGGGCGCTGGCGGTGACGCCGGTGGCGGCGCTGATGTTCCGGTTCAACAACCCCGATGCGCTGCTCTGCCTGTTGATGGTGTGCGCGGTCGCGGCGGTACTGCGGGCGCTTGCGGACGGCCGGACGAAGTGGCTGGTGCTGGCCGGCCTCTGCTTCGGCGCCGGATTCCTCACCAAGACGCTGCAGGCGTGGCTGATCCTGCCGGCGCTCGCCGTGGTCTACGCCTGCTGCGCGCCGGTGGGCCTGCGCAAGCGGTTCGGGCAACTGCTGCTCGCCGGGCTGACGATCGTGCTGTCCGGCGGCTGGTGGGTGGCGATCGTCGAGCTCTGGCCGGCGTCCTCGCGGCCGTACATCGGTGGCTCGCAGACCAACAGCTTCCTGGAGCTGACCTTCGGCTACAACGGCTTCGGGCGGATCAGCGGCAACGAGACCGGCAGCGTCGGCGGGGGCGGACGCGGCCCGGGCGGGGGCGGCGGCTGGGGCGAGACCGGCCTCACCCGGCTGTTCTCGTCCGACATGGGCGGGCAGATCTCCTGGCTGTTGCCCGCCGCGCTGATCCTGCTGGTGGTGGCGGTGGGGCTGCTGTGGCGCGCCCGCCGTACGGACGCCGGCGCCGCGCCCGTCGTGCCCGCCGCGCCTGTCATGCCCGCCGCGCCCGAACGGGCCGGGGCCGAGCGGGCCGGGGCCGATCCGGCCGTCACTGCGACTTCGCCGGCCGTCACTGCGACCTCCTCCGCCGTCACTGCGACCTCCTCCGCCGTCACGGCGCGCTCCTCGGCCGTCACCGCGACCTCCCCGGCCGTCACCGCGAGCTCCCCGGACGACCTCGGCGCCGAACAGGCCGGTCAGCGGGCCGAGTTCCTGGTGTGGGGCGGTGCGCTGCTGATGACCTTCACGACGTTCAGCTTCATGTCCGGGATCTTTCACCAGTACTACAACATCGCACTGGCCCCGTACATCGCGGCGCTGGTCGGCATGGGGGCGACCCTGCTGTGGCGGCGCGGCGGGCGGCTGGCGTCGGTGGTACTGGCGCTGACGGTCGCGGTGACCGCGGGCTGGTCGTACGTCCTGCTGAACCGCTCGCCCGACTGGCTGCCGTGGCTGCGCTGGACGGTACTGGCGCTCGGGGCGCTGGCGGCGGCGGGGCTCCTCCTGGGCGTACGGAAGACGGCGGCCGCGGACCAGCAGGTGGCGGCGGACCAGCAGAAGGTCGCGGACCGGCAGGTGACGGCGGACCGGCAGGTGGCGGGGGACCAGCAGAAGGCCGCGGACCAGCAGGTGGCCGTGGACCGGCAGGTGGCCGCGGCCCAGGTCCCTGTCAGCCGGCGGCTCCGCGTCGTTGCGGCGGGGCTCGGGGTGGTTACGGCGCTGGCCGGACCGGTCGCGTACACGCTCGACACCATCAATACGCCCAAGGGCGGGTCGATCATCACAGCCGGGCCTTCGGTGCGCGGCGGTATGGGCGGGCCGGGCGGGGGCTTCCCAGGGGGCCGGCACCGCATGTGGCGCGGCAACAACGGCGCGCTGCCGGGCGGGGGCGCGATGCCGGGCGGCGGCGGCGCGCAGGCCGGAGCCGCCGGAGCGCCCGGAGGCCCCGGGAACACCGCCGGTCGCCCACCCGGTATGCGTGGCATGCGAGGTGTACGAGGTACGCGTGGTGGCATGGGCGGCGGAATGGGCGGCCTGCTCAACGGCACCAAGGTGAGCGCCCGAGCCAAGGCCCTGCTGGAGAAGAACGCCGGCGACTACACCTGGGCCGCCGCGGCCATCGGCTCGCAGAACGCCGCCGGCTACCAGCTGGCCACCCAGAAGCCGGTGATGTCGATCGGTGGCTTCAACGGCAGCGACCCGTCGCCGACCCTCGCCCAGTTCAAGAAGTACGTCGCGGAAGGGAGGATCCACTACTTCATCGCGGGCGGCCGGGACGGCTTCGGCGCCGATGGCCCTGGGGGTCCCGGGGGCTCTGGGGGCTCTGGGGGCCCTGGTGGTCGGAAGCGGACCGGCGGATTCGGCGGACGTGGCGGCCGCGGTGGTCCGGGCGGCGGACAGGGCCACTCGTCCCAGATCAGCTCCTGGGTCGAGAAGACCTTCAAGAAGGTCACGGTCGGCAGCGCCACCTTCTACGACCTGACGAAGAAGGGCTGACCAGCACGGACGCCCGGTCGGCCGCGAAGCGGGTCTGACCAGCGCGGACGCCCGATCGTCCGCCACTCGGCCGAAAATCAAATGTACGGCGTATAACAAGCCCTGTACGGTGTATGGCACCTGCTCGCACCGTACAGGGAGCCCGTATGCCGTCCCCCGTGGCGTCCGACGCCGCAACCACCACGCTCCACCCGCCGGGCCGGCATGCCGCCCGCTGGCTGATCCTGGCCGTCATCTGCGTCGCCCAGCTCACGGTCGTCCTCGACAACACCGTCCTGAACGTCGCCATCCCCTCCCTCACCGAGGAGATGGGCGCGACCACCGCCGACGTCCAGTGGATGATCAACGCCTATTCGCTGGTCCAGTCGGGCCTGCTGCTCACCGCCGGCAATTCCGCCGACCGGTACGGCCGCAAGAAGATGCTCGCCGTCGGCCTGGTGCTCTTCGGCCTGGCCTCGCTCGGGGCCGCGCTCGCCCAGTCGCCCGGCCAGCTGATCGCGGCCCGGGCCGGTATGGGCGTCGGCGGTGCGCTGCTGGTCACCACCACGCTCGCGGTCGTCATGCAGATCTTCGACGACGAGGAGCGCCCCAAGGCGATCGGCATCTGGAGCTCGGTCAACTCCCTCGGCTTCGCCGCCGGCCCGCTGATCGGCGGTTCGCTGCTCGACCACTTCTGGTGGGGTTCGCTGTTCCTGGTCAACCTCCCGGTCGCCGTCATAGCGGTCGCGGCCGTCGTCACCCTCGTCCCCGAGTCCAAGAGCCGCGGCGGCGACCGCCCGGACCTCCTCGGCGCCCTGCTCTCCATGATCGGTATGGGCGGAGTGGTCTTCGCGATCATCTCCGGGCCCCACGCCGGCTGGCTCTCCGGCCAGGTGCTGATCTCCGCCGCCATCGGGATCGCCGGCCTCGCCCTCTTCGCGGGATGGGAACTGCACACCCCCCACCCCATGCTGGACATGCACTTCTTCCGCAACCGCCGGTTCATCGGCGCGGTCTCCGGCGGCATCCTGGTCGCCTTCGGGATGGGCGGCTCGATGTTCCTGCTCACCCAGCACCTCCAACTGGTGCTCGGATACGGCCCGTTGGGCGCCGGACTGCGGATGGCGCCGCTCGCCGTCACCGTCATCCTGATCAACTTCACCGGCCTGGGCGCCCGTCTGATGCCGAAGTTCGGCACCCCCGGCATGATCATCACCGGGATGTCGCTGCTCGCCGCCGGACTCGCCGCCATATCGGTGCTCGGCGGACACAGCTACGGCGGCATGCTCACCGGTCTCATCGTGATGGGCTTGGGCGTCGCGCTCGCCATGCCGACGATGGCCAACGCGATCATGTCCGCCATCCCGCCGGCCAAGGCCGGAGTGGGCGCCGGGGTCAACGGCACGCTGATGGAATTCGGCCAGGGCCTGGGCGTCGCCGTCCTCGGTGCGGTCCTCAACTCCCGCTTCACGGCCCTGCTCCCACTGGCGGCCGCGGGCGCCGGCTCGCTCTCCGCGGCCCTCGCCCGTACGCACAGCACCGCCGAACGCACCGCCGTCCAGGACGCCTTCGCCTCCGGCATCGGCACCAGCCAGCTGGTCGGCGCGGCCGCGGTGTTCCTCGGCGGGCTGCTCGCCGCCGTACTCCTGCGCCGGGCGGAACGCACCGGGCATGAGCAGGGGACACCGGCTCCGGAGGCCCCCGAGGCACCCGAGGCCCGAGAGGTACAGGAGGCGCAGGGGGCACAGGGGGCACAGGTGAGCTGAGGGGCGACTTTCAGCAGCACCGGCGGCACCGGCAGCACCGGCGGCATCGGCAGCATCGGCAGCACCGGCGGCATCGGCAGCACCAGAAGCGGCCGCTGCTGCCGCGGAATAGCATCGACGGTGCAGAAGATCGTGGAACGCCGACGTGCCGGACGCGTAGGCCAACGTGCCGACGTGCCGACGTGCCGACATGCCGACGTGCCGAACGTGCATGCCGACGTACCGACCCTGAACACCGACGTACCGACCCTGAACACCGACGTGCCGACCCTGAACGCCGCCGTGCCGAACGTGATCGCCGTACAGCACGTGAACACCTGAACAAGAAGAGGACGGACGCCATGACCGCCACCAACGGCCGTGCCGGTAAGCGGCCGCACAGCGTCTGGCTGACCGAGCGCCCCCCGCTCAAGCGCAAGGCGGAGCAGCCGGCCGGACTCGATCTCGACAAGATCGTCGGGGCGACCGTCCGGCTGCTGGACGACGAGGGGCTCGCGCGGTTCTCGATGCGCCGCCTCGCCGCCGAGCTCGGCGTCACCGCGATGTCCGTCTACTGGTACGTCGACACCAAGGACGATCTGCTGGAGCTGGCCGTCGACGCGGTGGCCGGCGAACTGCCCGTGCCCGACGAGTCGGAGCCCGGCGCCGACTGGCGCGAACAGCTCCGGATCCTCGCCACCGGCTACCGCGACATGCTGCTGCGCCACCCCTGGGCGGCCCGGCTGCTGGGCGAGTTCATCAACATCGGCCCGCACTCGACGGCGTTCTCCAACGCCACGCTGCGAGTGATGGCGCGCAGCGGCCTGGACGCCGAGCACACGTCCGGCGCGCTGGCGTCGCTGTTCCACTTCGTCTACGGCTTCGCGACGATCCGGGCGACGCACGAGGCACGGTGCCGGGCCGCGGGCATCAGCCTGGACGACTACTTCGAGCAGGTCGTCTCGGCAATCTCGGGCCGCCCGGAGTTCGCCGAGACGATGGAGCTGTCCCTCCGCGCCGACCGTGTCCGTACGGGCCGGTCGGCCGTGGCCATGCTGGACCGGGACTTCGCCTTCGCACTCGACCTGCAGATCGCGGGCATCGAGGCGATGCGGGGCGGGGGCGAGGCCGGGCGCGAGGGCGAGCGCGAGGCGTGATCTGGGCGAGGGCCGGGACGAGCGGGCCTGGAGGAGGGACCCGTAGGGGGCGATCGAACGGATTCCCTAGGGGGCCGGAGCGCCCCTTGCACGGCCACAACGCAACGTGACGGCAAGCTATTCCCGCCACACCGCCACACCGCCACACCGCCACGCCACCGAGCCGCCACGCCGCGCCGAGCCGCCGAGCCGCCAAGCCACCGAGCCGCCACGCCGCCGAGCCGCCCCCTCGCCACGCCCGCCCCCTCACCCCATAGGCAAGCTCTCCCCCTGTACCGCCTGGATGTCCAGTTCGACCTTCAGGGTGGTGCCGATCGCGGCGATGCCGGCGGCCACGACCTGGTTGTAGTTCATCTTGAAGTCCTCGCGCCGCAGTTCGGCGGTGGCGCGGAAGGCCGCGCGGACGCCGCCCCACGGGTCGGGCCCGGTGCCGAGGTAGCTCAGGTCCAGGTCCACCGGGCGGACGACGCCGTGCAGGGACAGGTCGCCGTGCACGGTCCAGCGGTCCGGGCCGGCCGGTGACAGTCCGGTGCTGCGGTACGTGATCTCCGGGTACACCTCGACGTTGAGGAAGTCCTCGTTACGCAGGTGCCCGTCGCGCATGCCGTTGCCGGTGTCGATCGACGACGCCTTGATGACCGCGTCGACCCGCGACTTCCCCAGGTCCTCGCCGATCTCGATGCGGCCGCTGAACTCCGTGAACCGGCCGTGCAAGCTGGAGATGCCCAGGTGCTGGGCGACCGCGCCCACCGTGGAGTGCATCGGGTCGATGGTCCAGGCGCCGGGCGGCGGCAGTTCGGCCCCGCCCTGCCGGGCCAGCACGATGTTGCCGACCTCCATCCGGCCGCTCGCCGTCACGATCGCGCTGGAGGCGACCGGTGCGTAGCCGACGGCCGTCACGATGACCGTGTACGGGCCGGCGGGCAGCGGCGTCTCGCTGCGGACGGCACCGTCCTCGTCCGCCGCGGCACGCAGCACCTGCGCGCCCGTCATGTCGGTGACGGTCAGCACGGCGTGCTGCACCGCCCAGCCGTCCCGTGTGCGGACCTGCGCCCTTACGCCCGCAGCTCCCGCGCCCGTCGAAGTCATTGCCTCTCCCGTGTGTTGCTGGTGGTGCCCCGGCTCCGGGCTCGGGCTGAGCCGGGAGTTCGGGGGGTGTTGGACCGGCGGTCCGGAAGCCCGGGTGGTGGACCCCGGCGGCGGCGTGCAGGCCGTCCCCTGCCTGTGTGCCACCCCGCCGCCGGAGTCCTGGGGTCCGGTCCGGGACGCGTCTCCGCTCACTGCGCGTCCCGGCCCGGGGTCTTGCTGCCCGGGTTGCTGCCCCGCCATTCCGTACGGGCCTTCCGTACGGGCCTGGCCGGTACCGACCGGCCGCATGGGCCTTCCGTACGGACCTGGCCGGTTCCGACCGGCCGCAAGGACCCTCCCTACGGACCTGGCCGGGACCGACCCGGCCGTACGGACCTGGCCGGAACCGACCTGGCCGTACCGACCCGGCCACACGGAATTGTCCGTACGCACGGCCCCGGCCCCGCCCCCCGGTCAGTCCCCGGGGTGGGCGAGCTGGACGTCGTAGCCGTCGACCCCGCGGGCGTCGATCGCGAGACCGGTGGCCACCGGCGGGTAGCCGCTCGCGATGACCGTGTAGTCACCGGCGTCCAGGTCGGTGAAGGCGTACGCGCCGTCCTCACCGGTGGTCGAGGTGGCCACGACGTTGCCGGCCGCGTCCACCAGCGTCACCCGGGCGTCGGGCAGCGGCCGGCCGGCCCCGTTCGGACCACCCGCCCGTACGACGCCGTGCACCCGCGCGCCGGACAGCAGCTCGACCTCGATGCGGGTGGTGCCCTGGCCGCCGATCTCGACCGGCAGCGCGGCCGGCCGGTAGGTGGCGGCGTTCACCGCGACCGTGAAGGTGCCAGGGGCCAGCTCGTCGAAGGAGAAGTACCCCTCGGCGCCCGTCTTCCCGGTGGCCAGCACCTCGCCGCGGACATCGGTGACGACGACCATGGCGTCCGCCACCGGCTCGCCGGTGACCGCGCTGCGCACCTGGCCGCCGAGGCCGCTGGTGCCGCTGAGCAGGATGTCGTAGCCGTACGGCTGGTCGCCGACGACGACCGTGGAGGCCTGCGGCTGGTGCCCGTCGGCCGCCGCGATCAGCACGTACGAGCCGGCGCCGGGCGCGTTCAGTACGTACGAGCCGTTGGCCTGGGCGACCGCCCGGCCGAGCTGACGGCCGCCGAGCGAGATCAGCGTGACCGCGGAGCGCGGGACGGGGTGGCCCTCCGCGTTGCGTACGAATCCGTGGACGGCCGGCCCGGCGGGCACGGCGTCGCCGCCACCGGCCGAGGCGTAAGCCTGCAGGGGCTGCGCGGCCGGCTGCGCCCACGAGGGGGTGTGGCCGCCGTCGTCCGAGGTCACCGGTGCGGCACCGACGAGAACGGGCTCCCGCTCCTCGGCCTCGCCGCCCGCCGCAGCGCCAGAGGCGGCGTCCTGCAGCGGAAGCGTCACCTCCGACGGCGTCACCGACGGGCCCGCCGACAAAGGGGCGTCCGCGCCCTTCTCCGCGTTCTCCGAGCTCTGAGCCAGTCCGCCCCGCGTCTTCAACGCGACCTCCTTGATGAACAGGGTGAAGAGGAAGGCGAGCAGCGCGCAGGGCGCCGCGTAGAGGAACACATCGGCCACACCGTGGCCGTAGGCGCTCTCCATGACGGTGCGCAGCGGCGCCGGGAGGGCGTCCAGGTCCGGGATGCCGCCGCTGTTGCCGGAGGCGTGCGCCGCGGCCTTGGCGGCCTTGGGGCCGAGTTCGGCCAGACCGTCCTTGACGTAGTGGGTGACGCGGTTGGCGAGCACCGCTCCGAGGGCCGAGACGCCCACCGCACCACCGAGGGAACGGAAGAAGGTCACGACGGACGAGGCCGAACCGAGGTCCGACGGCGCCACCTGGTTCTGCGTGGCGAGCACCAGGTTCTGCATCATCATGCCGATGCCGAGACCCATCAGCGCCATGAAGATCGCGATGTGCCAGTACTCGGTGTCGTAGCGGATGGTGCTCAGCAGGCCGAGGCCGGCGGTCAGCAGCACACCACCGGAGACCAGCCAGGCCTTCCAGCGGCCGGTCTTGGTGATGACCTGGCCCGAGACGGTCGAGGAGATGAACAGGCCGCCGATCATCGGGATCGTCATGATGCCGGACATCGTCGGCGACTTGCCGCGCGCCAGTTGGAAGTACTGGCTGAAGAAGACGGTGCCGGTGAACATCCCGATACCGACGAACAGGGAGGCCACCGACGCCAGGGTGATCGTCTTGTTGCGGAACAGCCGCAGCGGGATGATCGGCTCCTTGGCCTTGGTCTCGACGAAGACGAAGACCGCGCCGAGCACCACCGCGCCGCCGACCATCGCGGCGGTCTGCCACGACAGCCAGTCGTACTTGTCGCCGGCCAGCGTCACCCACACCAGCAGCAGCGAGACCGCCGCGCTGATGAAGAACGCGCCAGCCCAGTCGACCTTGACGCCCTCGCGCTTGACGACGGGGAGCTTCAGGGTCTTCTGCAGCACGATCAGGGCGATCACCGCGAACGGCACACCCACGTAGAAGCACCAGCGCCAGCCGAGCCAGCTGGTGTCGGTGATGACGCCGCCGAGCAGCGGGCCGCCGACGGTGGCGACGGCGAAGGTGGCGCCGAGGTAGCCGCTGTACCGGCCGCGCTCCCGCGGCGAGATCATCGCGGCCATCACGATCTGGGCCAGGGCGGACAGACCGCCCACGCCTATGCCCTGCACGACGCGGCAGGCGATCAGCATGCCGGTGTTCTGCGACAGACCGGCGACGACCGAGCCCGCGACGTAGATGACCAGCGCGAACTGCACCAGCAGCTTCTTGCTGAACAGGTCGGAGAGCTTGCCCCACAGGGGTGTGGTCGCCGTCATCGCCAGCAGCGAGGCGGTCACGACCCAGGTGTAGGCGCTCTGCCCGCCGTCCAGATCATGGATGATCTCCGGCAGCGCGTTGGACACGATCGTCGACGAGAGGATGGCGACGAACATGCCGAGCAGCAGCCCGGACAGCGCCTCCATGATCTGACGATGCGTCATGGGGGCCCCGTCGGAGGCGTGGTGATGACCGCCTCCATGCTTGGCGTGGCCGCCCCGCACACCGGCTGGTGTGGTCGTAGCCATGTGGTTCCTTTTCATCCTGCGGGTGTACGGGTGCTGAGGTCGTTACGTGTGCTGAAGTCGTTGCGGCTGCTGAGGTCGTTACGTGTGCTGAAGTCGTTGCGGCTGCTGAGGTCGTTACGTGTGCTGACGTCGTGGTGCGCCCGGGTCCGGCAGTCGCCGAAGCTCGTACGGAGCCGGGCGAGCAGCTCGTTGAGGAGACCGACGTCGTCGTCGCTCCAGTCGCCGAGATACCGGGCGAGCGCGGCGGTGTAGCGCGCGGAGAGCTCCTGGAGCATCTCCGTGCCGCTCGGGGTCAGCCGCAGCAGCCGCGACCGCTTGTCCGCCGGATCGGGCTCCCGCTCGATCCAGCCGCGCTCGCAGACGTGCGCCACGTGCCGGCTGGTGACGGACATGTCGATCGCCATCAGCTCGGCCAGCTGACTCATCCGCATCTCGCCGTGCCGGTCGAGAAGGGTGAGCACGGCGGCCGAGGCGGGCGGGCAGTCCTGGGGCAGGATCCGCCCCATCTCCCGCTTTACGGCCCCGATGGCGCTGAGTTGCCTGGCCAGCTCCTCGTACTGACTGTGAGCGGCCACCGGCTCCTCCACGCATCCTTCGCTCAGCTCGATCGCACTTCTTTTGTTGCTTGGGGCAACCATACGCACAGTTGGTTGCTGAAGGCAAACGAATGAGTGGCAAGTACAAGCAAAGGCTGCGCCAAGGCCAGGGCCGCGATCCGTCAGCGATCACTGGGCCGGCCGCAAAGCCGCAGGTCCGCCGGGGTGGCCGGAATGCGCCCCCCAAATCCCCACAACGCGACCACATCGCTCACGAGTGGCACACCTCACGCGGGCAGCCCTCCCCATCGACCCGCCCGCCCCCTCCTCCCGTGGTTGCCCCACACCCGCCCCAGGGGTGCCCCCGGCCACCCGGTTCGCTAGGGTCCTGCCTCATGGCGACCAACCCGCAGAACCAGGCCGACGGGAACTACGACCCGGCGGGCAGCACGCAGATGTTCCGTGCCTTCGTGGACGAGGGCGGCACCCCCCAGGCCGGCGCCCGCCGCGCCCCGGCCCCCCAGCAGTCGGCCGGCCCCCGCGTGGGCGTCATCGTCGGCGTCATCGTCGCCATCCTGGTCGTCGCGGGCGCGGCGTGGCTGGCGCTGTCGTAACAAGTCGCCCTTGACTTCCAGTTCTCGGTCTTACGAAGACGGGGCCCGGCGGTAACAACCGCCGGGCCCCGCTGCCTTACTCGTTCGTTGCCGCCGCTAACCCGCCTGCCCGCCCCGGCTCTCGACGATCCGCAGGGCGTCCCGCAGCGCTTCACACAGCCTGTGGACACAGAACCGGAGCTCGTCGGCAGACGGCTCTGCCGGGCCCCGCAGCAGTTCGGCCGCCCGCGCCAACACTTCCTCGCCGGTGCTCACCTGCACCTCTTCCATCTCGTCGGCGAGCTGCGACAGAAACCCGTCGTTGTCGTCGGCGGAGAGATAACACCGCTGCCCGTCCGGCCCGCTCCAGGGCAGCAGCCGCATCCCGCCGCGCCTCACGAAGCGACCGCCATGTCGATGCCACGCAGAAAGGCCCGCTCCCGCCGGGCCTCCTGCCGCTCGTGGAGGAGGAGGTAGGGCCTTACGAGAGGGGAGGAGTCGCCGTCGAGGGGGGAGTCGAGGGGGCAGGGGACGGAACGGTCCTTCGGGCCCAGTGCGGGTTGAGGGCGGGCAACGGCGGGGGTGTGGCAGGTGCGCTGTTCCCCTAACAGGGCAAAGAGGGTGCGCATAAGCTTCGGCATGTCGACCTGCTCTCTTGAGGCGTGAGGTTGGCCAGGCCCCGGGGGTGTTGGCGCACCCGCCGGGGTCGTCCCGAGTTTAGCGAAGTATTCTATGGTGCACTAGGTATTCGACAAATCGCCTGCTGTGCCATAGCGCGCCTAGCGTGGTCAGGTGATCGAATTTGCTCCTGACAGACCTCGGTGGCGACAGGTCGCTGACGTGATCCGCCAGCGCATCGCCGACGGTACGTACCCGCCGGGTACGCGTGTCCCGTCGGTGATCCAGCTGCAGGAAGAGTTCGGCATCGCGGTGGCGACGAGCCAGAAGGTGAACAGCGGGCTGCGTGCCGAGGGGCTGATCTACACCGAACCCGGCATGGGCTCATTCGTGGCCAAGAATGCCGCGGAGATCCTCAAGGACATCGGCCAAGCCCCGGACGCCTCGTAAGCCGTGGAGTTCGATCCGACGTTACCGAAGTGGACGCAGATCGCTGACGTGCTCCGGCAGCGGATCACAAGCGGCGAGTACCCGCCGGCACCACCTGCTCTCCGAGGTGCGCATGGAGCAGGAATTCAGCGTCGCGCGCGTGACCGTTCGTAAGGTCACGGCCGCCCTCCGGGAGGAAGGACTCATCGTCACCACGCCGGGAATGGGGTCCTTCGTGACGCCGCAACGGCCGGGTACCGGTCGGTGAACCAACCCCTAGGGAACGGTCGAACAGATCCCGTAGGGGTCACGCGGGCCCCCTGCTAGGGCCACAACGCTGCGGTCGGGCACGGTATTCCCAAAGTCAGGCAGATGAGTTGGCGGCAGTGCGGCACTCCCAGGGCCCGGCCCACGAGTTGGCCGTAGTGACGCCGCGTCGGCCGCCTGGCGGCGGGTGCCCGAGCCGCCAAACGAACGACTTGCGCTTTCCGTTGCGTCAACTTCTACGTTCGTTCTCGAGGCCGGAGAGACCGGCCCGGCGATGAAAGGTACGGCACGGCCATGGCCTGGTCGATCGCGGACGTGGCCCGGATGTCCGGGGTGACGTCCCGGACCCTGCGGCACTACGACGACATCGGCCTGCTCGTCCCCGCGTACACCGGGAGCAACGGCCACCGCTACTACGGAGAGGCCGAGTTGCTGCGCTTGCAGCAGATCCTGCTGATGCGCGAACTGGGCCTGGGACTACGCGATATCGCGACGGTCCTGGAGCGCCAGGTCGACCAGGTGGCCGCGCTGCGCGCGCACCTGCGCAGGCTGGCGGCCGAGCGCGACCGGCTCGATGCGCTGGTCCGCACGGTCAGCCGCACCATCGCCGAACTGGAGGATGACAAGGACACCGACACCATGGGAAAGATCAACAGCCCGGAGAACCTCTTCGTCGGCTTCGACACCGCGCGCCACGAGGAGACCGCCCACGAGCAGTGGCCCCACCAGGCGCAGCAGTCGGCGCAGTTCGCGACCACGCTCAGCGAGGCGGACAGGGAGCGGATGCAGCGTGCGGCGACCGCCGCGATGGTCCGCATGGCGGAGCTGATGCAGGCCGGCACGCCGGTGACCGACCCGGCGGTACAGGCCGATGTCGACGCCCACTATCAGGGCATCTGCCGGATGTGGACCCCGAACGCGGCCGCGTTCAAGGCCCTCGGGCAGAACTACGTCGACGACGCGACGTGGCACGCGGCCTACGACCGGGTCGCCGCCGGCCTGGCCGAGTACCAGCGGGACGCGATGACGGCCTACGCCGACGCCACGCTGAGCTGACCTCCCGCCAGCCCTACCGCCACCGACTGTCTGGGGGCTGCAGACCCCAGCAGTCGGGAAACCTTCCCGGAGCGTTGCACCGTGATTCCCTCTCACTGGATCCGCCACCACCGCCGAGAGGACAACGAACTCCTCGGCTATCTACGGCCTGTCGACGGCGACCCGGACCTGTTCGTTCCGGTCACCCTCTTCGGCCACCCGCTCGGCGACCCGAGCGAAGAAGCACCCGCCCGCCGTCGCCTGGACCGCACCGGACTCGACTACCTGGCCCAGGACTGGCTGCTGTCCCTGCCCGACCACCCGGAGCCCATCACCGTCCAGATCGTCGAGGTCACCCCACAGCAGATGCGGACCCAAAACATCGACTACGGCTACCCGCACGCGAACATCGGCCACATCTTCGTCCTCGACGTCCCCACCGCCGACCAACTCCGCCCGCGCTGACGCCATCCCACATGGCTGCACACGCCGCCGGCATGCCTACTGCCCCGCCCCCCGCCTACGGTGACGCGCGGTGCCGGGCCGCCGTGCCTGGCCGCGGTGCCGGGCCGGGCCCCTTGCGGCGTACCGGGCCCCTTAAGGCGTAGTCGAACAGATCCCGTAGGGGACGCAGGCGCCCCTTGCAGGCCACAACGTGGGGGAGGGGGGAGGTATTCCTGAGGGAACGACGACCGTGCCGGGTGAACGACGACCGCCGGTTGAACGAGGACCGTGGGTTGAACGACGACCGCCGGTTGGACGAGGACCGTGGGTTGAACGACGGCCGCGCCGGTTGAACGACGACCCCGCCGGTGACGACGGCCGCGCCGGTTGAACGACGACCCCGCCGGTGACGACGACCGCGTGCGTTGAACGACGAGTCCGCCGGTTGAACGACGGCCGCGCCGGCCGTGTGAGGGTACGGCCGGCGCGGTGGTGGGGGGTGGCGTCGGAGGTCAGCCGGCGTTGACCGGGTTGACGTAGGTGCCCGGGTGGGTGGCGCCGGACTGGTCCAGGATGGCGCCGCCGTAGGGCCACTTCAGCTGGAAGTGCTGCTTCTCGTTCGGCGGCGTGACCAGCACCGTGCTCGGCGCGATCTTCCTGTCCCCGGCGTTGACCGACGGCAGGAAGGTGATCGTGAACGACGCGGACCCGCCCGGCTTCAGTGTCACCGGCGTCGGCTTCTTCGAGGAGCGGGGCAGGTCGATCGAGTGGCCGTCGTTGGCCTTGAGCTCAACGCCGGGAAAGCCGCTGATCGTGCAGACGGCCCGACCGGCGTTTTTCAGCCACACGGTGACGTTCTGCTGGGCGTCGCTGTGCATGTCGGGGACGCCACCGCCCGACGAGTTCCAACCGGCCTGCAGGCTGCCGGTGGCGCAGCGGGCGGAGGCACCGTGCTTGGAGGAGGTCTGCGAGGCGGAGCCGCCGCCGCTGCCGCCCGTTCCGGAACCGTTCTTGCCGGACTGCGAGCCGCCACCCGACGTCGTACCGGAACCCTGGCCACCGGACGAACCCGAGCCCGACCCCGAACCCGAACCCGAGTCCGCCCCGGACGAACCGCTCGACCCGGCCGACGACACGGGGCTCGGGGAGCCCGCGGGATCGGGCTTGGGCGAGTTGCCCTGGCAGGCGGTCAGGGCCAGCGCGGCAACGGCGATCACGGTGGCGGCGGCTGCCTTGCGTCCGCGGCGGAGCATGGTGTGGTGCGACATCGGGAGGCCCCCCTGGCTGGCTGCGTCAGTACGGTCACGGCCCGTCCGTCGGCCCGCTGACACCAGACTCCCGGCCCCCGCTGATGATCAACTAACAGCTCGCTAACGCCCGGCCGCGCCCACTACCCCGCTCACGTCCACCACGCCACTACATCGCTTGCCTTGTCGGCATCGCTCAGGTCGCGTCCGCCGCGGCCTCCAGGGCCGCGATGTCGATCTTCTTCATGCCGAACATGGCCTTCATGGCGCGCGCCGCCCGTTCCTGGTCCGGGTCGTTCAGCAGCTCGGCCATACCGCCCGGCGCGACCTGCCAGGACAGGCCGTACTTGTCCTTCAGCCAGCCGCAGGGGCCCTCCTCGCCGCCCTCGGAGAGCTTGGCCCAGTAGTAGTCGATCTCCTTCTGATCGGCGCAGGTGACCATGAGCGAGATCGCTTCGGTGAAGGTGAACTCCGGGCCGCCGTTGATCGCGAGGTACGGCTGACCGTCGAGCTCGAACTCGACGGTCAGAACGGTGCCGGCCTCCCGCGGACCCGCCTCGTTGTAGTGCGTGACGTCGGTGATCTTCGAGTTCGGGAACACCGAGCAGTAGAACTCGGCGGCCTCCTTGCCCTGGGTGTCGAACCAGAGGTTGGGGGTGATGCGAGGCATGGCGATCTCCTGCGGGGTCTGCGGTCAGCGGACTGCGGTCGGCCGTTGCGGGTGTGCGTTACCTGTATCGACACCTGTACCGACACCTGTATCGACACCTGTATTGACCGTGGCACCGGCCGGTACTCGTCGCCATCCGGGCGGAAATTCCGCGGAGATCTCTACGAGCCGCCGGTGCCCCAGGCGAAGGTGATGTCCCGGGTGTCGAGGTGCATGCCCAGCGGCACCCGCCAGGCGTCCACGCAGACCCGCCAGCTGCCGGTCTTCCGCTTGCCGGGGGCGAGCGGCAGCGGGAGCTCGTGCGTGGACGTGAGGGTCGCCCAGTCGACGCCGAGCGAGCCGATGACGTGGCTGCCGAACGTGACCCTTCCGGCGGTGACGGGATGGTCACCGGTGTTGACGAAGTCGAGGCTGATCTTCTGGCACCAGCGGACGTCGGTGCCGGCGAGGACGGGGTGACCGACCAGCAGACCCTCGGGAGCACCCGGACCGGCGGGGATACCGGGCTTGGGCGGCGCAGGGGAGTCGTGGTGCGGGGGCCGGGTGGGGCCGCTGGGCTGCGGTGTGGGGTGCGGCGTCCCGCGTGAGCCGGGGGAGGGCACCTCGGGGGTCTCCTGGCTTCCAGGGGTACCTTCACCGCCACCGCCGCCGGAACGGTGGGCACCGGGCGCTGTAGTGGACGCGCCGCTCCCTGCGTGCGTACGGCCGGAAGGACTCGCGCCGCTGCCGTCTCCGTGGGCGCTGCCGCTGCCTCCGCCGGGCCCGCTCCCCCTCCCGTTCCCGTCGTACGGTGTCAGCTCGATGCCGTCGCGCGGCGGTACGGGGTGTTGCGGCGCCTGTCCGTCGCCCGGGCCGGCCGCGCCCACCGCGACCTCGCCCCGGTCGGCCGCGTCCCCGCAGCCGGTGAGCAGGACACCCAGACACAGCACGGCCGCTGAAGCGGAGGCGAGGGTCGTTGTCGTCCGTCGTCGCATCGGCACAGTGTCCCTGACGGGTCGTCAGGTGTATAGGGATGATTGCGATCCGGGGGAGGGTCATCCCCTACGGGTCGCGAGTGGGTCGTCGTCGAATGCCGGCAACTGTCGAATTCCGGCAACGGTCGTCTGTCCTCAACGGGCGCATCAGCCCAAGGCGTTGGGTTTCGACGCAAGGCGTTGGGTTACGACGCAAGGCGTTCGGTACCGGCACAGGCGCTGGGCATCCGCCCCCAGGCATGCCGAAAGCGGGCCCCGTGGCAGGTGCGGCACGGGTCCCGTCAGGGGGTGCTCAGTTCGGATCTCGTTCCGGATCCGGATTCTTCAACTGTCCGCCGAGCGGCTAGCGTCGTGGCCCCTCGGCGGACCGTTCCTCAGTCGGAGATCAGGCCCTCGCGCAGTTGCGCCAGGGTGCGGGTGAGCAGGCGGGAGACGTGCATCTGGGAGATGCCGACCTCTTCGCCGATCTGCGACTGGGTCATGTTGGCGAAGAAGCGCAACATGATGATCTGGCGTTCCCGAGCGGGGAGTTTGGCCAGCAGGGGCTTGAGGGACTCCCGGTACTCGACGCCCTCCAGGGCGCTGTCCTCGTAGCCGAGGCGGTCCGCGAGGGAGCCCTCGCCGCCGTCGTCCTCGGGGGAGGGGGAGTCCAGGGAGGAGGCGGTGTAGGCGTTGCCGACCGCCAGGCCGTCGACCACGTCCTCCTCGGACACGCCCAGGCACAGGGCGAGTTCGGGGACGGTCGGGGAACGGTCCAGCTTCTGGGAGAGCTCGTCGCTGGCCTTGGTGAGCGCGAGCCGGAGCTCTTGGAGCCGGCGGGGGACCCGTACCGACCACGACGTGTCGCGGAAGAAGCGCTTGATCTCGCCGACCACGGTCGGCATCGCGAAGGTCGGGAATTCCACCCCGCGTTCGCAATCGAAACGGTCGATCGCCTTGATCAGACCGATCGTGCCGACCTGGACGATGTCCTCCATCGGCTCGTTGCGGCTGCGGAAGCGGGCCGCGGCGTAGCGCACCAGCGGCAGGTTGAGCTCGATGAGTGTGTCGCGCACGTACGTGCGCTCCGCGCAGTCCTTGTCGAGCGAGGCCAGCCGCAGGAACAGGGAGCGGGAGAGCGTGCGGGTGTTGATGGCGTCGTCGTCATGCACGTGCGGTGCGGGCGCGGGAATCGCGGCAAGCACCTTTGAGCTGCCCAGTTCTACGGACATGCCACCCCCTTGAGGTCGCGGACGGATCGCTGCGGCGTCCCCGGACCGAGGCGGACCGGGAAGTGATGCCTCCACCTGAATACCGGAGGCAGCGCTACGGCAAACGCGGTTCCTGCAGAATGTCACATGTCGGCAACGCGCTGTAGCGCCTTGTCGACATATCTGTGCAGGAACGGGTCGCCCGTCCCGGTTATGCGTCGATCCTGTTTGCGGATCGCAGGCGGGCGAAGCTCCGCGACAGTAGCCGGGAGACATGCATCTGCGACACCCCCAGTTCGGCAGAGATCTGGGACTGCGTCAGATTGCTGTAGTAACGCAGCAGAAGGATCCGCTGTTCGCGTTCGGGGAGCTGGACGAGCAGGTGCCGTACGAGGTCGCGGTGCTCGACGCCGGCGAGCTCGGGGTCCTCGTATCCGAGGCGGTCCAGCAGGCCGGGCAGGCCGTCGCCCTCCTGGGCGGCCTCCAGTGAGGTGGCGTGGTACGAGCGGCCCGCCTCCAGGCAGGCCAGGACCTCGTCCTCGCCGATCTTCAGCCGTTCGGCGATCTCGGCGGTGGTGGGGGAGCGGCCGTGCAGCACCGTCAGATCCTCGGTGGCGCCGTTGACCTGCACCCACAGCTCGTGGAGGCGGCGCGGCACATGGACCGTACGGACATTGTCTCGAAAGTAGCGTTTGATCTCGCCGACGACGGTCGGCATGGCGAAGGTGGGGAACTGGACGCCGCGGTCCGGGTCGAACCGGTCGATCGCGTTGATCAGGCCGATCGTGCCGACCTGGATGACGTCCTCCATGGGCTCGTTGCGGCTGCGGAAGCGGGCCGCGGCGTAGCGCACGAGCGGCAGGTTGGCCTCGATCAGGGCGGCACGGACGCGGGTGTGCTCGGGGGTGCCGGGTTCGAGGTCGGACAGCTCGGCGAACAGCACCTGTGTGAGCGCCCGGGTGTCCGCGCTCCGGCTCTCGCGGGACGGAGCCTTGGGCGCAGTACGGGCCGTCACGGTCACGCCACCCTTCCAGTGCTCGGCAGTGCAGGGACTCGCAGCAGTGCATGTATCCGGCAAAAGCGGTCATAGCATCACAAGACATGTGCACTGTGTGCAAGCACCCCATAACGCCGTGTTGAAGAGAGAGTTGGGTGGTGAGAGGGGTGAGGGGACGGGTGAGTCGAGGGGTGAGGAGAGGCGCGGGGGAAGGGGTGAGGGGAGGCGGCGCGAAGGGGGTGCGGACGGGTGGGGTGGGAGTGGGGTGGGAGGGGGCGGGGCATGCGGGAGCCCCCCGCCCGGGGGAGGGCGAAGGGCTCCGGTGAACGGCTGCGGAAGAGGTGCCGATCGCTGGCGGAAGGCGTGCCGATCGCGGGCGGATTGCGGGCCGAGCGCGTGCGGAAGATCGGGCCGGTCGCGTGTGGATCGTGGGTCGATCACGTGCGGGTCGCGGGCCGAGCGCGTGCGGATCGTGCGTCGGCGGCTCCGGGGTGAACGGGTGAACGGCTACCGGGCGCCGCGGCTCAGAATTCGTAGTCCGCGATCACCCAGGTGGCGAATTCGCGCCACTGGGCGGCGGCCGCCTGATGGGCCGGGTGCTCGATGTACCGCTTGAGGGCGTCCTTGTCGGCCACCGCCGAGTTGATCGCGAAATCGTAGGCGATCGGGCGGTCGGTGATGTTCCAGGCGCACTCCCAGAACGTCAGCTCCGGGACCTCGTCCTTGAGCGCCGCGAAGGCCCGGGCGCCGGCCTGGACGCGTTCCTCGTCCCGCGAGACGCCGTCGTTGAGCTTGAACAGGACCAGGTGGCGGATCACAGGGGCCTCCGTGCGGCGGGTGATCAACCGGACCGGCCCGGGAACGGGCGGCCCTACTTGATCAGCTGGGTCATGAACTCGCCGACGCCCTGAGCAGCGGACGAGATGCCCTCGAAGCCTACTTGGACCAGCTGGGCGGCACGCTGCGGGGAGGTGATGATCGTGTACAGCACGAAGACGATGAGGAGGTACAACACGATCTTCTTCGCCTGCGCCATCGTCCCGTCTCCCCTGTGGCAGTCCCCTGCGGCCGTCCCTGCAGCTCCCGCGGTGGTGCGGGCGGCTGGATGCAGTCGGGCGAGTGTAACCACACGTGTTCGATCCGGGGAGCCGGGAGTACGCACGGTTCTCCTCCGGCGAGGTCGGCCCGGGCCCTGAACCGGTCACCCCTCCGGTCCCCGGACCGGTCCCTGATCCGGTCCCTGACTGGCCCCTGATGCGGACTTTATGGACCAAAGGCCCGGTGAAGCAGGCCCTTTGCCGAGCCGTCGGAGCGGGCCCGGCAGGCAGCATGAAACCGGTGGCCCGATGGATCTGGCAGGAATCCGTGGGCCCCGGACCAGGGCCTCGCTGCGGGGCCCATGCCGCGACTTCCCCGCGAAGGCGGCGTGGGCTTGGGGGTTCGGTCCGCACCGGGGGGAGCGGCTTCCCTTGAGGCCGCTTCCCCCGGACCGGCCTCGTTTGGTCCGCTCGATCGGCCGGCGTGGCCCCGTCGACCGGCCCGCGGCCTCCCCCTTCCCTCCCCCTCCCCCTCCTCGTTTTCGTCGCCCCCTCGCCCCCTCGCCCCCTCGCCCCCTCGCCCCCTCGCCCCCTCACGCTGGCGGTCCCGTCGCCCCCTCGCGCCCGTCGCCGCCACGCAACCGCCACCCGCCGTACCCGCGTCTCTCACCTCGTACGACGCGGCGTACATGCATCATGTACGCGACAGATTGACGCGCGGCGGCGCGCCGCGGCGCGGTGCGGGCGGCCGTGTGGGACGACGAAAGGACCACGGGCTCCGACGATGAAGATCGACTGGGACCGGCGTACCTGCGCGCGCCGCGGGCACATCACCTACCTCCCCACCGAGGAGCACCTCCGGCAGAACCTGCGGGCCGACACCGCGCTCGGCGTGGCCTGGCGCTGCCTGCGCTGTGGCGACTTCGCGCTCGGCGAGCCGCACGGCGCGGGCCCGGCCGCCGACGCCCCGCTCGTCCCGCGCGGCAAGGTCCTGCGCGACCTGTTCATCCTGCGCTTCCTGGCCGTCGAACGGGCGGTGCGCGGCGTCTTCATCGTGCTGGCCGCGGTCGGCGTCTGGCAGTTCAGCAACCGCAAGGACGCGGTCCGCCGGTTCTTCGACGAGTACATCGCCGTGCTCCGCCCGGTGGCCCGGCACTTCCACTACGACCTGGACCACTCCCCGGTCGTCGGCACCATCCAGAAGACCTTCGGCTACCGCCACTCCACCCTGGTGCTGGTGGCCGTGGCACTGCTGGTCTACGCCGTCATCGAGATCGTCGAGGGCGTGGGCCTCTGGTACGCCAAGCGGTGGGCGGAGTACCTGACGGTCGTCGCGACCGCCGCCTTCCTGCCGCTGGAGATCTACGAGCTCACCGAGAAGGTCAGCTGGCTCAAGATCGCCACGCTCGTCGTCAACATCCTCGCGGTGCTCTACATCGCGCTCGCCAAGCGGCTGTTCGGGCTACGCGGCGGCCGGGCGGCCTTCGACGCGGAGCGGCACAGCGCCTCCCTCCTGGAGGTCGAGACCTCGGCCGGTCTGACCACGACGCCCCACAACGCCTGAACGCCCGCACTCCGCGACGTCCGAACGCCCGAACGCCGCAACGTCCGAACCCCGGGGGGACCCCACCATGCCGACACCCACACCCACACCCACACCCACACCTACACCCACCTCTACGTCTGCGAACGTATCCCCGCCCGCATCCACGCCCGTGAACTCCGTACGTTCCGGCTCCGGTTCGCCGCGCCCGTCCGCGGCGCGCCGGCGCACGGCGGTGGTGCTGGCGCTGCTGGCCGGCCTGCTGGCCGCCGCCGTCGCACCGGCCACGGCGGCCGTCCGCACCGCCCCGGAGACGGCCCGCGCCGCCACCGTCCGCACCGAGCCCGCCGGCAACGACTACGTGCGCACCGAGTCGGTCCGTACCGAGTCGGTCCGTACCGGGTCCGTGCGTACGGTCGCCGCTGCCCCCGCGCAGCCCCTCGCCTACGGCCGCCACGGGGCGTTCCACTCGTCGCACGGCTCGCACCACTCCACGCCGCACCTCAAGACCGTCTACAAGGGCAAGAAGTCCTCGTGGAAGTCGAAGGGCAAGACGTCGAAGGGCAAGACGAAGAAGAAGCGCGGCTTCTTCAAGAAGCTGGGCATCTTCCTGATCGTCGTGTTCGTCGTCCTTCTGGTCCTCATCGTGCTGGTGATCTGGCTGATCGTGCACTTCGTGCGCCGTGCACTGCGGGGCCGGCGCAACGCCTAGCCGCCACCCCGGACATGACGAAGGCCCCGATCCGGAAGGGATCGGGGCCTTTGCCCTTGAGCGGTAGCGGTGGGATTTGAACCCACGGAGGAGTTGCCCCCTCACGCGCTTTCGAGGCGCGCTCCTTCGGCCGCTCGGACACGCTACCGAGAGAGAGCTTAGCCCACGGGGGGCCGTGCACCGAAATCGGATTCCCGGGGGCGGGACGAACGGGTCGGGGCCGGGGCGGGTACGCGGTCCCGCCGCTGGTCAGCGGTCGCGGAAGAACGTGGTGAGCAGGGCCGCGCACTCCGCCTCAAGGACGCCGGTGATGACCTCGGGGCGGTGGTTGAGACGTCGGTCACGTACCACGTCCCAGAGCGAGCCGGCCGCGCCCGCCTTGGCGTCGCGGGCGCCGTAGACGACCCGGTCGACCCGGGAGAGCACGAGCGCGCCGGCGCACATCGTGCACGGTTCGAGGGTGACGACGAGCGTGCAGCCGGTGAGCCGCCACTCCCCGACGGCCCGTGCCGCCGCCCGCAGTGCGAGGACCTCGGCGTGTGCGGTCGGGTCGCCGGTGGCCTCGCGTTCGTTGTGGCCGGTGCCGAGGACCGTGCCGTCCGCGGACAGCACGACGGCGCCCACCGGGACGTCGCCGGTCCCGGGGGCCCGGGCGGCCTCGCCCAGCGCCTGCCGCATCGGCGCGATCCAGGGATCGCGCAAGGGATCACCCAACGGATCGGGCAGCGGATCGGGCGCCGGGGGAGGCGGAACGTCGGGCAGCGGGCCGGACCGGGGGGCGCTCATGCCCCCAGTGTCCGTGACCGGGACGGCTGCCGGTGACGGGCCGGTGCGGTCCCGGGCTACCGGACCGCCTCCAGCACGTCCGTGCAGCCCAGGGCGTCGGCGATCTCCGAGAGGGCGTCGCGTTCCAGGGCCAGCAGGTCCTTCTCGCCGACGCCGAGGTCGTCCAGGAGCGCGGGGTCGCCGAGCGGGCCGGTCGGGACCGGGGTACCGGTCTGGTCGTCCGCCTCGGCCTCCGCGTCCTGCGCGCCGGGTTCGCCGTCCTCCGTCCCGTCCAGGTCGAGGCTGTCGAGGTCGTCCTCGACGGTCTCGTCCCGGCCGAGCAGTTCGTCGGTCAGCAAGGACCCGTACGAGCTGCGGGCCGCGGCGGCGGCGTTCGAGACGAAGATACGGGGGTCGTCGTCGCCGTCCACCCGGACGACCCCGAACCAGGCGTCCTCCTGCTCCAGCAAGGCCACCACCGTGTCGTCGTCGACCGCTGCCTCTCGGGCCAGATCGGCCAGATCGGTCAGCGTCTCCACATTGTCGAGCTCCGTATCGCTCGCTTCCCACCCGTCTTCGGTGCGCGCGAGCAGTGCGGCGAAGTACACCGTGACTCTCCCACTGGTCATAGGCGTGCCGGGCCGGGGCGGGGCGGCGTGCACGCCGGTGGTCCCGCCCCTTCGGAATCGTGGCAGAAACAACGCGTTCGCGCGGGGTCTTCGGCGCTGCGTCGTGCGGAGGTTGTGAGAGATGTCGCTCACGTGCCGCAGCATTACCGGGCCCCGGGGCCTGTTCCGCTCTCAGCGGAATGCCCTCGACTACCAGCGGAAAGAGCGCATCCGCATGGCCTGGCGCATCCGCTCGGCCCGCACCCGGCGCGGCTGGACGCGGTTGCGGAGCTCCTTCGCCTCGTGCAGTTCGCGCAGGAACTGCGCCCGGCGCCGTCGGCGCGCCGCCTCGCCCTCGGTCTCGGGGGCGGTGCCGGCGCCGTCCAGCGGGACGTCCAACGCGCCGTGCAACGGGCCTTTCAACGGACCGTCGTCCGGCGCGGCTTGCCGGCGGGTCTTCGGGGCGGCTTGCCGGCCGTTCATCGGGGTGCCGGGCCCGGTGTCGTCGGCGTCGTAGGTGTCGTCGGTGTCGTCGGTCCACTGGGGGTCGGGCACGCTGCACACCACCTCGGCGAGGACTGCGAGGATTGCGAGGACTGCGCCCGAGGGCGGGACGGAAGATCGGGCGTACGGAAGATCGGGCGTACGTGCCCACTTTCCCGCTAACCGGGGGAGTGATGCCAGCCGGGCCGCGCCATCGTGGCCGGCGGCCGGGCGGTGCACGGCGGGCGCCGGGGTCCTCCGGCTCGGTTACTGTCGATGTCATGCGGATCCACGTCGTCGACCACCCGCTGGTGGCGCACAAACTCACCACTCTGCGCGACAAGCGCACCGACTCCCCCACCTTCCGGCGGCTCGCCGACGAGCTGGTCACCCTGCTCGCCTACGAGGCCACCCGGGACGTGCGCACCGAACAGGTCGACATCGAGACGCCGGTGACGGCGACCACCGGCGTGCGGCTCTCGCACCCGCGGCCCATGGTCGTGCCGATCCTGCGGGCCGGGCTGGGCATGCTGGACGGCATGGTGCGGCTGCTGCCCACCGCCGAGGTCGGCTTCATGGGCATGGTCCGCAACGAGGAGACCTACGAGGCGCACACCTACGCCACGCGGATGCCCGACGACCTCTCGGGCCGGCAGGTGTACGTCGTCGACCCGATGCTGGCCACCGGCGGCACGCTGGTCGCGGCGATCCAGGAGCTGATCAAGCGCGGCGCGGACGACGTCACCGCGATCTGCCTGCTGGCCGCACCGGAGGGCGTCGCGGTCATGGAGAAGGCGCTGGCCGGTACGCCGGTGACGGTGGTCACCGCGGCGGTCGACGAGCGGCTGAACGAGGACCGCTACATCGTGCCGGGTCTCGGCGACGCGGGCGACCGGATGTACGGCACCGCCGGCTGAGCCACTCCTCATTTCCGAGCCTCATTTCGAGCCTCGTTCCGAGCGGCTCTTTGCGAGCAGTGAAAGCTTTCGCGAAGACCTTTCCGAGCAGTGATCGGGCCCCGCACCACCAGGTGGTGCGGGGCCCGATCGCATGGCCGACAGGTCTCGCTGCTTGCCGGCTTGGGCGGCTCTGCGGCTTGCGGCTTCGGCTTCCGTGCGGTCAGCAGGTGGCGTCGCGGGCCGGTTCCTTGGCCGGATGGTTCAGTACGGCCAGGGACTTGGCGGCGGCCTGCGGGGTGGCGAGGTCCTTGAAGGCGTCGCCGATGATCAGGTCGAGTTCGGCGCCCTTGCGGCCGTCGGTCTTCTGCTCGGCACCGGCGAGCTGGGTGGCGAGCACCTTCAGCGGGCCGTCGACCGCCGCCGTGGGGCCGAGCAGTATCCCGGCGCCCTTGATCTTCTTGTCGTAGGCGGCCGGGGCGTTGCCCACCTTGCCGATCTTGAAGCCGCGCTTCTTGAGCTCGTCGGCGGTGCGCTTGGCGAGCCCGGAGCGCTGGGTGGCGTTGAAGACGTTGACGGTGAGGGTGCCGGGCGCGGGCGGTTTCTGCGCGGCCGGGGTGGCCGGCACCGCGGTCTTCCGGCCGCCGTCCGGGCAGTGCTTCTTGTCCTGGGCGGCCTGCGCGGTACCGGTCCGGCCACCGAAGACGTCGATGAGCTGCAGGGTGCCCCAGCCCACCAGACCGAGCGCGCAGGCCGTGGCAAGGAGGGTGAGGACGATCCGGCGACGGTGGCGGGGGCGGCGCATCCGCGGATACCTGTCGCCCGTGATGCGGTACTTCTTACCGCCCATGCCCGGGGGCGTCAGCATGCTCATGGGCGCAGCGTAGTGCGGGTGACAGGCCGTGCCTACTAGATGATCAACGCGTGGCGCGAGACCCAACCCAAAAGGGTCAATTCGGGCAGGGTGGGTTGGGTGGGGACGTGCCGGGTCGGGCGGTAAGGGTGGGTTTTTGCCCGGTGACGGGGGCGGGCTCGGCGAACGGCTTACAGGGCGGCCGGGTCTGGTGGCAGGGGCGTGCGGGCCCGCCCGGACTCAGCGGTGTGCGGAGCTGGGCACAGGGAGGCGTGGGCCTGGGTGCAGCCGGCGGGCCCGGCCGCGATGACGTGCCGTCCGGGGGCGTACTGCTGGCGGGGTGTCAGCCCAGTTCGAGGACCCGGGCGTGCAGCACCTGGCGCTGCTGGAGCGCGGCGCGCACCGCGCGGTGCAGACCGTCCTCCAGATACAGGTCGCCCTCCCACTTCACGACGTGCGCGAAGAGGTCGCCGTAGAACGTCGAGTCCTCGGCGAGCAGCGTCTCCAGGTCGAGCTGCTGCTTGGTGGTCACCAACTGGTCGAGGCGTACCGGGCGCGGGGCGACATCCGCCCACTGGCGGGTGCTCTCCCGGCCGTGGTCGGGGTACGGCCGCCCATTTCCGATGCGCTTGAAGATCACACGGAAAGCCTACCGGGCGAGCGGCACCGGGCGCAGCCATCCCGCAGCGGTGGAAAGGTGATCTTTGCCGAAAACCGGGACCGAAACCGCCGATGACCTGCTCCGGCGCGAGATCTGCCGGGATGGCACCCGTCAGGAAGTCGCTGCGCGGATCTCCCCGCTCCGCCTCACCAGCGCAAGGCGGCCGCCAGGTTGGGCTGCCAGTACGTGACGCGGGCGGTGTGCGGATCGACCCGGGCCGGAGTGCGGTCGTCCAGGCCGACCTGGGTGGGGCCGGTGTGCGCGGCCAGCGCGACCCCGAACTGCGAGACCTTCCGGCCGCTGCCGCCCGTACCGGTGGTGATCAGGGCGTAGGCGGTGGCATTGGGGGCGAGGGTGGTGACGGAGCCCGGCCGGCTGCGCCCGATCACCGGCACGGCGGGCCGGCGGCCCTCGCCGAAGCTCAGCAGTGGATGGTGCGGCGCGGCGAAGTCGCAGGGCCGGTCCGCGTAGTTGGTGACCGTCAGCAGCATCCGACGGGCCCGGTGCGGCAGCGCGCCGGCGTGGAAGCGGAGCATCTCGGGCGTGCAGACGACCCGGCCGCCCGGGCCCCGCGGCGGGCCGCCGTTCGTCACGGTCGGCGAGGCGGGCGCCGGGGAGACGGCGGTGGCCGGGTCGTCGGACCGGTTGGCGGCGGCCCCGTGGCAGGCGGTGACCGGCGCGAGGACGGCGGTGACGGTCAGCGCCGCGGCGAGGGCCCGGCGGGCGGTGCTGAAGAGCGACGACGGCATGGGAGCTCCCGGACGATGGCGTGTACCTGACCTTCCGCGCCACCGCTGCTGATCGGCTAACGCGCGGCTAACGCCCAGGGGCGAGGGGCGAGGGGCGGGTGGAGGAGGGCCTGGACCTGACGAAAGTCGGGGGTCGCTCCTGCCGAACGGCGGCGGTGCCGGAGCCCCAACTCTTCCTAGCGTCGGCCGGAACGACGGCAACGACGGCAGCCACGGCAACGACGGCAGCCACGGCAACGGCCGAACGACGAAGGGAACAGTGGGATGCCACCGGTGACGACCCGGCTCCGAAGCGGCGCACGAGCGCGAGGAACGGGAGGAGGCTCCAACCCACGGCCCCCCGGCCGTTGGCTCTGGTGGGCGGGCACCGTCCTCCTGGCCCTCGCCGTGCACAGCAACTGGCATGTGGCGCTCGCCGCCTGGCTGTTCCCCGTCTTCCTGCTGCGCTACGCCCGGCTGCGGTCCGCCCGGCGCGGTCTGCTGCGCGTCGGATACGCGCTGGGACTCGGCCAGTTGGTGTGGCTGCTGTCGACGGGCCTGGTGTTCGTACCGTCCGCACTGGGCGCGTTCGCGGTGCTCGCCTTCCTCCAGACACTGGCGTTCGCCGCCGACCGGGTGGTCGCGGCGCGCACCGCCTCCGCGGCCGGCACCCTGGTCTTCCCGACGGTCCTGGTCTGCGGCGAGTACCTCTTCACCCGGCTCGTCGACTTCGGCGACTACGGCCTGCTCGGCTTCACCCAGCACGGCTTCCTGCCGCTGCTCCAACTCGCCTCCGTCACCGGCGCCTACGGCATCAGCTTCGTCGTCGCCTGGACCGCCTCGACGGCCCACTGGGCGTGGCAGCGCGGCACCCACCGGCGGGAGATCCGGCGCGGCGCACTGGTGTGGGCCGGGGTGCTCGCCGTCGTCCTGGGGGCCGGCGGCGTACGGCTCGTGTTCTTCCCGCCGACGACGAAGACCGTGCGGGTCGCCGGCATCAGCGCCGGCCGCACCGCGGAACGGGCCACCGAGCGGGCCCTGCGGGCCGGCGGTCTGCAGCTGTACCGGCCGCGGGGGCTGGTCCGGGCCGCTCCCGACCGGGTGCGTGCGGCGCTGGCACCGGTCGCCGACGACCTGGTGGCCGGCACCGAACGGGAGGCGCGGGCCGGCGCCCGGATCGTGGTCTGGCCGGAGACCCAGGCCGGGGCCCTGGCGGCCGACGAGCGGGGCCTGCTGGGCCGGGTGGCCGCGATCGCCCGGGCCCGCCACGTCTACGTCGACGCGGCCTACGCACTCTTCGTCCCGCAGGCCCCCTACGTACGGAACGTCGCCGCACTGGTCACCCCGGACGGCAAGGTGGCCTGGACGTACGACAAGACCCACCCCACCCCCATGGAGCGGATGCGGCCCGGCAAGGGGAACGTGCCGGTCGCCGCCTCGCCGTACGGGCGGCTGGCCAACGTGATCTGCTACGACGCCGACTTCCCCGCCCTGATGCGGCAGGCGGCCGACAAGGGGGCCGCCCTGGTCATGGTGCCGGCCAACGACTGGCCGGGCTTCGACGCGCTGCACGCCCAGCGGGCCGTCCTCCGCTCCGTCGAATACGGCTACGCCATGATCCGGCAGTCCGTGCACGGCGTCGCCACCGCCGTCGACCACCAGGGCCGCATCCGGTCCACGGCCGACTACTTCACCGCGGACCGGCAGACCCTCGTCGCCCAACTGCCCGTCCAGCCGCGCACCGAGACGGTCTACGGCGCGGCCGGCGATGTGTTCGCCCTGCTCTGCGCGGTCGGGACGGTGCTCGTGCTGGGGCTCGGAGTCGCCGGCGGACGCGCCGTACCGCTGCTCCGCGGCGGCTCGGTGCGCGGCGCCCGGGACGGCTCGCCGTCCGGCCCCGGCGAGGCGTTGGGCCCGGAGGCACCGCCCGGTGACGTACTGCCTGCGGAGGCGCCGGGTGACGCACCGTCCGGGGAGGCGCTGCCCGGGAACGTACGCCCGGGGGAGGGGTAGGTGGAGGGCCCGCCCGGGGACGGCCCGTCCGGCTGGCCGGTGGGCCGCCCGGGGAACGACGGCGACGGCGTCGGGCCCACCGGGCGCGGCGGCGTCGCGGGCGCCGGCCGGTCGGACGGGCCCGGGGTCGCGTCCGGAGCGGCCGCGAGATAGCCGAAGGCGACGGCCGCGGCCGCCACGGCCGCGGCCAACGGCAGACCGAAGCGGCGCAGCCAGGGGCGGAGCGGCCAGGGGTGGCGGGGCCAGGGGCGCGGCAGCCAGGAGGGACGCGGCGAGGATTGCCGCTGGCGGGAGGGGCGGGGCCGGAGCCACTTCGGGGTGGCCGGCCGCCGGGCGGGGTGCGACCGCGGCCCGGGCGGCGCGGCCGGCCGCAGGTCCCGGACGTCGATGCCCTCCGCACGCGCCGCGAAGGCCCGCCGCAACCGCTCCTCCACCGGCCGTACGTCCCCGGGCAGTTCCCTCTCCTGGTTCATGACCGCCCCTCCAAGATCTTCTCCAGGGAGTCCAGCGCCCGGCTGGCGATCGACTTCACCGCACCGCGGCTGATCCCCAGCGTGGCCGCGATCTGGGCCTCCGTCAGATCGCCCCAGTAGCGCAGCACCAGCACCTCCCGGCGACGGGCCGTCAGCCCGCTCAGCGCGGCGAACACCTCGCGGTGCTCCTCGTCCAGCACGATCCGCTCCTCGGCGGACGGCGCGTCCGCCTCGTGGGGCGGGGTGTAGTCACGCGCGGTACGCCGGCGCCGCAGCACCGAACGGGCGGCGTTGACGACCGCGGTACGCAGATAGGCCAGCGCGTTGTCCACGTCCGTGAGCCGCTCGCCGTGCCGCTTGTAGAGCGCGGTGAACGCGTCCTGGACGACGTCCTCGGCGGTCGCCCGGTCATCGACCAGCAGTACCGCCAGCCGCACCATGGCGAGCCGCTGCGCGTGGTAGAGCTCGCTGATGGTGGGCGGGGGATCGGACGGCGGGGGCGCCGGTGTGGGCGCGGGGGTGAGTGTGGGGGCGGGGGCGGCGTCATCGTGAGGGGAGCCGTCGTGGTGGGGCGTGCGGTGGTGGGGCGTGTCGTGGTGGGTCGTGCGGTGGTGGGTGGCGGTCGGCCGGGCGGTGTGCAGCAGCCCTCGCACGGGCCGCAGCAATGGCACGGGCAGCAGGGATCGCGCAGGCACCAGCCATTGCGCGGTCAGCAGCCACCGCCACCGCCACCGGGCATGCCGGCGCCCCGGCACGGCGAACCGGACCGGGGCGGGGCAGACGGCTGCGGAGTACTCCATGGACGTACGTACCGGGGCGGGCGGCGCGGACGGACTCAGCCGCGCCGGCGGCGGACCGCGTACACGGTGGTGCCGCCCGCGGCGAGCAGCGCGGCCGCGGCACCGCCGATCGCCGCGGTGGTCCCGGAAGAGGCGCCGGTGCGCGCGAGTTGCTTGCCTCCCTGGGCGGGCGCGGCCGACGGGACCGCGCTCGGCTCGGCGGTCGGCTTCGTGCCCGGCGGCACGCTGGGGCTGGGCGTCGCCGTGGGCGGCCGGTGCCCCGGCCGGGTGGGCGAGGCGGACGGCTCAGGGTGGGAGGAGGAAGGCGGCGCGGTCGGCTCCGGGCGGGCGGACGTGGGCGGTGCGGTCGGCGCGGTCGTTCCGTGGTGGCCGGGAGTGGTGGGCCGGGCACTCGGGACCGCGGACGCACCGGCGGCCGGCGACCGCTCGGCGGCGTACGCCGACCCGGCAGCCATCACCGGGCCGGCCAGCACCGGTACGACGGCCAGCGCGAGCACCGCGACGAGCCCGGCACGGGCACGGTCCCGGTGGGCGGGGGAGGAGGAGGGGGAGGCGGAAGGGGCGTGTCCCGTAGTGGGGAACGGGGCGTGTCCCGTAGTGGGGGACGGGGTGTGCTTCGGGGTCACGGTCGGCTGCTCCACGTTCATGCGTCGAAGGGCGGCGCCGATTGGCGCCCTCACCCCTCACGACGCCCGGCGGACCCTGGGGTTGCCGCACCCACCCGGATTTCTTCCGCGCACCGCTTTCCGCCCCGGCTCCCGTAACGCCTCACGCCCGCCCCGCCGGCCCCCCCGCCGCCGGCTGGCCGGCTTGCCAGCCGTCCTCAGATCGTCGAAGCGTCGATCACGAACCGGTACCGCACATCGCTCGCCAGCACCCGCTCGTACGCCTCGTTGATCTGCTCCGCGCCGATCACCTCGATGTCCGCGCCCAGCCCGTGCTCACCACAGAAGTCGAGCATCTCCTGGGTCTCCGGGATGCCGCCGATCATCGACCCCGCGAGCGACTTCCGCCCCGGGATCAGCGCGAACGCCGCGACCGGCAGCGAGCGCTCCGGGGCACCGACCTGCACCAGCGTGCCGTCGGTGCGCAGCAGCCCGAGGTACGCGTTCAGGTCCAGGTTCGCCGAGACGGTGTTGACGATCAGGTCGAAGGTGCCCGCGAGCTGCTCGAACGTGGCCGGGTCGGAGGTCGCGTAGTAGTGGTCCGCGCCCAGCCGCAGGCCGTCGTCCTTCTTGCGCAGCGACTGGCTCAGCACGGTGACCTCCGCGCCCATCGCGTGCGCGATCTTCACGCCCATGTGCCCGAGACCGCCCAGACCGACCACGGCCACCTTCTTGCCGGGACCGGCCTTCCAGTGGGCGAGCGGGGAGTAGAGCGTGATGCCGGCGCAGAGCAGCGGGGCCGCGGCATCCAGCGGGAGGGCGTCGGGGATGCGCAGCGCGTAGTTCTCGTCCACCACCAGGTGCGTCGAGTAACCGCCGTACGTGGGCTCGCCGTCCCGGCCGGTCGCGTTGTACGTGCCGACGTTGCCGAGCTCGCCGGTGCAGTACTGCTGCAGGCCCGCCCGGCAGTTGTCGCACTCGCGGCAGGAGTCGACGAAACAGCCGACACCGACCCGGTCACCGGTCCGGTAACGGGTGACCTCGGCGCCGACCTCGGCCACCACACCGGCTATCTCATGGCCGGGAACGATCGGGAAGGTCCCGCCGTCGCCCCACTCGGCGCGCACGGTGTGGATGTCGGAATGGCAGATGCCGGCGTACTTGATCTCGATCAGGATGTCGTGGGCCCCCAGCTCGCGGCGCGGAATCGTGATCCGCTCCAGCGGTGCTTTCGGGGCGGGGGCGGCGTACGCGGAGACAGAGGTGTGGGTCATGCCACCGAGAATGCGTGGTTCCGCTTTCCGTAACCAGTGCACCGTTCAACATATGCACAGCAGGCCTAGTACTGGCGGAACCACCTTCGGGCGACGGGCCCACGACGCTACGGCCCGGACGGGCGCGGGCATGCGAGGGCCGTGGGCACCGGCATGTGCATGGTCGCGGGCACCGTCGTGGGCACGGTCGTCGGCATGGTCGTGGGCATGCCGTCAGGAGAAGACGACCGACCGGACCTTCAGACGCTCGGAGGCATGGCCGCCGTTCGGCCGAAGATTGAAGTAGTCGCCCGTGCAGTCGGCGCCGGCGAAGACCGTCGCCGTGGAGGCGGTGTAGTTCCTGGGCGTGTGCGCGGGCGGAACGGCCGGGTCGGCGACCTCCGGCAGCGTGATGCACTCCAAGCTGGGCGGATCGGCCAGCAGCCCCATGCGCGGACCGGTCCCGTCGTCGTAGACGTAGCTGAACGGGCCGGTGGCCGCCCCGGCCGAGGACGCCGGCAACGCCACGGCAAGCGCGAGTGCCCCGAGCACGGTGGCGACCGCGGTGACGGAACGACGCAAAGGCGCGGCCCGACCCACGGCTCCGCGCCCCGGCTCACGCACGGGCTCCTCACCGGGCTCACGCACGGCCGCCCCATCGCCGGGCTCACGTACGGGCCCATTACCGGGCCCAGGCACGGGCCCATAACCGGGCTCACGTGCGGGCACGCCCCCGGACAGGGCTACGGAGGGGCTGTGGGACCCGCTCTGGGGTCTTCTCTGGGGCGCGCTCTGGGACCCGCTCCGGGACGCCCTCTGGGACGCGTTCTCGGACAGACGCATGGGCAGCTTCCTTTCCTGCTTCTCCCGCGGGGGCTCGGCGCCCCGCGCGAAAAGCGAGCTGCCCATGCGCATGCCCGACGATGTGCCCGTCACACGAAGGAGTACTGCCGAATCGATCCGGCGGGCATCGTCGGGAGGCCATTCGCCGGCGGCTACACCCGCTCGACCTGCTCCACGGTGATCGCGGCCGCCGGGCAGATCGCCGCGGCCTCCCGCACCGCGTCATGCAGCTCGGCCGGCGGCGCAGCATCGAGCAGGACAACGATGCCGTCCTCCTCCCGCTGGTCGAACACCTCGGGCGCGGACAGCACACAGCTCCCGGCCCCACAGCACTTCTCCTGGTCGATCTGGACGCGCATGACTCTCTCCTCAGTGATGGCGAAAACGGTGGGGCCCGCACCTGGTACCGGCGGGGCCGAGGGCGGGGGCCCGCTGAGCGGGGGCCGAAGGCCCCAGGCGTCTGGGCCCCGGCCGACTGGGCCGTGGTCTCTAGGCGTGGTCCTAAGCTGTGGTCTCTAGGCCGTGGTCCCTGAGCTGTGGTCCCCAGGCCGTCGTCCGGGTCACCACGCGACCGGCAGCGCGTACACCCCGTAAACCCCCATGTCATGCCGGAAACGGATCTCCTCGAAGGGAACGTCGAGCCGCAGGTCCGGCAGCCGGCGGAGCAGCGTCTCCAGGGCGATCTGCAGCTCCACCCTGGCCAGCGGCTGCCCCAGGCACTGGTGGACGCCGAAGCCGAACGCGACATGACGGCGCGCGTCCCGGCCCACGTCGAGGACATCGCCGTCGGGAAAGACCTCGTCGTCGCGGTTGGCGCTGTTGAGCGTGCACAGCACCCCCTCGCCGGCACGGATGGTGACACCACCAAGGGTGACGTCCTCGGTGGCGAGCCGCGGCAGACCGTTGTGCACGATCGTCAGATAGCGCAGCAGCTCCTCCACGGCACCCTTGATCAGCGACGGATCGTTGCGCAGCCGGTCCAATTGGCCGGGGTTACGGAGCAGCGCGAGCGTGGAGAGGGCCGTCATATTGGCGGTCGTCTCATGCCCGGCGACCAGCAACAGCCGCCCCATCGACGCGATCTCGTGGTCATCGAGCTCGCCCCGGGCGACCAGCCGGCTGACGATGGCGTCGTCCGGCCGCTCACGCTTGGACCGGGCGAGCCGGACCAGATACTCGTGCAGTTCCTGCTGCGCGGTACGGATGTCCTCCGGCTCGGACCGGAGGCTGAGCAGAATGCCGCTGCGCCGCTGGAAGAACTCATGGTCCTCGTACGGCACACCGAGCAACAGACAAATCACCAACGAGGGCAGCGGCAACGCGAATTCGGCCACCAGATCCGCCGCACTCCGCCCGTCGGTCATCCGGTCGAGCAACTCGTCGGCGATGCGCTGCACCTCCGGACGCATCGCCTCCACCTTCTTGACCATGAAGTCGGCGGTGAGCATCCGGCGCAGCCGGGCGTGCTCGGGGTCGTCCTTGCGGATGAAGGTGGGGTTGTTGGCGACGATTTCCCGCCCACCGGCCGTGAGGAACGGAAACCCGGGCCGGGTCGCATCCGCACTGAACCTGGGGTCCCCGAGCACCGCTCGCACGTCCTGATGCCGCGTCACCAGCCAACACGACGACCCGTCCCACAGCGTCGCCCGCACCACCGGCTGCTCCCGCCGCACCCGCTCCACCCCCGCCGGCGGATCAAACGGACACCCGCTCTCCCGCCCCACCGGCACCATCAGCCCACTCTCATGGGCGAGAGGGGCGCTGCCGGGGTCGCTGAGGGCGTGGGCGGTTCCGGTTCCTGCGGTGCCGACGGCATCAACGCTGTCGGCGCCATCCTTCACGTCGATGGGCTCTACGGTCGTCATTCGGCTGGTCCTTCCACGATCGGGACACGGCTCTGCCGTGGCCAACGGTGCGGGGTGGCGCCACTCCTCGACGGGATGTTGCAAGCGCACGACACGACGTCACGGCGTCCGAATTCCGGTCCGACGCGCGCACAACTACTTACCTAAGTTAAGCAACTAACCGTTCACACGTTAACTCAGCGCCGGCAAGCGACGGAAGGAAAGATCCGAGCCTCCCCAAGGTTGGCTCAAAACCGAGGCCCCACCCGCCTCCCAGACCCCGCCCCGCGCGGCAGGCCCCGGTGAGGGAACCGGCACGGAGGGGATGCGGGCACCGCTCCGGCTGCGGTGCGAGAACCGTTCCGGCGCGGGTGGGGGAACCGTTTCGGCGCGGGTGCGGGAAGCGCTCCGGCTCGGGTACGGGAACCAGCGTGCAAACAGGTACTGAGCAGCGCTGATCCTGGTATGCGCTGGGGGTTCCGGAATCCCAACGGCCGCTAAAGTGCCTGCATGCCGGACCCCGGAAGAGACCAGGACCCCACCGCCGCGCTGCAAAGGGTGCTGGCCACGCTGTCCTATCTGCTCACCCGCTCACGGGCTCACGAGCGCCAGGCGACTCAGGCGGGCGTGACGGCGGCCCGCTCCGACCTCTGGTTGTTGATGGCCCTGGAGGACAGCGGCGGCATCTGCCGGGTGGGCGATCTCGCCGAGCTGCTGATGGTCGAGCCGCCCCATGTCACCCGGCAGATCGGTCAGTTGGAGGCGCAGGACCTGGTCGAACGTACCCAGGACTCGCTGGACCGGCGCGCCCGGAAGGTGGCCATCACTCCGCACGGCAAGGCCGTCCTCCAGCGCCTGCAGCAGACCAGTCAGGCCGGCCTGCGCGATGCACTCGCCGACTTCGACGACGCGGACATCGCCGCCACCGTCGCCGTCCTCAACCACCTGGTCGGCTACGCCCGGCACAAGCACGCCGAGCACGCTGAGGAGGAACGCCAGCGGCGCCGAGGAGCTTGAGGCCGTTCCCTGAGCCCCGGGCCCTGGTGAGTTCGGGCCCGGGGCTGGTCCCGGGGTTGGTCTCGGGGTGGGTCCCGAGACGGCGGCTATTCGATTTCCACGCGGCCGGACGGCGTGGGGTTCGAGGGGGAGTTGGAGGTGGAGGGGGAGGAGGGGGACTTGGTGGGGGATTGGTTGTCGGGGGTACCGAGGTTGCGGCGGACCGAGTCGAGGATGGTCAGGCCCTGGCCGACGAGGCCGGCGGCGATTTCGCCGAGGCCGTCGGTGCCGTTGAGGACGTTGACATTGGCGTTGGACAGGCCCGCGGAGGCTTCCTTGACGATCTGGGGAAGCTGGTCGATGAGCATCCGGTCCAGGGCCACGCGGTCGTACGAGGCGGCGGCCTCGGCCTGGATCTTCATCCGCTCGGCCTCGGCCGTGGCCAGCAGCTTGATGCGTTCCGCCTCGGCCTCGGCGGGCTTGACGACCTCGGCGACCAGTTCCTGCTGGCGCAGCTGGGCGCGGCGTCCGGCGAGCTCGGTCTGGGCGGCGAGGACCTCTTGCTGCGCGTGGGCCTGGGCGAGCGGACCGGCCTGGGCGGCACGGGCCTGGGCGCGGTCCACCTCGGCGGAGTACTCGGCCTGGACGACCGCGGTCTGCCGGTTGTACTCGGCCTGATTACGGGCGGCCTCCTGCTGCGCCTCGACCGCAGCCTGGGTGGCCTGGGCCTGGGCGATCTGGGCCTGGCGCTGGATGGCGGCCTTGTGCGGGGCGGACATCGCCTCGATGTAGCCGGTGTCGCCGTCGTCGATCGACTGGATCTGCAGCGAGTCCACGATCAGGCCGATCTTGGCCATCTCGGTCTTGGACGTCTCCAGCACCTCGGTGGCCAGCTTCTGGCGCTCGGTGACGATCTCCTCGACCGTCATCGAACCGATGATGGAGCGCAGGTGGCCGGCGAAGATCCGGCCGGTCAGGACCGACATCTGGTCCTGGTCGGACAGGAACCGCTGGCCGGCGTTGACCACGCTCTCGGTGTCGTTGCCCACCTTGAACGCGATCACGGCACGGACGGTGAGCGAGATGCCCTGCCGGGTCACACAGGTCTCGGCGACCTCTGCCTCGCACATCGCCAGGGTCAGGAAGCGCACCTTGCGGAACACCGGCAGCACGAACTTTCCGTGACCGGTCACCACCCGGAATGGCGCGCCGCCCTGTCCACGCCTGCCGCCCGAGATCAGCATGGCTTGATCTGGGGCGGGAACGCGGTAACCGAACATTTCGTCTCCTCAGCCGGCGTTGCCGGCGTCGCCGGTCAACGCGTCCAACGGATCGGTCCACTCCATGACGTCGACCTGGCGATTGCCACGGGACTCGATCACGAGCACGGTTGCCCCTACTGGAAGGGGCTCGGCGGACCAGGCGAGAAAGGCCTCGGAGCCACCCCTGACCCGCACCAGAACCTCACCGGGACCGGCAGCCCCACGAGTGCCGATCAGGAGCACTCCCGTGCAGCCGATCACCGCGTCGTCCTGCACCATCGGCGGCTGCCCTCCCCCGTTACGTTCCTGGAAATCCGACATTAGCGCCCTCGAACGCGGGGGGCCTATGGGGGGATGCCGGTGAGTTGGAACGTCGGCTCCGAGGGCCTTTCGGATCTTCCCCATCGGCGTCGGCAGGGGGCAGGGGCAGGGGGCCGGACGGCGGCAGGTCGGAAGGGTGGCAGGGCGGCAGGGCGGCAGAGTGATGGGGAGGGGATGGAGGGCTGACGGGGGTGGACGGCGCTGACGGGGGGGGGACGGCGCTGGGGCTTTCGGCCGGGGGTGCCCCTCAGTGTGGGTGCTCGGGGGTCGGAGGCGGGGGCGAGGCTGAGGATGTCGGAGGGCTTGGCGCGGGCGGTCGAGGTCCTCGACGGTCACCCCTTGGCCGCCCCCGTCCGTGACTCAGGATTCCAGTGGGATTCCAAAGTGCGGGATGGGCCGGTCGCCAGTGCCGGGTGGGCTGGTCGCCAGTGCCGGACGGCCGGTCGTCGTGTTTCCCGTCGAGGCCTGGGGAAGCTCGTGACGGCGGTGAAGACCGGGGCTGCGGTCAAGGCTGGGGCTGCGGTCAAGACCGGGGCTTGAGGGCCGTTGCCTTGAAGAAGGTGTAGTGGAAGGTGCCGTTGGGGTCGGTGGTGCGGTGGAGGTCGGTGATTCCGCGGTTCCAGGCGGCCGTGGTGGTGAGCCCGGCCGACAGCGCCTCATCGCGTACAGATTCGATCATGGCGATGAAGGTCTTGCGGGTGAAGCCGTCCACCAGGGCTGGGCGGGTGGCGTCGGCGTAGACCGTGCGGGGGCGCACCGTGATCGCGGCGAACTGGGCTTGTGCGAGCAGGGGGTGCAGTTCGCGGCCGATGAGGGCGTTGCCGCCGGCCGCGGACTGGAGGCGTACCTGGTGGTCGATCACGGCCTGTGCGTGGCGGCTGGCCGGGTGGAAGAGCGCCGAGCCGTGGTCGCCCTCGATGACGGTGAGGGTGCCGCCGGGGCGTAGGACGCGGCGCAGTTCGGCCAGCGCCTGTGCCGGGTCCTGGAGGTGTTCCAGGACGAAGCAGGTGAAGGCGTGGTCGAAGGAGGCGTCGGAGTAGGGGAGTTGGCGCAGGTCGGCGTGGTGCCAGGTGACGGGGGCGGCGGGGGCCTGAGCCGCCATGTGGGCGCGGGCCTGGGCGAGTGACTCCTCCGAGCGGTCGACGGCGACGATCTGCGCGCCGGGGCTGCTGCGTACGAGGTGAACGGTCTGCGCGCCCACCCCGCAGCCGGCCTCCAGTACGCGGCTGCCGGGCTCGTAGGCCGTACCGGCGTGCAGCAGTGCGGCCAGGGTCTCGGCCTGGTCACCGAGGCGGCGGGCCTCCCGGGGCGAATAGCCGTGGACATAGGGGGAGTTGGTGGAGCGGGCGTGGTTCTTGGTGGGCATGGGGACAGCGTGGCGCGGACAATGGATCGGTGAACAGGTCCAAAGGCGGGGCGGCTGAGGGGTCCATAAAGGCGGCGGGGACCTCTGACTTTCTTCAACTGGACATCCGGGAGGCAGCGGCCGGGGGACGGGCCGACTGGCTGGCGCGGCGACTGCGGGAGGCCATCGCAGACGGCCGGCTGCCGGTCGGGAGCAGATTGCCGGCGACCCGGGTGCTCGCCGCTGACCTGGGGGTTTCGCGGGGTGTGGTGACCGAGGCCTACCGACGGCTGGGGGAGGACGGGCAGCTCGCGGGGCGGGGGAGGGGCGGGACGGTGGTCGTGGCGGCGCCGGCGGTCATGGCGGAGCCGGCGGTCATGGCGGAGCCGGCGGTCATGGCGGCGCCGGTGACCGCGGCTGGGGTGTTCGGTTTTTCGGGTGAGCCGGTGACCGGGTCTGGAGTGGTCGGTTCTCCGGGGGTGTCCGGGACCGCGCCTATGGGTGTTCCTTCGGGCGGCTCGATGAACATCCCTGCGGATTGCCCTTCAGACAGCCGGGTGGCCAACCGCAACCGCCAACGGGGGGTGGCCGGTCCTTCGGTCGGCCCGCTGGCCACTTCTTCGGCCGACCCGATGGCTGCCCCAGTGGTCGACGCAATGGTCGATGCCGTGGCCGGACCAGTGGCCGATCTGGTGGGGGAGGCGGCGGGCGAGGCGGCGGGCGAGGCGGGCCCGCCGGAGCCGTTCGCTTCCCGGGCCGGGGCGGGCATCGGGGCAGGGATGAGGTCGGGCGGAGGGTCGGCGGGCGCGGGGATCGGGCCGGGCGCCGGGGCGTCGGGCGCGGGGCCGGGTGTTGTGGGGCTGGGCGCCGGAGCGGATAGGGGGCCCGACGCGGATATCGGGCCCGACGTTTTCGATGTGCTGCGGGCGGCGCCGGCGCGGATCGATCTGTCGCCGGGCGTACCGGATCTCGCTGCGTTTCCGCGGGCGGCCTGGCTGCGGGCCGAGCGGGAGGTGCTCGCCGGGTTGCCGGCCGCCGGGTTCGGCTACGGGGATCCGCGGGGTGCGCCCGCGCTGCGGCGGGCGGTCGCCGGCTGGCTGGCGCGTTATCGGGGGATCGCGGTGGATCCGGAGGAGGTGATCATCACCGCCGGTACGGCGCAGGCGCTCGGGCTGGTCGCGCAGGTGCTGCGGGGCGCGGGGATCCGCGAGATCGCGGTGGAGGAGCCGGGGTCGCTGGGGGCGCGGCAGCATCTGCGGTACTGGGGCGTGGCGACGCCGCCGGTGGGGGTGGACGACGAGGGGGTGCGGGTCGAGGAACTGCGGGCGAGCGGGGCGCGGGCGGTACTGCTCACGCCGGCGCACCAGTTCCCCACCGGCGTGGTGCTGGGCGGCGCGCGGCGGCGGGAGCTGATGCGCTGGGCGGCGGAGGACGGCGGGCTGATCATCGAGGACGACTACGACGCCGAGCACCGCTACGACCGCCCGCCGGTGGCCGCGTTGCGCTCGCTCCTCCCCGAGCAGGTCTGTTACGCGGGCAGCGTTTCCAAGCTGCTCGCGCCCGCGCTGCGGGTGGGCTGGCTGCTGGCACCGCCGGCGTACCGGGAGGCACTGGTCGACGCCCGGCGGTTCGCGGACCTCGGCAACGCCGTGCTGCCGCAGTTGGTACTGGCGCGGCTGATGGAGACGGGTGAACTGGAGCGCCGGCTGCGGTGGATGCGGCGGCGCCACCGTCAGCGCCGGGACGCCATGATCGCCGTGGTCCGACGCCACCTGCCCGGCGCGACCGTGCACGGCGCGGCGGCGGGGCTCCACCTGACGCTCACGTTCGGGGACGCGGCCGACGTGACCGAGGCGGCCGACTTGACCGATGTGGACGACGTGACCGACGCGGCCGGCTTGGTCGACGTGGCCGGCTTGGCTGGGGCCGCTGACTCGGCTGGTGTGACCGACGTGGGGTGGGCGGCGGCTGCGCTTGAACGGGGCGTCAAGGTGCAGCCGTTGGCCTGGCACCGGCAGCGGGCGGGTGCGCCGGGCCTGGTGCTCGGCTATGCGGCGCGTACGGCGGGGGAGATCGCGGAGGGGGTGGCTGTGCTGGGGGAGGTGGTGGCTCACGCCGCCGGTGGCCCACGCCCCACCCGGGCAGGGCCGCCCGGGTGGGGCGGGAACGGTGGTCCGGGGCGGCGCAGGGAGCGCGGGGCGGACGCGTAGCAGGGCGAACGCCATGACCGGGAGGGCGGAGCATCAAGAGGATGCACCGCACCGTGCTGCACCGCGTTGCGCCGTGACTTGTCGTGCCTGGCCTGCCTCCCTGCCTCGCCTCCTCTTATCCGGCAACGATTACGGAGCGTGATTAGTTCCGTCCTGAGGGTAGCAGAGAGTTAGGGGTGGGGGAGTTGGCTGGGGAAGGGGCGTGCGAGGGGGGCTGCGTTAGAGGGGCGGGGGCGGGGGCGGGGCGGGGGCGAGGTCAGGCGAAGGGGAGCTGGGTGCCTTTTTCGTGGTCTGGGCGGGGGCCGAAGATGCGGCGGGCGGAGGGCTGGATGGGGACGTCGTGGATGCCGGCCTCGCGGCGGCGCATCAGGCCGTGCTCGTCGAACTCCCACAGCTCGTTGCCGTAGCTGCGCCACCACTGGCCGTCGGTGTCGTGGCTCTCGTACTGGAAGCGGACCGCGATGCGGTTGCCGTGGAACGACCAGAGTTCCTTGCGTAGCGAGTAGTCCAGCTCGCGGGCCCACTTCTGGCGGAGGAAGGCGATGATCTCGTCGCGGCCGTGGAGGAAGGTGTCGCGGTTCCGCCAGATCGAGTCCTCGGTGTAGGCGAGGGCCACCCGCTCGGGGTCGCGGGTGTTCCAGGCGTCCTCGGCGGCCTGGACCTTCTGTAGGGCGCTCTGCTCGTCGAACGGGGGGAAGGGTGGGCGTGGTGATGTCATGGCGCACCTCTCTTGGGGGAGGGGGGAAGAGGGAGGGGGGTGGAGGAGAACGGGCGTTCTCTGGGTGAGTGTCGGTTAGTGTAGAGAACGATCGTTCTCTTCGCTACGGGACTCCCCGTACCGGAGTCTCCGCTACCGGATTTCTCGATCGGCCCCTAGCCGCCACGACCAGCCTGGACACCCATGCAGCCCATGCAGCCCATGCAACGGAAAGAAGCCCGTACGACTCACGGCGAAGCCCGTGCGGATCGGAAAGGCGTCCGTGCGGATCGGGAAGGTGGCCGTGCGGCTCGCGAGGGTGGCCGTACGGCTCAGGATGAAGCTCGGGAGCGGATACTCGATGCCGCGGAGGAGCTGTTCTACGGGCGCGGTGTCCAGGCCGTCGGAATGGATGAGCTGCGGGCCGCCGCGGGGGTTTCGCTCAAGCGGCTCTACCAGTGTTTTCCGGCCAAGCAGGATCTCGTCGAGGCGTATCTGCGGCGGCGGGATGTGCGGTGGCGGGCGGCGCTCGCGGAGTACGTGGACGCGCACGGTGAAGGGCCGGAGGGGCGGGTGCTGGCGGTCTTCGACCGGCTGGCGGAGTGGTTCGCGGAGCCGGGCTTCCGGGGGTGTGCCTTCCTCAACTCGTTCGGGGAGTTGGGGGCCACGTCGGAGGAGGTCGCGCGGGCCGCGCGGGAGCACAAGCAGGCGCTGGTGAGCTATCTCGGCGGTCTCGTGAGTGACCTGTCGAGTGATCCGTCGAGTGGGCTTCGGAGCGACCTGCCGGGTGGGCTTCCGGTGCAGCAACGCTCGCTGCTCGCCAATCAGTTGGCGCTGCTCGTCGACGGGGCGATCAGCGCGGCCGCCGTCGTGGGGGAGGCGGGGGCGGCACGACAGGCGCGGGCCGCCGCCGAAATTCTGCTGGCGGCGGCCCGATCGGATGGTTTGGTCGGATAGCCGGTTCGGATAGCCCGTTCGGAAAGCCCGTTCGGACAGCGGGGAGGCGGCTGCCCCGTAACGACGGCCGACGGTCCCGCAGTGACTGCCCCGTAGTGACTGCACCGTTAGTGCCGACCCCGCAGGCCGGCTCCCGAACGGGCGCTGAGCCGGCCCCCGCCCCAGCCTCGCTCCTAGCTCAACGCCCGTCCCAGCCCGGCCAGCGCCGATGCCAGCTCCCCCGCAGGCCGGCCCCCGACCAGGCGCCGAGCCGGCCCCGCCCCTAACCCAACGCCCGTCCCAGCCCCGCCAGCGCCGATGCCAGCTCCTCCTCGGTGATGGTCAACGGCGGGGCGAGGCGGATGGTGGAGCCGTGGGTGTCCTTGACCAGGATGCCTTCGGCCAGGAGGCGTTCGCTGATCTCGCGGCCGGTGCCGAGGGCCGGGTCGATGTCGACGCCGGCCCACAGGCCGCGGGCGCGGAAGCCGGTGACGCCCTTGCCGGTGAGGGCGGCCAGGCCGGTGCGCAGTTGTGCGCCGAGTTCGGCGGCGCGGCGCTGGAACTCGCCGGTGGCGAGCAGTTCGATGACGGCAGAGCCGACCGCGGCGGCGAGCGGGTTGCCGCCGAAGGTTGAGCCGTGCTGGCCGGGGCCGAGGACGCCGAGGACCTCGCGGCGGGCGACGACGGCGGAGACCGGGACGATGCCGCCGCCGAGTGCCTTGCCGAGCAGGAGGACGTCGGGGAGGACGGATTCGTGGTCGACGGCGAGGGTGGTGCCGGTGCGGCCGAGGCCGGACTGGATCTCGTCGGCGATGAAGAGGCAGCCGGTCCGCCGGGTCAGTTCGCGTACTCCGGTCAGATAGCCCTCGTCGGGGATGATGACGCCGGCCTCGCCCTGGATGGGCTCGATGAGGACGGCGGCCGTGGTGTCGTCGACGGCGGATTCGAGGGCGGCGAGGTCGTTGTAGGGGACGGTGCGGAAGCCCGGGGCGTAGGGGCCGAAGCCGGTGCGGGCGGTGGCGTCGTCGGAGAAGCCGACGATGGTGGTGGTCCGGCCGTGGAAGTTGCCGTCGGCCACGACGATGGTCGCGCGGTCGGCCGGGACGCCCTTGACGTCGTAGGCCCATTTGCGGGCGACCTTGATGCCGCTCTCCACCGCCTCGGCGCCGGTGTTCATCGGCAGGACCATGTCCAGGCCGGTCAGTTCGGCGAGGGCCTCGGCGAAGCCGGCGAGCCGGTCGTTGTGGAAGGCGCGGGAGGTGAGGGTGAGCTGGTCGAGCTGGCGGTGTGCGGCTTCGATGAGGGCCGGGTGCCGGTGGCCGAAGTTGAGGGCGGAGTAGCCGGCGAGCATGTCGAGGTAGCGGCGGCCCTCGACGTCCTCGACCCAACAGCCCTCGGCGCGCGCCACCACTACGGGCAGCGGGTGGTAGTTGTGGGCCAGGACCGGGCCCTCGGCGCGGATCAGCTCGGCGGACGAACGGGGCGCACGGGCCGGGGCCGTGGGGGTCGGGACGGTGCGGACGGGTGCGGTCATGAGCGGATCTCCTGGGTGCAGCACTTGATGCCGCCGCCGGCCTTGTGGAACTCGGAGAGGTCGACGGGGACGGGGACGTAGCCGCGGGCGGCGAGCTGGTCGATCAGGGCGGTGGCCGGCGGTGCGACGAAGACGTGCCGGCCGTCGGAGACGGAGTTGAGGCCGAACGTCATGGCGTCGTCCCGGGTGGCGAGCACGGCGCCGGGGAACAGTCGGCGCAGTACCTCGCGGCTGCCGGAGGAGAAGGCGCCGGGGTAGTAGGCGATCTCCGCGTCGCCCGTGGCGGGGTCCTCGGAGAGGACGAAGAGCGCGGTGTCGAGGTGGTAGAAGTACGGGTCGACCAGCTGCAGGCCGATGGTCGGGACGCCGAAGAACTCCTGCACCTCGTCGTGGGCGGCGCGGGCGGTGCGGAAGCCGGTGCCGGCGAGGACGTAGCGGCCGGCCGGGACGAGGTCGCCCTCGCCCTCACAGAGGGCCACGGGCCGGTAGACGTCGTAGCCGGCGGCCTTGAACCAGGTCTCGTACTCGGTGGCCTCGGGGCGGCGCTGCGGGGCGTGGAACTGCGAGCCGAAGACCCGGCCGTTCACGACGAGCGCGGAGTTCGCGGCGAAGACCATGTCGGGCAGGCCGGGTACCGGCGGCACGGTCTCGACGGTGTGGCCGTGCGCGCGGTAGGCGTCGACCAGCGCCGCCCACTGGCGGGCGGCGAGGGCGGTGTCGACCTGTGCGCCCTCGTGCATCCAGGGGTTGATGGCGTAGCGCACGTCGAAGTGGCGGGGCTCGCACATCAGGTAGCGGCGGGGGCGCGCCGTGCGGGCCGCGGCCGGCGGGATCGGGGTGCTGGCGCTGCTGGTGGCAGTACTCGTCGGCACAGAAGTATCCCTTCCTCTCCGGTGAGGCAGGTGGGTGGGCGGGATCGGTGAGGTGTGACAGAGGGTCACTGATCACCCACCCGGGGATTACCACGGTAAGGAGAGGTCGATTCCGGCCACAAGCGACGAATGCTGCGTGTGCGAGCAGGAATCCTGCGTGGTTTCGCTCAGGCGCGCTCGTTTGCTGCTTGGGCTCCGGCCTCCGGGGCGTCCGGGAGGAGGTGGGAGAGGACCATGTAGCTGATCGTCTTCCGGATGAACGGTTCGGTGCGGATCCGTTCCAGGACCTCCTCGAAGTGCTCGACGTCCGTGGCGCGCACGTGCAGCAGGGCGTCGGCGCCGCCGGTGACGGTCATGGCCGCGGCGATCTCCGGGTGGTTGCGGACGACCTCGGCCAGTCGGCGGGGCGGCGCGGCGCTGTCGCAGTAGACCTCGACGTACGCCTCGGTGAGCCAGCCCAGGGCAGCGGGGCGGACGGTGGCGGAGAAGCCGGTGATCACGTTGTGTTCGCGCAGCCGGTCCACCCGGCGTTTGACCGCGGTGGAGGACAGCCCGATGGCCGTCCCGATCTCCGCGAAGCTCGCCCGGCCGTTGTCGAGCAGCGCCGCGATGATCTTCCGGTCGAGGTCGTCGAAGGGCACGGCCTTGTGGGTCACTGCTGGACCTCCCTGTCCGTCCGGGGCCTGTGTGAGCACGTGCGCTGAGCTCGTGAGCACGCAGCACGTGAGCACGTGAGTGGGTGATCGCCGGACGCCGTGCGCGCGGGGGTGCCGGGCGGCCCGGCGCGCGTGCTCGCCGGGCGGTACGCACGGTGTGCGTGATCGCCTCACGGTAGCGGTCCGCGGGCGGCGGGCGGTGGCGCAGCCCCGGGCCCGTCGCGCAAACCGGCAGTTCAGGAATCTGTGCAGGTCAGGTGGGGCGGCGTAACCTCGCGGCAACACCGGTCGCCTAGCGTCGCGGGCGGCGGGAGGAGGGCTGCGGATGGCGGCGGAACAGGGCCGGCGGGCGGATCAGGCGCGCCGGGTGGCGCATGTGCTGCGGGGCCAGGTGCTGCGCGGGGCGTTCCCGGGCGGGGTGCTGCCGGACGAGCGGGCGCTGGTGGCCGAGTTCGGTACGTCCCGGAACACCGTGCGGGAGGCGCTGGGGCTGCTGCGGGACGAGGGTCTGGTGGAGCGGCGCCGGGGGGTCGGCACCGTGGTGGCCGGGCGGACGTACCAGCATCCTCTGGGGGAGCTGTCCGGGCTGGCGGAGGTGCTGCAGCGGCACGGTGCGGTCGTCAACGAGGTGCGGGAGGCGGGCAGTGTGCGGCCGCCGTTGGCGGTGGCGCGGCGGCTGGGGCTGGCGGAGGGGGCGGCGGCGGTCTATCTGGAGCGGTTGCGGCGGGTGGACGGGGCGCCGTTGTCGCTGGACTGCACGTATCTGATTCCGGAGGTCGGGGAGCCGCTGCTGGCGCGGGGGCGGGCGACGCTGGAGCGGCACGACGTCTTCGATCTGATCGAGCGGGTGGCGGGGGCGCCGCTGGGCCGGGCGGAGGTGTCGGTGCGGGCGGTGGTCGCGGATCCGGCGACGTGCGAGGTGCTGGCGATGCCGGAGGGCGGGGCGGTGCTCGCGGTGGAGCGGCTGACCCGGCTGGCCGACGGGCGGCCGGCCGACCTGGAGTTCATCCATCTGCGGGGGGACCGGCTGACGCTGCAGGCCACGCTGGACCGGGCGCGGGACGTCAACTCCGTTGTGGAGTGAGCGGGTGGCGGCCGCGCCGGGGCGGCGCGGGGCGCTGACCGCCGCGATGTGCCTGTGCGTCAGCCTGGTCGTGGGCATGGTGTCCGCGGTCAATCTGGCGCTGCCGGACCTGTCGGCGAGTGCGCTGCACCCGTCGGCGCAGGCGGTGGTCCGGGTCGTGGACGGCCATGTCGTGGTCTTCGCCGGTCTGCTGGTGCCTGCGGGCGCGCTCGCCGACCGGTGGGGGCGCAAGGGGACGCTGCTGTGCGGGCCGGTGGCCCCGGCCGCGGGCACCGCGCGGGGGAGTCCCGCGCCCGGGCCGGTCCTATGACTCGTACACCGGCTCCACCCGTTGGATCTTTGCGCGTTCGACGACCTGGGGGCCGAGTTCCGCGGCGCGGGTGACCAGGGCGTGGGCGTCCCAGTCGGTGGGCCGGCCGTGCCACAGGCGGAGGCGGCCGGCCACGACGACGGCGGCGATCTGGTCGCGGTTCGCGAGCCGGACGAGTTCCCAGCGCAGGTCGTAGGAGGGGGTGAGTTCGGGGACGTCGAGGTTCACGACGAGGTAGTCGGCGGCCTTGCCGGTGGCGATCTCGCCGGTGACCTTGCCGAGGCCGACGGCGTCGGCGCTGTGGGTGGTGGCGTGGTCCAGCCACATCCGGCCGGCGCCGCAGACCGAGTCGCCCGAGCCCAGGCCGTACGCGAGCCGCTGGGCGGTCTCGCCGGCGTCCACCAGGCGGAAGCCGTCGCCGCGGGTGCCGTCGGTGCCCATGCCGAAGCGGACGCCCAGGGCGGCCAGCATGGTGGCGTGGGTGACGCCGTTGCCCTTCCAGGCGCTGGCCACCGGGTTGTAGCTGATCGCCGCGCCGGAGTCGGCCAGCAGCCGCATCTCGGTGGGGGTGAGGAGGGTGGCGTGGGCGCCGAGGGTGTGCGGGCCCAGCGCGCCGATGTGGTGGAGGTGTTCGACCGGGCGCCGGCCGACGCTCTTCAACGAGCGTTCCACGGAGGCGAGGTGCTCGTTGACGTGGATCTGGAGGACCGCGCCGGCCTCGGCGCACAGCGCGGCGGTCTTCTTGAGGGTCTCGGCGGTGGCGTCCTCGGGTACGGCGATGGCCAGGGAGGGGTGGACGAGGGGGTGGCCGTCCCACCGTTCGAGGTGGGCGGGGCCGCCGGTGCCGTCGGAGACGATCTTGCCCAGTACGCAGCGGATGCCGGCTTCCTCGGTGCCCCGGGCGATCGCCCGGACGTCGACGGGGGCGCGGGTGCCGGCGTCGGCGACGGTGGTGAAGCCGCCGCGCAGCGCCTCCAGGGCGGCGAGTTTGGCGGAGACGTAGGCGCTCTCCTCGTCGAGGGCGTGTTCCAGCGGCTCCCAGACGGTTTTGAAGATCTCCGAGGGCTGGCCGAAGGACTGGGCCTTGCCGAAGCTCTGGGTCAGGTGGTGGTGCGCGTCCACGAAGCCGGGCATCAGCAAGTGGCCGTCCAGGCGGACGGGTTGGAGGTCGGGGTGGGCTTTGATGAGTTGTTCGGCCGGTCCGACGGCGCGGAAGGTGCCGCCGGAGACGAGGACCGCCCGGCCGCGCACCGGGCCCTCGGGCAGGAGCAGCAGCTCGGGGACGAGCAGTTGCCGGTGGCCGTGGAAGTCCTCGGGGCGCGGCCCGTGGTGGGGTGCGGCGGCCGCGGCCGGGCTCGCACCGCCGAGGCCCGATGTGCCGATGATGCCGCCCATGCCGGCCAGGAATCCCCGCCGGCCGAATCCGCTGTGCTGTTCGTTCGCCAAGCCGCTCGCCTGCTTCCCGTACTGCGGTACGTGGTGCGTACCGTCCGTCGATCCGTCCCCGGGGTGGCCCGACCCTAGGACCGCACCAGAAGCGGAACAAGGGTTCCGGCATGCGGGATTTGCGAGGTGGGGTGGGGGGTGGCGCTGGGCCCGGCGGGGCCGGTGGCGCGCCTGGTCAGGGCAGGGGTGCCGGGCGCCGAGGGTGGCGTAACCTCGCCGAAACATGGGGCGGGCGGGGATCCGTAGCGGCGCACGGGCCCTCACCGTCCCTGCCGGGCCCCGCGTGGGATCCTGATGCGTCATGGATCTGCCGGGCGGACGGTGGACGGACGCGCGGCGATGACGAGGATGCCCCGATGAGACTCTGCTTCCTGGTGGAGGAGCAGTACCGCTACGACGGCATGCCCAGGGACGTGATCCGCCAACTCGGCGCCTGGGGCCACCAGGTGGACGTCCTGTGGCCGGGCCGTTCGCTGATCCCGATATCCGAGTCGGTCCGCGCGGGCAGCCATGACGCCTGGGTCCTCAAGACCGTCTCGGGCGGGCCGGGGCTGACCCTGCTGGAGGCCGCCGCCGCGGTCGGGCTGACCACGGTCAACGACGCCCGGGCGATCCGCGGCGTCCGGGACAAGGCACTGGCCGCGGTGATCGCCCGCACCCACGGCCTGCCGGTGCCGGTGACGTACGCGGCGGCCCGGGCCGAGGAGTTCGCCCAGCTGCCCGAGAGCGCGTTCCCGCTCGTGGTGAAGCCCGCGGACGGCAGCTCGGGCCGCGCGGTGCGGCTGGTCGAGAGCCCCGGCCGGCTGACCGGGCCGGGTGCGCCGGAGAACCCGGGCGGGCTGCTGATCGCCCAGCCGTACGTCCCCAACTCCGGTACCGATCTGAAGGTCTACTGCGTCGCCGGTGAGCTGTACGCCACCGAGCGGTGCTCGCCGCTGCACCCCGGGGCCGAGGTACCGGAACGTCAGGTGCCGCTCACCGCCGAGGTCGCCGGGATCGCGGCGGAGATCGGGGCGGTCTTCGGGCTCGACCTCTACGGCGTGGACGTGCTGCTCGGCCCGGACGGGCCGGTGGTCGTCGACATCAACGACTTCCCGAGCTTCCGTCAGGTCCCGGACGCGGTGGCCCGGGTCTCGGCGGCGGTGCTGCGGCTCGCCGCCGGGGGCGGCGGGAACGGCGGGAACGGCAGGAACGGCGGGAACGGCACCGGCCGCGACCGGCGGATGCCGGCCGCCGCGGCGCCACCCGCCGCGGCGCCACCGGCCGCGGCGCCGCCCGCCGCGCCACCGGCCGCGGCGCCGCCCGCCGCGGCGCCGCCCGCACCCGAGACCGTCCCGCTGGCGGCGATCGGCGGCGACCGGTGAGGATCGGCCTGATCACGGCGGACCCGGCGCACCCGCTGCTGGCCGCGGCCACCCGTCTGCTGACCGGGGACGGCCACCGGGTCGCCCCCCTGCACCCGGACGGTGCGGCGCCCGGCCCGGACCGCGGTGCGCTCGCCGACGTGTACCTCCTCAAGGCACGGACCCCGCGGGCGCTGGCGCTGGCCGCCCGCCTGGAGTCGTACGGCGTCCCGGTCGTCAACTCGGCTGCGGCCACGGCGCGTTGTCAGGATCGGGTGGTGATGGCGGAGCTGGCGCGGACGGCGGGGCTGCCGTTCGCCGCGACCCGGCCGGTGGACACGGTCGGGGAACTGGCGGCGGCCGGGGAGCCGGCCGGGCCGCTGGTGGTCAAGAGCCGGTACAGCCGGCGCGGCGACCTGGTGGCCCGCGCCGACACCGCCGCACAGCTGCGGGAGCTGGCGGCCGCCTGGCCCGAAGAGCCGGTGGTCGTCCAGGACTTCACCGCGAACAGCGGCTGGGACCACAAGCTGTGGGTGGTCGACGGGCGGCTCTTCGCCGGGCTGCGCCGCTCGGAGCTGGCACCGGACGGGCGCGGGCCGACCCGGCCGCTGCCGCCCGGCGAACTGCCCGCCGGCTGGGCGGAGCTCGCGCTGCGCACCGGCGGGGTCTTCGGCCTGGACGTCTACGGCGTGGACGTGCTGCTCGGCCCGGACGGGCCGGTGGTCGTCGACGTCAACGCCTTCCCCGGCATACGGGGCCAGGCGGGCGCCCCGGAAGCCCTGGCGGAGCTCGCCCTGCGCACCGCCCGCACCGCCCTTACCACCCGTACCGTCTGTGCCGCCCCTACGGCCGGGGAAACGAAAGGGCGGCGTCGGAAGAGCGCCTGAAGTGGTCACCGATGTGGAGGCGAACGAGCAGAAAGCGGCGGACGCGGAAGCTCGAACTCCGCAACGTCTGAAGCGCCGGGCCTCGGGGTAGCGCTGGCCCCGTCAGGGGGCGTGGTCCGCCGCGCCCTCCTTCCGCACGTATGGGGAGAGGCCAGCCACGGTGACCCAGCCATTCGAATTGCCCCGCTTCTACACGCCCTACCCGGCGCGGCTGAACCCGCACCTGGAGGCGGCGCGCACACACTGCCGCCGATGGGCCCGCGCCATGGGGATGCTGGAGGGCTCGGGCATCTGGGAGCAGTCGGACCTCGACGCCCACGACTACGCCCTGCTGTGCGCGTACACCCACCCGGACTGCGACGCGGACGCGCTGTCGCTGGTGACGGACTGGTACGTCTGGGTCTTCTTCTTCGACGACCACTTCCTGGAGGAGTTCAAGCGCACCCTGGACCGGGAGGGCGGCAAGCAGTACCTCGACCGGCTGCCCGCCTTCATGCCGATGGACGACCACACGCCCGTACCGGAGCCGACCAACCCGGTCGAGGCGGGCCTCGCCGACCTGTGGGCCCGCACCGTGCCGCACATGTCGATGGACTGGCGCCGGCGGTTCGCCGAGAGCACCGAGCACCTGCTGAACGAGTCCCTCTGGGAACTGTCCAACATCAACATCAACCGGGTGCCCAACCCCGTCGAGTACATCGAGATGCGCCGCAAGGTCGGCGGCGCACCCTGGTCCGCGGGCCTGGTCGAGTACGCGGCCGGCGCCGAGGTCCCGGCCGCGGTCGCCGGCTCCCGGCCGCTGCGGGTGCTGCGCGACACCTTCTCCGACGGCGTCCACCTGCGCAACGACCTCTTCTCCTACCAGCGGGAGACCGAGGAGGAGGGCGAGCTGAGCAACGGCGTCCTGGTGCTGGAGACCTTCCTGGACTGCACCACCCAGGAGGCCGCGGACGCGGTCAACGACCTGATCACCTCCCGGCTCCAGCAGTTCGAGAACACCGTGGTCACCGAACTCCCCGCGCTGTTCCTGGAGACCGGCCTGGACGCGCGGTCCTGCGCGGACGTGCTGGCGTACGCCAAGGGGCTGCAGGACTGGCAGTCCGGCGGCCACGAGTGGCACATGCGCTCCAGCCGCTACATGAACGGCGGCGGGGCGGCGGCCGGATCCGCCCGGCCCTGGTCGCCGTTGTCCCTCACCGGCCCAGGCACCTCGGCGGCGGACCTGAGGGCCGCGCCGGCCACCGCCGGCGCCCACCGCTTCCGCAGCCACACCCACGTCCCCCACCAGAAGGTCGGCCCGGCGCGGATCCCCGAGATCACCATGCCGTTCCCGCTCACCCTGAGCCCCCACCTGGACGGCGCCCGCCGCCGGACCCTCGACTGGGCGCACCGGATGGGCATGCTGCGGCCGCAGCCCGGGGTGCCGCTCTCCGACGTCTGGGACGAGCCGGCGATGGTCCGCCACGACCTGGCGCTGTGCGCGGCCGGCATCCATCCGGACGCCACCCCGGACGAACTGGACCTCGACTCCCAGTGGCTGGCCTGGGGCACCTACGCCGACGACTACTACCCGCAGGTCTTCGGCCGGACCCGGGACCTCGCCTCGGCCAAGGCCTGCACCGCACGGCTGTCGGCGTTCATGCCGCTCGACGCCACCGCGCCCGTCCCGGAGCCGGTCAACGCCCTCGAACGCGGCCTCGCGGACCTGTGGCCCCGCACGGTGGTGTCGCTGACGCCGGAGGCGCGCCGCGACTTCCGGCAGGCCGTCGACGTCATGACGGCAAGCTGGCTGTGGGAGATCGACAACCAGATCCAGCACCGCATCCCCGACCCGGTCGACTACATCGAGATGCGGCGGGCGACGTTCGGGTCCGACCTCACCATGTCCCTGTGCCGGATCGGCCACGGCCGGCGGGTGCCGCCCGAGGTGTACCGCACCGGCACCCTGCGTGCGCTGGAGAACTCCGCCGCCGACTTCGCCTGCCTGGTGAACGACGTCTTCTCGTACCAGAAGGAGATCGAGTACGAGGGCGAGGTGCACAACGGGATCCTCGTCGTCCAGACCTTCTTCCAGTGCGACTACCCGAGCGCGCTGGCCATCATCAATGACCTCATGACCTCGCGCATCGAGGAGTTCCGTCACCTCGCCGCCAAGGAACTCCCGGTCGTCCAGGACGACTTCCATCTGTCCGCGGAGGCCCGTGCGGTGCTCGACGGCTACGTCCGCGAGCTGGAGAACTGGATGGCCGGCATCCTCCACTGGCACCGCAACTGCCGCCGTTACGTCGCGTCCGAACTCCGGCACCCGATGGGCGCGCCCGGCTGGCAGGGCGTCCCGGGCGGCCTCGGCACCTCGGCGTTCCGGCCCGCCCGGCGGCCGGTGCGAAGCGGCGGATAGCCGTGCGCGCGGCGGGCCCGTGGACCGCGGACCACGGGCCCGCACCGTGCCCCCGTGCCCCTCCTGTGCGCACTACCGCGTCATGTGCCACGGACCTATGGTTCATGGCCCCGTGGGACGCGGGGCGAGGTGAGGGGGCGCGGGATGACGTCAGGCGGGTCGGCGGCGGGAAGCGCGGCGGGCGGATCGGCGGCACGGCGGGCCCAGGAGGCCCGGCGCCAGGAGCGGCTGTTACGGGAACAGTGGCGGGCCGCCCGTCGGCGGGCGGAACGCTGGGAGGCGGCGGGCGAGGGGGAGCGGCGGATCGCCGCCCAGCTGCTGATGCTGACCGAGCGGGGCTGGCGGCTGCTGGTGGACCGGCGCTGGCCGGGCACCCGGGCGGCCAACGTGGACATGCTGCTGATCGGGCCCGGCGGGGTCTTCGTCATCGACGTCAAGAACTGGCGGGCCGCCCCGGAACCGTCCGGCGGGCGGCTGCGGGCCGGTGGGTTCTCCCGCGACGAGCACCGGCGCAAACTCCTCGCGGTCACCAAGGCCGCCGAGGGCGCGGTGGCCGCGCTGGGCATGTCACCGGTGGCGGTCCGCCCGCTGATGGCCTTCGCCGGCCACCGCGTCGACACCGAACTGGGCCGGCTGCGGCTGCTGGGCGAGCACGAGATCGGCCCGGCGCTGCTCTCGGAGCGCACCCGGCTGTCCGCCGGCTCGGTACGGGCGCTCGCCGAGCACCTGGGCCGGGTCTTCCCCGAGTACGAGGACCCGGCGGCGGCCGACCGGACCGACGCCCGGGCCGCGCAGACCCGGCCCCCCGCCACGCCGACCGTACCGTCGGCGCCCTCCCTGGAGGACGACGGCCTCTTCGACCTCGACGGGCTGCGCCGGGCCGCCCTGGACGAGGCCCGGCGGGCCCCCATCGAGCGGTGGATGACCTTCCTCGACCCCGACCAGCTCGCGCTGGTCCGGCGCAACTGGGCCGGCCCGGCCCGGATCAGCGGCCCGGCCGGCACCGGCAAGACGGTCGTCGCGCTGCACCGGGCCGCCTACCTCGCCCAGCGCACGGGCGGCCGCGTCCTGTACGTCACGTTCGCCAACAACCTGCCGCGGGTGCAGGCGACGTTCCTGGCCACCATGGCCCCCGCGGTGGCCGACCGGATCGAATGCAGCAGCCTGCACCACTGGGCGCAGAAGTACCTCCAGTCCCGCGACGTACCGGTGCGCCTGCACCGGGAGAAGGCGGAGACGGCCTTCAGCCTCGCCTGGAAGCACCTCGGCCGGGACAGCTGCCTGGCCGAGATCGATCCGCTGCCCCGTTACTGGAAGGAGGAGATCGACCACGTCATCAAGGGCCGCGGGATCACCTCCTTCGACGAGTACGCCGTGCTGCCCCGCCGGCGCCGCCGCACCAGCCTGCGCCATCCGCACCGGCAGGCCGTCTGGGCGCTCTACGAGGCGTACGAGGCACAGCGCACGGAACGCGCGGTGCACGACTTCAACGACGTGCTCTCCCTCGCGCTCGCCGAGACGGCCGGCCGCAGCGGCCACCCGTACGCGGCCGTGGTCGTGGACGAGGTCCAGGACCTCACCCTGGTCGGGGTGCGGCTGCTGCACTCCCTGGTGGGGGACAGCCCCAACGGGCTGCTGCTGGTGGGCGACGGGCAGCAGGCCGTCCATCCGGGCGGGTTCCGGCTCTCGGACGCCGGTATCGACATCCGCGGCGACCGCGGACAGGTGCTGCGCGCCAACTACCGCAACGGCAAGGAGATCGTGGACACCGCGCTGTCCGTCGTCGCCGAGGACGCCTTCGAGGACATCGACGGCTCGCGGACCCCGGGCCGGCGGGACGTCGACCTCACGTACCACCACGGCCAGGTGGTCCGCGCGGTGCTGCCCTCGCCCGCGGCGCACGACGCGGCGCTGGTGGCCGTGCTGCGCGGCCTGAGCCCGCAGGAACTGGCGGACTCCGCGGTGCTGTGCCCCGCCACCCGCGCCATCGAACGCTACCGGCGGCTGCTGACCCGGGCGGGCGTACGGGTGTGCCTGCTGGAGAGTTACGACGGGCGGCCGGTCGCGGCGGTGAAACTGGGCAGCTACCGGCGGGCCAAGGGGCTGGAGTTCAAACGGGTCTATCTGCCCCGTTACGAGGCGAACCTGACGGCGGCGAAGGACGGCCGGGGCGACGCGGGGACCGCCGGTGAGCAGGGCGAACTGATGCGGAGCCAGCTCTTCGTGGCGATGACCCGGGCGCGGGACGTGCTGTGGCTGGGCAGCGTCCGGCCGAGCGGCACGGCGGGTGAATCTGCGGATCAGGAGGAATAGGACAAAACGACCTCGGGAACCTTGGGTCCATGCGACGCAAGACCGCTCTTCTCGGCGCCGTGGCCCTCACCGGAGCGCTCACCGCGGCGCTCGCCGTGTCCGTACCGCCCACGGCGCAGGCCACGACCGGCACCATCATCTTCCACATGCGGCCGGGCAACCGGCAGTACCAGATCGTCGACCCCGGCGACGACCACTGCTACGGCCTCGGGCCCGGGGGCGGCGAGGTGGTGAACGACACCCCGCTCGACCTGGTGCTGTGGTCCTCGCGCGACTGCACCGGCAACCCCATGGCCACCGTCCGGGCCGGCACGGAGGCGGTGTTCGCCCGCTACGGCAGCCTGCAGCTGGTCCCGTCGGACGACCCCGACGACGACCCGCCCAGATACGACGAGGATCCTCCGCGTGACCAGGACCCGCCACGCGATCAGGACCCGCCGCGTGACGAGGGCCCGCCGCGTGACCAGGATCCTCCGCGTGACCAGGACCCGCCGCGTGACCAGGACCCGCCGTCCGCCGATCACCCGCCGGCGGCCAAGCCCTCGTCACAGCACGCGTCACCGCACGCGGCGCGGCACCCGTCGGCCCACTCGTCAGCCCACCCGTCAACGCACTCGGCACCGCATTCGGCAGCCCACTCGGTACGGCACCCGTCGCCCCACACGGCACGGCACCCGGCACGGCACACGTCGTCACACTCGGCACGGCACGCCTAGCGGGGCCGACGACCGGATGGGCGGTGGGCCGGATGCCCGAGTTGCCGGACGTCGAGGGGTTCCGGCGGACGCTCGTCGCGTGCGCGCGGGGCCGGGTCATCCGGCGGATCGAGGTGTACGACGAGGGCGTGCTGCACGGGGTGAGCCCGCAGCGGCTGCGCGGCGAGCTGGAGGGCCGGCGGTTCACCGAACCGGAGCGGCACGGGAAATGGCTGCTCGCCCACACCGGCGGCCCCACCCTGATGCTGCACTTCGGGATGACCGGACGGCTGGTCTGCAGCTCCCCGGACGAACCGGTCCACCCCCACGACCGGGTGGTGTTCACGCTCGGCCGGGAGCGCCAGCTCCGCTACCGCGACCAGCGCAAACTCCAGGGCCTGTGGCTCATGGACCCGGCCGGTACCGAGCGGATCCTGAGCCGTCAGGGCCCGGACGCGGGGAAGGTGGGCCGGGCGGACTTCCGGGCCGCGCTCGCCGGGCGGCGCGGCAGCCTCAAGGCCGTCCTGATGGACCAGTCGGTCGTCGCCGGGCTGGGCAATCTGCTCGTCGACGAGATCCTCTGGCGCACCGGCTTTCCCCCCGGCCGCCCGGCCGGTGACCTCTCCGCCGACGACTGCGACCGGCTGCACACCGAGCTGCGCCGCACCCTGCGGGCGGCGGTCCGGGCGGGCTGCGTGCCGCCGCGCGACTCCTGGCTCACCGGCCGGCGCGACGACCCCGGCCCGGCCTGCCCGCGCTGCGGTACACCACTGCGCCGGACGCGGGTCGCCGGGCGGGGCACGGTGTGGTGCCCCCGCTGCCAGCCGTAGACCGACTCGGTGCCGGCGCCGCCGCCCGAGGTGATCCCCCGAGGAGAAGCCCGATGAAGTCTCCCGTCATCGCCCCGTGCCTGGGCGTCCCCGACACCCAGGCGGCCTGCGACTACTACGAGAAGCTCGGCTTCACCGCCCTGCCGGGCACCGACGACTCGGACGACGACCTGCGCATCCTGCTCTTCGACGGCGAGTTCGCGTTCATGGTCTACCGGGACCAGCACCTGCGTGGCTGGCTCCCGGTCCTCAAGGACACCCCCGTGGGCGCGTTCGGCATGTTCTACCTGTCCGTCGAGGACTTCGAGGGCTACGTCGAACGGATCCGCCCGCTGGTCAGCGTCACCAAGGACGTACTGACCCACCACGGCCAGAAGCTCTTCTACTTCACCGACCTCAACGGTTACGTGGTGGGCGTCACCCAGCGCCAGTCGTGGTGAGGCGGCGCTTCCGCCGCGACCGATGGAACGTCAACTGGGCCTGGCAGAGGGCGGGATGAGGGAACCCGCCGCCTTGACGGTGCGGAGGACCGGTGCGGTTTCCAGGGCGTGGATCGCGCGCTGACCGCCGAGGCGGTGGGTGAGGTAGTGGTGCAGGGCCGCGGGGTCGGGGCAGAGGGCGTGCGCGACCACGTTCGTCCGTCCGGTGGTGGCGGCGACGAAGGCGAGTTCCTCGTGCCGGGCCAGGGCGGTGGCGACCTGCTCCAGGCGGGCGGGGGCCACCGTCATCCACAGCAGCGCCTGTGTGGTGGCGCCGAACAGCGTGTCATCGCATTCGACGTCGAAGAACAGCGCAGCCGAGGCCCGCAGGGCGGCCAGCCGGCGGGCGACGGTGGCCGGTGACCAGCCGGTGGCCGCGGCCAGTTCGGCCTGGCCGGCCCGGCCGTCCCGCTGCAGCGTGGACAGCAGCGCCCGGTCGTCGTCGGTCGGCGTGGCGCCCGTGGCGGGGGAGGGGGTGGTGTTCTCCCTTGCCGGTGGCGTGAGTTGGCGGCGCTGTCGTGGATCGAGGACGTTCGCGCGAACGCGCCAGGCGGTGGGGCCGCCGAGATAGGTGTGCAGCAGGTAGTGCGCGGAGAGCGCGGTGATGCCGGCGGTGCGCGGAATGTCGTGCAGCAGGAGGGACCGGCCGTCGGCGCCGCCGGCCGGGGTGTGCACCACGGCGATGATCTCCGTGCCGCCGGAGGCGAGCTTCACCCACGAGGTGTCCGAGCGCCGGGCCAGCGCACGGGCGAGGTCCGGGGCGCTGTGCGGGGTCGCGGTGAGCCGCACCAGCCACTGGGCCCGGCCCGCGCGGTGCGGATCGGCCAGCCCGACGACCCGCAGGCCGGCCTCGGCGGACAGTCGCCGGTAGCGGCGGGCCACGGTCTGCGTGGAGACGCCGAGCACCTCGGCGATCCGGCTGAACGGCGCCCGGCCGTCGATGTGCAGGGCGTGGATCAGCCCGCGGTCGATCTCGTCGAGCGGCATGCCCGGGCCTCCTGGCCGAGAACGGATGACTGGCGGATGGACGAATTCTTCGCCAGGTGCGCCCTGGATGGAAAGAAGCTGCGAGCTGAACGCCCTGGCTGGAACGTCCACGGTACGCGCCCGCAGGCTCGGCCGTATGACAGCCGTCACGGCCGAAGGGACAGTCCATGCCGAACCACCCCCTGCCGCACAGCCCGTTGTCGAAGGGCCCCGGGCCGGCCCGCCCGCTGCCGGCCGCCGGCCCGGCCGGGCCGGCGGCCGCGCCGTACCCCCGGCGGTGGGCCGCACTCGCGGCGCTGCTGCTCGCCGAGGCGATGAACCTGCTCGACTCCACGATCATGACGGTCGCCGCACCGGTGATCCACGCCGATCTCGGCGGACCGGCGTCCGGCATCCCCTGGTACAGCGCCGCGTACACACTGCCCTTCGCGGTGCTGCTGATCACCGGCGGCCGGCTCGGTGACATCGCCGGCCCCCGGCGACTGCTCCGCCTCGGGGTCGCCGGCTTCGTCCTGGCCTCCACGGTCTGCGCACTGGCCGCCTCCCCGGCGATGCTGATCGGCGCGCGGGCCGTCCAGGGCGCCGCGGCCGCCCTGGTCATCCCGCAGACGATCGGGCTGATCCGGGCCATGTTCCAGGGCGACGCGCTGGCCCGGGCCATGGGCAGCATCGGCCCGGTGATGGGCCTGGCCGCGGTCTGCGGGCCGGTGCTCGGCGGGCTGCTCACCCACGCCGACCTGCTCGGTTCGTCCTGGCGGGCGGTCTTCCTCGTCAACCTCCCGCTCGGTCTCGCCGTCCTCGCCGCGACCCCGCTGCTGCCCGAGGACCGCTCGGAGCGGCGGCCGCGGCTGGACCTCACCGGCACCGTGCTGGCCGTCCTCGGCACCGGACTGCTCGTCCAGCCGCTCCTCGACGGCGGGCTGACCCGGTTCGCGCTGCGGCCCTGGGCCACCCTGGCCACCGGGCTCGCCGTGCTGGCCGTCTTCGGGCTCCAGCAGCGCCGCCGCTCCCGGGAGGGCCGTAGCGCGCTGGTCGAGGCGGGCCTGTTCCGCGGCCGCGGCTTCCCCGCCGCGCTGGCCGCCTCGCTGCTGTTCTTCGCGGTGGTGAGCGGCCTGATGATGGTCGTCGTGCTGCAGCTCCAGCTCGGCCTGCACACCGACGCCCGGTCGTCCGGGCTCACCCTGCTGCCCTGGTCGGCCGCGATGGCGGTGGCGTCCTGGTGCGCCGGCACCCGGCTGGTGCCCCGCTACGGCTCCCGGGTGATGTTCGCGGGGCTCGCCGCACTGCTCGCCGGCACGCTGGGCGCGGTCGCCGTCTACGCCACCGCCCCCGCCGCCTCCTACCCGTGGCCGCTGCCGGTGGCGCTGGCGGTCTGCGGACTGGGGCAGGGGCTGTTCGCCGTCCCGTTCTTCACCACCGCGCTGCACCGGGTCCGGCCGCACGAGACGGGCTCGGCGGCCGGGCTGCTCAACGCCGCCCAGCAGCTCGGCGGCACGCTCGGCACCGCACTGCTCGGCGCGGTCTTCTTCCACGCGTTCAGCGCCCCCGGGCTCCCCGCGGTCCACGCCGTCCACGCCGTCCACACGACCTCGTCGGCCGGCGGCCCCGGCGCGCTCGCGGCGCTGCACGGCGTACGCGATGCCTTCGGGGTCGCGGTCGCCCTGATCGCCTGCACCGTCGTCGCCGCGGCCCGTATGCGGCCAAGTCCCGTGGTGGCTACGGCGGGTGATCGGTGAACGGGCGGTCCGGCGCCGGCGGGAGGCGTCTGCGGAGCGTGATGAATTGTCCACTCTGCGCAGAAATATTAAGAATTTCAGCTTTCGTCTGAAATTTCACGTATTTTCCTTGTTGTCAGTAGGTCGGCGACGTAGCTTGGGAGTTGACGCCACCGGTAACGGGGCGTCGGAAGGAATCAATCAAGGAGGCAGCATGAGCTTCCGGAAAGTCTTCCCGCGCAGGCACAGGCGCGACTGGGACCACGACCGGGACCGCTACAGGAGGCGTCGTCGCAGGTATGGTCGCCGGCACAACAGGCGCCGTTTCTTCGACTACGACGACTGACTGACCCGAAGCACTGAGTTCGAGGCTGGCTCGCGTGGCGCGCGGGTCCGCCTCGTGCGTTTGCGAGCGGGTGTGCGTGAGGGCCCCTCAGCGGCCCTTCCGCCCGGTCCGACCAGCTGACTGATACGGCGTAGCCATCATGCATCTGCGCAGCTCGCGACGGCGGCCGGTGCGCACCGAGACGCCACCGGCCCCGGCGCCGACCGAAGCCTTCGCACCGCCGACAGCGTCAACACAGACGACACAGTCGACACAGCCCACGCAACCCACGCAGGCAACGCAACCAACACCGCCGATGCGGCCCGGGGTTCCGGAGGCGCAGCCCGCGTCCGAAGGATTCGGCCGTGGCCTGTGGGGCCCGCTGGCCGACCCCACCATCCGCACCCGGCGCGTCGGGCTCAAGGAGTCCGTCCGCCGCTTCTGGCCGCTGACCAAGGGCGACCGGCGCTGGCTGATCCTGGTCTGTCTGTGCGCCGTCGCCGCCGCGCTCGCCGAGACCGCGGCCATCCTGCTCTTCGCCCAACTCACCGACAACGCCCTGCAGAAGGGCTCGGTCAGCGCCTTCTGGCAGCCGGCCGGGCTGTGGCTGACCGTGGCCGTCATCGGCGCGGTGGTGGGCTACCTCGGCAACTCGCTCGCCGCCTGGACCGCCGAGCGCTTCGTGATGCGCCTACGGGCCCGGGTCTTCTCCCATCTCCAGACGCTGCCGCCGCACTTCTTCCAGCGCAACCGGCGCGGTGACCTGGTCGAGCGGCTGACCGGTGACGTCGACGCCATCGAGCAGATGGTGGTCTCCGGTCTCGTCCAGGCGGTCGCCGCCCTGTTCGGCATCCTCTTCTACGCCGGTGCGGCCCTCTGGCTGCGCTGGGACCTCGCGCTGGCCACGTTCGTACTGGCACCGGTGTTCTGGAGCGCGACCCGCCGCTTCACCGGCCGGGTCAAGGAGGTGTCCCGCCGGGAGCGCGCGGCGGACGGCGCGATCACCTCGGTCGTCGAGGAGGGCCTGGTCAACGTCGTGCTCACCCAGGCGTACAACCGCCGGCACGCGGAGGAGCAGCGCCTGGAGCGGCAGGCCCGCGCCTGGTTCCGGGCGTCGGTGACCAGCGCCCGCCTCAACGAGCTGTACGAGCAGGTCGTCGAGCTGCTCGAAACGCTCTGCGTGCTGGCGATCATCGGCCTCGGCGCGTGGGAGATCTCCGCCGACCGGATGACCCTGGGCCAGCTGCTCGCCTTCGCCGCCTTCATCGGCTACCTCTACCCGCCCATCCGCTCCCTGGGACAGCTGGGCCTCACCGCCACCGAGGCCACCGCCGGCTCCGAGCGCCTGTTGGAGATCCTCGACGCCCGCCCCGCGGTCACCGACCCGCCGCCGTCCCTCGTCGCCCCGCCGCGCTTCACCCGCGCCCTCGGTGAGGTCGAGGTCCGGCACGTCGGCTTCCACTACCCCGACAGCCCCGACGAGGTCCTGCACGACCTGTCCTTCACCGCGGTCCCCGGCGAGCTGCTGGTCCTCACCGGCCCCAGCGGCGCCGGGAAGTCCACCCTGGCCGCCCTGCTGCTGCGGTTCTACGACCCGGACACCGGCACCGTCCGCCTCGACGACATCCCCGTCAACCAGATGCCGCTCGCCCAGCTGCGCCGCAACATCACCCTGCTCCCCCAGGACACCCTCGTCCTGCACGACACCATCGAGGAGAACATCGGCTGCGGCCGCCCGCACGCCACCCACCAGGACGTGGTCCGCGCCGCCCGCGCCGCCGACGCCGACACCTTCATCGCGGCCCTCCCCGACGGCTACCGCACGGTCATCGCCCCGGGCACCGCCCGCCTCTCGGGCGGCCAGCTGCAGCGCATCGCCATCGCCCGCGCCATGCTGCGCGACGCCCCCGTCCTCGTCCTCGACGAGCCCACGACGGGCCTGGACATCCTGGCCACCCAGCGCATCCTCGGCCCCCTGCGGCGCCTCGCCGAGGGCCGCACCACCCTCGTGATCTCCCACGACCTGGACCTCGCCGCCGACGCCGACCGCATCCTCGTCCTCGACCAGGGTCGCCTCGTCGAATCCGGTACCCACCCCGAACTCCTCGCCCACGACGGCCTGTACTCCACCCTCTTCCACGCCCATCCGCCGGGCCACAACGGCCAGCCGGCCCCGCCGCACAGCCTGGCGGGCCAGCCGGGCGCGCCGTCCTGGCACGGCTGAGGCACGGGAACGGGAGCAGCACGCGGGGCCGGGAGCGGGGCGTGGAGCCGGGAGCGGGGCGTGGGGCGGGGGCCGGCGCGCGGGGACGGGACCGGCACGTGGGGCCGGGACCGGCACGTGGGACCGGGGCCGGCACGTGGGATCGGGACCGGCGCGTGAGGCGGGGACCAGTCCTACGCCGTCACCGAGCGCCGGCCGCCGCGGCAGCTGCAGCGCTGGTGGCCGGGTGCAGCGCGGGCGGCCGGGTGCGGCGCGGCGTACTCCAGCGGAGCCGACGGATCGACCGAGACATCCAGTGGGGCAGGCGCCGCGCCCGCCCGGACCAGCAGGCCCCCGACGGCGGCGATCATCGCTCCGTGGTCCGTACACAGCTTCGGCGACGGCACACGCAGGGTGATCCCGGCCGCCGCGCACCGCTCCTCCGCCAACGCCCGGACCCGAGAATTGGCGGCACCCCGCCGACCACGACGAGGGTGCCGACACCAAGGTCGGTACAGGCCGCCACCGCCTTACGGGTCAGCACATCGGCGACCGCCTCCTGGAGCGAGGCGGCACCGTCCGCCACCGCCTTACGGGTCAGCACGTCGGCGACCGCCTCCTGGAGCGAGGCGGCACCGTCCGCCACCGGCAGCACCCGCCCCTGGTGTCGCTCGGCCCACCGCGCGGCGGCGGTCTTCGGCCCCGAGAAGGGCTCGAAGTGAGCGTGCGGCCGGTGGGCGTGGAGGCCGGGAGCGGCGCACCCTCAGCTGTCACCCCGTGATCACGTCAGCCGTCACCCCGTGATCACGACCCCGAACTCCGGCCACTGGCTCGTCGGCAGCCCGGCCGCTCCCGCGCCGAAGCTCACCGCACCGGTCGTGGTCAGCCCGGAAGCACGTCCCTTGAGGGACCACACAGCGCCGTCCATGTTGTTCTCCCCGGAGGCGCCGACGGCGAGGTCCGCCTTCCCGTCACCGTTGGTGTCCGTCAGTGCCACGGCCTCCCCGAAATGGTCACCACCCTCCGCCGCGCCCGGGACCCCGGCGGATCCCTGGTCGTACGCGTGTGCCGAGGTCGTGGCGAGACCACTGGCGGAGCCCGGGATCACCGTGACGGAGCCCGTGGACTCCGCCGCGCCGATCGACTCGTAGGGAGTGCCCACCACGAGGTCTGCCCTGCCGTCACCGTTGATGTCGTTGAGGGCCACCGCGTGTCCGAAGTTGTCGTTCGTTTCCGAGGCGCCGGGGATCCCCTCGGTGTTCTGGGTGATGGTCACGGTGGGGCGCGAGGTGTCACGGCCGCCGGCCGAGCCGTAGGTGAGGGAAACGTTGCCCCCAAGGGTCGTGCCCGCCATCGAGGACCGCTGGTCCCACGGGTGCCCGGTGACGATGTCGGCGTACCCGTCGCCGTCCACGTCTCCGACTGCGGCTGTCTGGCCGTGTCCCGCGTCGCCCGCGTACTCGGGCCGCGACGAGGCACGTCCGAGATACAGGGACTGCTTGTAGAGCTCCCGGCTGTCGCTGTCGTGGCCGCCGACCACGAGGTCGTCGACACCGTCGGCGTCGACGTCACCCGCGGCCAGCGAGATGACCTCGGTCAGGGACGTGGCGGGGAAGCCCGTTCGTCCCCCGAGGGTGCCGCTCTTGGCGGTTCCGCCCCGGTAGAAAAAGACCGAGTTGTCCCCGGACAGGCCGACCGCGACGTCGTCGTGGAGGCCGTCCCCATCGAAGTCACCGCTGGCGAGAACTTGGCCGTAGCCTGCGGGATGGGTCAGCGGGGGAGTCTCCAGAGCGGTTCCACCGGACAGTCCGGTGCGACTGCCCCAAAGCACGGTGACCGCTCCGACGTTCTCACCGGTGCCCGACCCCGCGGTGGTGTCCTCGCCGGGAGCACCGACGGCGAGGTCCGCGTAACCGTCGTTGTTGAAATCGCCGGCCGCGGTGGCCGCGCCGAAACGGTCTCCTTCCTCGGACGCGCCGGGCACCCCGCCGGAGCTCTGCGAGACGACCTGCGTCCTGCCGCTCTGCATGCCGCTGGACGAGCCATAGGTGATGACCACCGCTCCCGCCTGGTCGTGCCCCCCGACGACTGTGCCCGGCGCGGAAACCGCGAAATCGCGATAGCCGTCGCCGTTGAAGTCGTCCGCGAACTTGGCCGAGGCCGCCGTCGACGGCCCGGCGGTGACCACCAGCAGCCCGCCGGTCAGCGCGGCGACCGTCGCCGCGGCCAGGGCGGTACGGAGGTTCTTGTGCATCGACGCTCTCCTGCAACATGCGGGATGCCGGGCAAGCACCCCTCGTACGGGCGGACCGGATCTCCCGCATTCGCCCGGACTTGCCCATGGGCCCACGGGATGATCAGCGCCCCCAAGACCCACAAGGCAGCCCAAGGGTTGTACGCGGATCCCCAAAGACCCGGCGCCTCGCTCCACGCCACCGGAGCAGCCCTCTCCCAGAAGCTGGAAGAACGCCGAAGACCCCGACCGGTGAGCCGGTCAGGGCCTTCCATCAGGCGGAGGATACGAGATTCGAACTCGTGAGGGGTTGCCCCCAACACGCTTGCTGCGTCTGTTGTCGGGGCCAGCGGGCCTTCCGTCAGCACGTTCACCTACGTCCACGGGGTGGGCGGCCGACGAATCGGAGTTCGCTTGAGGCCCCGCCTGAAGGGCAATAACGGCGCTGAATGAGACGGAAGCTGAGACGGGGACTTGCCCCGCTGACCTGCACCGGATCTCGTCGGGCTGCAGACCACGAACCGCTTCGTGGAGATCCCTGTGGGCGCTCCAGCAGTCGACACTGTCCTCGTCGGTCAGACTGCCCATGTGCCAGCCCTCGTCGTTGACCGGCTTCACCGGACACAGGCCATGGAACCCCAAAATGCTTTCGCGATGGATCCGTTCGTGGCCTTCCGGTCCAGCCACCCACATGGATGGCTGGGGCTCTGGGCGACGTACGTCGCGTAGCGATCAGCCGCGGTCACCGCTCAGAGCCAACGAATCCTCTCGGGTGTGAGGGAGGCGACGACGAGGGACCTCGGCTTTCGGCTAGCAATGTCGCATCGATCGGTAGGGGGCGTCCCACGCTCTTGGGCCGCCCCCTACCGATCGCTTTGGAGCCTCGGCAGCTGGGTTCACCGCGCGGTCAACTCAAGGACACTGTCGGGTCGCCGCCTTCTTTGATCAACCTCTCCCACTCGTCCATAACGGCTTGACCGTCAACGACTCGCTGCACAGAGTTGACCAGCGTCCTCATGAGGGGCCGCATGCTCCTGCTGTATTTGGCAGTGTCTTCCGCGCTGGACGCGAAACCTGTGAGAATCGGCACGTTTTCGCGCGAGGCTGCAACTGTTCCTACGACGATGCGGAAAAAGTCCTCGACCGCGGCGCGATCCTCATCGGGAAGGTTGGGGTCTTTTGCCATCCTGATGAACGTCAACACGCCGGGGTCAACGATTGCCAATGTAGAGGCGTACTGATCCCCTAGTTCGGCAAGCTTCTTCACCGGCACCTGCAGCCGGTCAGCGAGCTGATCGCTTACTCGCAACCTGCCGGCGAATCCGCCATTACCCTTGTCGGATTCACCAATCTCGCCAGTAGCCCACTGCATGTGGGAGCCGATTTCTCCCGTTACCTGACCGAAGCCAGTCAAGCATTCAGCCAGCAGCGGCAGGGCTTTTTCCATGTCGGCGAGCTGGTCAACGATTCCCACTTGGTCATCAACGATCAGCGCTTCTTGCGCCGTTGGCTCCATTTCGCTGGAACGGTCCAGAATTTCGGCCAGACGCTGGGCGAGTTCGTGGACGGCTCGACGGTACTCAGGAGATCCTTCGTCTTCTAGGCGGAGATGCGTCCAGTTGACATAGTTGCGCCTCTTGATCAAGGCGGCTACTTCGTCTTCGTGATCTCCGTCCAGCAGGTCAGGGGGGCCGCTATAGAGAATGGGGAGCAGCAGATCATCAAGGCCGCGACTCGATGCATGGCTAGAGAAGGTGATCACCTCTCGGCGACACTCCTGGCTCCTCAAGAAGCGGGGAGTGACGATAGCAATCATGAAGGTCGTACCTATGATTGCTGAGTCGATTCGCGAGCGCCATTCCTCGCCCCAGGAAATGTCTTCCTTGTCGAAGAAGATGTGCAGCTCGCGACCGGTCATGATCTCGAACTCGTCCGAGATGAGATCGACCAACCTTTTGATTTTGCCACGTTCGATCTCGTCGTCTCGGCGCGTGTAGCTCCAGAAGCCAACGGGCTCATCCTGATGCATGTCCGTACCGTATGACTCAGAGGCGAACCTGTCTCGGAGATGTAATTATTAATACTAATCGGCACGGCTGGCTGTTTAAGGTCGGCGAAGCGGGTTTGGCCAGGGGCATGCCCGGTTCGGGGTCGAGCCTGATCAGGGATCCGTCTTGCTCGATGCGGCACCCGGACCGGGGAGGGGGAGGGCCACTCCAGTGCGTCCAGGAACCGGGTCGCGTAGACCTCGGACCTGGACTTGAGGCGGAAGACCAGGGCGACCGATGCCTCGCATAGCGTTCTTGTAGAACTCGCTGAGCTCCAGACCTCGCGCTGTACGCCAGCCTCTCGGGACTCTTCTGCTGAGGCTGGCTGCCAAGCTCCGCAACAGCGCGCGGTCGCTCTGGCGCTCGGACCTGGGGCCGATGCTCCGGAAGGTAGCGCGGCAGATCCGGGACGCGCTCTGGGCATCCCCGAGCCTGGCCCCGACTGAGACGGAAGAACGACGAAGGCCCCGGCCGGCGAACCGGTCGGGGCCTTCCATCAGGCGGAGGATACGAGATTCGAACTCGTGAGGGGTTGCCCCCAACACGCTTTCCAAATGTTCGTCTGGGTGTCCGAGGGGGGCCGGAGAGGCCCTGACCTGCGATGGAGCGGGTGAGGGTGGGGCCTCTGAACGGTGCCGTACGTGTGTGAATGAGACCAGAACTGAGACCATGGTTCATTCGGGAGGCCAAGCGTGGCTGGTCGAATCAGCCCTGGTAGCGCCGAATGCCTCGGCCTTGCAACGGCGGCGAATCTGTCTTGGCCAGCAGCCGCTATTCGGCCTCGGCGTCCAGGTCGAGCGCCTCTTCCTCGACCGCGAGGTAGGTGTCTGCGGTCGCCGCCTCCAGAAATCCCTCCTCCTCTGGGAGTGCGAGGCGCGGAGCCAGATCGATGAGGTGCATCCAGGAGCTGCTGTCCCCCATCGTGAAACCTTCTCGTACGGACCGGAGCTGGTCGGCCCGCTGTTCCTCGCGGACTTCTCGCACGTACTCCTGGCCCTCGGCGATCCTTTCCTCGTACGCGCGATCGCTCACCTGTCGTTCGGGCGGCCGCGCGACTGTGCCGTCCACGGGCTGAACTTCGCGGGGAAGCTCAGCCAGATATTTGGGCCGCTCTTCCCGGATCCGGGCGACGACGCGACGTTCCTCGTAGGCCAGCGCACGGCACGCGCCGTACAGGCGCCGTGACATTCCGAGCATGAGATCCGTCCCCGGCAGCCGTCCCGCCAGCATGTCCAGGCCGTTCTGTTGCCTAACTGCCTCGTCGCCGGCATCAGGAGGGACGTGGCGGCGCAGCTCGGTCGTCGCGCGGTCGCTTTCCAGTAGTCGGATCAGATCTCCTCGCGCTGCCGATCCTTCCTCGCGCCTGCCAACAGCCGTGATGCGCAACCCGTCCCGGGGGAGCGATGTCAGCGCCAGATATGTCAGCATGCGCGACCGAGCGAGCTCCAGGAGCGCCTCGTCGTCCTGCTCTACGGCTTCTTCGTCAGCGTTGTCCACAGAGACGTCACCGGAGTTTCCGGTCTTCGGGCCGCCCTCACCGGAGTTTCCGGTCCCCGGGACGTCCTCGACATCGATCATCATGAACAGACGCCGTTCCAAGCTGGTGCCGCACAGCACCTTCTGGTGCGTAACGGGCACAAGGGCGCCGACGTCCAGTTGCTTCGCTCCCTTGATCCGGGGACGCAGGCCGAGCCGACGGCTCCCTTTCGCCTCGACCAGCCAGAGCTCGGACGTGGCCGGGTGCGTGCCGAACAGGTCCGGCAGGCTGGACGTCTTGGCCCAGCCGGGTGCCGCACCCTGTGGTACCGCGCTCTCGGCGTGCGTGGTGGGACCCAGCCCCATCCGCCGGCAGGCCCACTCGGCCATCGTCATGCCGACGTGGTAGCCGAAGGCGCTACGAGTCGAACTCTCAGTTCCGTGGGAGTAGACGACGCTGGGCACGACCTCGCGCCCGGCGCGGACGAGGTAGGCCGAGAGGGGGTACCGGCGAGCCATGATCTCGCGGCGTGCGAGACGGGGGGTGGCAGCGATCCAAGGGCCGATGTCCCGTCCGACGGTGGTCGTGGCGTCGAGGAGGGCACGCCACGTCGTCCCGACCAGATACGCGCCGTCTACAGGGATGCCAGCGCCCTTGGGCCAGGGCTGGTGGGCCGAAGCCACCTGTGCGGGGGAGGGGCGTGGCGCCGGGGTCAGCGGAGAACTGCGGTGGAGGAACAGGGGGACGTCGAAGGCGTCGGGTGCGGATAACGGGTTATCTGCGGTCCCCGCCCAGGCAGGCGGCTGCATGAGCCCACTGTGCCACTGGCCCGCGCCGCCGGGTGAATAAAACGAGAATTGAGACCACGGACGGGCAGCGGACTCCCTGTGGAGACGCGGGGGCGCAGAGGGCGTAATGCGGTGCTCCCGGTCGGTGTGTGGGAGCCACGTCTGACCCACAGCTAACACGCTCACCGGCGAGAGCAGCCCTGCCCTGGGGGCAGTTCTATGGACCGGAGCAGCGGCACTCGGGCATCGGTCCCCACTGGTCGTGTTGTTGACCTACGAGTTCAGCCGGTTGATGAGGTTCTTGATCGTGTCGAGCGGTCTCTACAGGTGAGGCTGGACTCGGACACGGTGGTGCGCAAGCGTCGATCCGTAGGGGCCCGGACTGACCGTGATACCTGGGTGCGTATCGAGCGGCGAGGCTTCGGCAACATCGGGGAACAGGGTTGGAACGGAACAGAGTGCGCGGCTCTTCTCGACGGAGTCAGACGTCCTGTGTCGGACGACGTGAGATGTCAGTGGTCGGCGACATGAGGTGTGTCAGTAGGCGGTGACGGCTCGGAGAGCATCCGCAGGCTGTACGCGACGTGGTCGGGGAGGACGTCGATGAGGTCGCCGCGGGTGACCATGTCGGCGGCGGCGAGGTCTTCGAGGGCCTGGCGCTGGGCGGCGTCGCCGGTGTTGATACCGCCGTCGACCAACACGGCCAGCCGTGCGCGGTGCAGCGCCGCGATGTTGCCCTGGTAGAAGGCGAACGCCTCGCGGTCGGTCTCGCTCAGCAGGTAGTGGTCCCGCGGCTGTCCTCGCGGGCCTGGCGGCCGGCGGGGACAGCCACCGCCACACCGTCCGCTCGTTCACCCCGGCACTGCGGGGCGACCGTCCGTACGTGCGCGGCCGTCAGCACGCCGTCGGCGCGCAGCTCCTCAAGCCGCGCGACCGCCGCCGCCTTCACCTCCACCGCGATCTTGGCCACGGGCCGAAGTGTCAGTGGGATGTCGCCGCTCCGGGGAGTCCTGTGGCACCACCTCCGCTCGAATAGGTGAACCCCGCCCGAACCGGTTGCACCGGGACCCGGTTCACCGCTAGTCCGGGGCGGGCGCAGCACCGTCCCGGAAACGACCGATTCCGGGACGGTCTCCCGAATGGACCGGGCCACCGGCGGGGGCCGTCCCGAAAGGCGCCCCGAAACCGGCGACCGCCCAGAGGAACCGGGACGCATATTCGGGACGTGGTCGTCGTAGCGTCGATGCAGTCGCCCGGGAGGACACCGGGCGGGTGCGGGGAAGTCGAACGGAAGGATCAGGTTGTGGCTGAGCTCTGGATTGGGCATCGCCGGTACCGGACGAAGGGGGAAGCGCGGGAGGCGGTCCGCGAGGTGCTGTACCGGTACACGGTGGGCAGCCTCGTGGACGAGGAGGAGGATCACCTGCTTCTGCTGGATCTCCTCGACATGCATCACGAGGCGGAAGACAAGATCGGTCTGGGAGTCGAAGCCTTCGCGATCGCGCCGCCGCAGCGCGGCCCGTACCCCGGCTTCGAGGTGATCCGCATGGACGGGAGCCGCATCGACTTCTCGTACCAGACGTGTCTGAAGCCTCCGACCTACCGCCAGCAGGTCCTGAATGTCATGCGGGACGAGGTCAAGTCGGCCACCAACGCCTACTTCGAATCCCGGAAGGCGGCGGACTCCCTAGTCTCGGACCAGTCCGGTGTGCCGCTGGAGAGCACGAACACCGCCGTGAGCTACTTCCGCGGGCCCTCGTTCGTGGACATTGCCGAGGAGTTCGCCGCGACCGTCGGCGGGTGGGAGTCGATCGAGATGACTCCATCGACCGAGCCCGGACTCGGACGGTTCAAGGACCGTGACCTGGCCGATCGGTGGTTCAGCCACCACCAGGAGCGCGCCGTGCTCGGGCTTCTTTCCACGCAGGAGAACCAGCGCCGTCCGCGCAGGTGAGATTGCCTACGGTCATCGGAAGGAATGCATAAACGGTGATCTGGACGAGATCGCTCGCGCCGAGCTGATCGAGCGCGAGCCGTGCCCGCGGTGCGGGGCGCCGCCCGGGTCGGTGTGCCGGACGAACTCCGGCGTCGTCGCCGAGGACTACCACACTGGCCGCTACTCGAAGATTCCCTTGCTCAAGTCGGGGCCGGCGATCCGCATCCCCGCCGCACGCGGGCCGGCCGCGCCTGGGAGCCCGGCCCCGAACCTGACCTCGCCGTCGGCGCCGCGCTCGCGCGGGCCGGCGACCGCATCGGCTTCGCCCGCGTCTCAAGCAAGGGCCAGGACCTCGCCGGACAGGTCCGCTTCCTCAAGAAGGCCAACTGCGTCCGGATCTTCGTCGAGAAGATCGGCATCCGGGAGAAGATCCGGCCCGAGTACAACGAAGCACTCGCTGACCTGCGCCCGGCCGACACCCTGACCGCCACCATGCTCGACCGGCTGGGCCGCAACATGGTCGAGCTCATCACCTGCGCGCAGGACCTCGCCGAGCGCGACCACCGCATGGAGATCCTCGGCGGCCCGCTCGCCGGGATGTACGACCCGCAGGGCGCGGGCAAGGTCGTCTTCGCGGTGTTCGCCGCGAAGACGGAGGTCGAGCGGGAGTTTATCCACGAGCGGACCCTGATCGGCCTGGACACCGCGGCCGCCGACGGCAACCACGGCGGACGCCCGCCGGCCGTCGACGGCGACATGCTCGCCGTCGCCCTGCGGCGCCGCGACGCCAACGAGCCGGTCACCACCATCGCCCGGCACCTCGGCGTCGGCCGCTCCACCCTCTACCGGACGCTGGCCGCGTACGGCGAAGCCGCAGCCACTCTGACCTACAGGAGCTCGCCGCCGGACAGGCAGCCCGCCGGATCCGCTGCTGTGTCAGACCCAGCCCCTACCCTCCGGCCATGACGGGTATCCAGATCATCCCTCAGCCGCCCATGTCTAACGGGAGCACCAAGACCTGCGTGGCCTTCCCACCAGGAACCTCCCTGTACCCGCCGTGTGAACGGCCGATGCGGTCCAACAGGTTGTGCGACGCCCACAACCAGCAGCGCGCGGCCGGCAAAGAGCTGCGCCCCATCCGACAGCGGCGGCGGACCATGCCGGAGTTCTGTTCCGGGCCTGGCACTGAGGAGCCCGCTCCGTGCGGCTTGCCCACCGTCGGCAAGGGGTTGTGCAACGCCCACTATCAGCAGGACCAGCGGGGTGGCGTCCTGGTGCCCTTGTTCACGCTGCGGATCAGCCAGGATGAGGCAAGCTCGCTGCTGGAAGCTGGCTTGAAGCGGTGTCCCGCCTGCAAGGACGTCAAACCCCTCTCAGAGTTCGGCCGGTCGTCGGCTCAACTCAGCGGCCGGTCGACCTACTGCGTGGCCTGCCAACCGGACTACGTACTCATGAAGCGGTTCAAATTCTCGTCGATGGAGGCAGTCCGGCAGTTCAGGGAGTCCCGCGACCACCGATGCGACATCTGTAAACGGCAGTGGCAAGAAGGGGAAAACGCCTTCCACATCGACCATGACGGCGCCTGCTGCCCGTCCCGCAGCCCCTCATGCGGCAGGTGCGTGCGCGGCTACCTGTGCCACCTGTGCAACACGCAGGGTCTGTCCTGGTACGAACTTGTCGGCCGCAGCATCACCACCGTCCCGGTCTTCGAGGAGTACCTCCGGCGATACGAGCACCGCCGGAAATCCGTGCTTCCGGATGCATAGCTCGCCAAGGACGGATTCGGAAAACCACCTTCCTCTGCCGAGCCGATGACGCGCGCTGACACGAGTCGCTCGCTGACATTCTCGATGTCGCCGACCACTGACGCTTTCACGTCGCCCGACATCCTGTCTGGTACTCGGGTTTGGTCTGGCGTGACGCGAACGAGCCGGTGATGTGGAGGGCGGACGAGACGGAACTCCTGCCGGGAGCACCGATTGGTACCAACGTGCTGGCCGTTGATCCGCAGCTGTCGGACGAGTGATGGCAGGCCCTGAACTCCTCGTTGGATGCGCTCGCTGAACAGCGCACCATCCGCATCGCCACGCCGGACACCGTCACCATTACCCAGGCCGGCATTACCGAGGCCATCAGCAGCGCCTTCACCGGATCCTTCGACACGGTCGTGGAGCGATGGGCCCGGCCCATGCGGATCTGAACTGGGCCAACATGACCGGGCCGACGTTCTGTCTCTTCGACTGGGAAGACTGGGGCAACGCTCCCCGAGGGCTGGATGCCGCATCACTGTGGGGCGACTCCCTCGCCGTCCCGGGGCTGGCCGACCGAGTACGGCATGAGCGGCGTAGCGACTTCGAGAGCCAGGACGGCAAGCTGATGACGCTGTTCGTGTGCGCGAAAGTCCTCGGACCGGATGCACACCCGGAGGACCCTCGGTTGGAGCCCGCCCGCCAGATGGCGGAGCAGGTCATCGCAGAGCTTCAGGTGGTCTGACCTCGTAGCTGGTCCCGGAGAAGGGTCCGCCCTTGGACTGCTGGGACGGTTGCCACCGTGAGCACCGTTCGGCCAACTGGGACGGAGCGGCGATCCTGGCTGGGGAACATCAGAGGGCGCTGATCTCCATCCCCTGATCTTTTGGCAATGGCTAGGCGATGGGAGGAACAGACCTGGCTGAATAGGCACATGGAGATTGGTGAGCACTGGGCCTACCGCGCCAGGCCGAAGGGACTGGGCACCGCGGTTCGCCGGGTTGAGATCGTTCGGGTGGGTGGGAGCGGCAGGTCTGGATGGCTCCATGTGCGGTTCCTCGAAGGTGATGACGCGGGACTGCAGGAGTGGGTCAACCCGAGTTCTCTCGTGGCGCGCTGGGAAGACGTCGAGGCATTCCGCGCGGACGACGCGCGCGAGCTCGCGCTGGCCGAAGCGTCGCGGGGTGCCCGAGGCAGCGCCGACTTCGAGGCGGCGCGGTTCGTACTTGGATTCGTCCGCCCGAAGAGCAAGCTGCGTCTGCGGCGCGGCGCTGCTGACGCTGGGATCTTGGAGATGAGCTGTCTCGACGAAGGCGCCAGGCTTGTCGGGATGGAACCCGCGGAGCTTCGGGGTGATCCGGTGGTCCACGAGAATCGCGAGGGGCAGGGTCTGGCTGGGTGGCCGGTCACTGAGCGGATCGCGCGTCACGTGGCCGGCCGTCTTGCCGACGACATCCTCCCCGAGCTGGACCGCAGACAGCAGGCTGTCGATCAGGAGCGCACCCAATCCTCCTGGTACTCCTGCAGCCGCAGGGACGACCGTAAGCTGGACGAGGAAGCGGCCGTCCTGCGGACGGTTCGGGAGTGGTGCGGCCAGGACAAGGCGGATCGCTACGACGAGCTGGTCGCCCTGCGCGAAGAGGTCGTCCGGCTCGGGAAGCTCGTGGAGAAGTCGGTGAAGGCCCTGCGCGACCGCGGGCACGGTGTCATCGCCTCCACCATTGAGCGCGACCTCGGGACCCATATCTCCAGCCTTGATCCAGACGTTCGTCGGTGAAGCTGCGCCACCGCTCCGGCTCCGGCTTGGGTGGCTCAGCTTCCGCCTTGGGTTCCTCCTTCTTCGGAGGTTTCTCTTTCTCCGGCCGTTGGGGGTGCCATCCATCGAGGAAGGGCCGTAGCTGGTCGCACGTGGGCTTCGCGTGGAGGCTGTGGCCGGTCAGGCCCCTGCCGGCCACGGTCGGGTCGAGCCGGTCGGCTTCAGCGTTCCCCCACGCTGACCACTCTCTTAGCCGCCCGGCTTCGTGAGCGTCATCCGAGACGGAGGCGGCCTCATCGAGCGCAGCGCAGAAGGCCCGCATCTCCCCGGCGGCCCGCCACTGCGCCAGGGCGGTGCCGAACCGATCGACCCGCACGGCGTCCACTGCCTTGATCGTCGCGACGCTGACCGCCGCTTCCCACTCCCGCCGCGTGCGCTCTTCCGCCTCAGTCTCCCGCCGACGGCGCTCCTCCTGCTCCTTGGCCTCTCGCAGGCGACGTTCCTCTGCCAGGCGCTCCCGCTCCTCACGCAGACGCTGCTGCTCCGCCTCCCGCGCCAGCCGAGCCCGCTCCTCTTCCTCCGCTCGGGCCTTCAGCGCCCGGAAGATCGAGCTGATCTGGTTCTCCAACGGTTTCTTGGCTGTGTCGCCCCACTCCTTCTTCCAGCCGTAGTGGTAGCCGCTGCTGTAGGCCGAGCCCTGGCTCACGACCAGTTCCAGTTCGCCGGACGGTTCGAACCGGTGCGCCGGGGTGACCCGCTGCCAGTCATACGTTCGTCTTCCCGGCTGCTTGGGCACGTACCTGACCTGCTTCTGTCGCTCACTGAAACTGATCTCGTACGTTCTGCCATGGACCGTGAGCAGTGGCCTCGGCTGCCTGCGCTTCTTGGACACCGCGATCTCGCCATGCCGGGCGAGGGCCTGCTCGGCGAGGAGCCGAAGAAGGGAGACCACCCGTGGGAGTACCTCGTCCGAGATCTCGAAGGCGCTGTGGTCCGCGGTGACCGCCGCGATGACATCCTCGACGTCGGTGATCACTCGGCTGCGTGCCAGGCGGATCCGGTTCCATTCGGTGTCGTCCTCGCCTGTCACCCGGAGGAGGCCGAGGAAGAAGTCCCCCTTCGCCCGCCCGCTGTACTTCAGGTGGTAGCCCTCCGGCGCACACTGCCGCGCTGCGTCGAACGCCCGTCGATAGCGGGCCCGTTCCTCAGTGCTCGGGTCGGGGATTCGAAGGAACCGACCGGCCTTCTGCACCTCCGCGATTAAGGCCGCGCCGACCTCCGCTGGCGACTGCCGGGGAGGCTTCGCGGCACGCGTTGGTGTCGGCTTCGGCGCAGGTGGGGGCACCACTCGCTGGGGGCGGGGTGCCGCAGCCTTCGGCTTGGGCTCGGCGGCTACCGGTCGTTGCTTGCGCGGGGCCGGCTCGGGCCGGTCCGGGTGATGGCCATGTTCCAGGTAGAAGTGACCGTCATCGGTGATCTCCGCCTGCCACCTCCCAGCATGCTTGGGCATGGTGATGAGGCCCCGGCTCTTGAGGGCACGGGCGGTGACGGCGAGCTCCGGGCTCTCAGAGGTAACAGGATCCGTTCCCTCTCTGATGCGGGTGAGCAAGACCAGCTGTCGATCGTTGAGCGGCGACCATCGGTACATGGTGACCGTCGTACCGGTCCCGTCGAGCTCCTACAACCAGAATGGTGATGTTCCCGCATACTGCTGCCCGAGTGTCGCCACGACCGGACGGGCAGGCCCCCGGGTACCCGTGCTCGCTAAACGTTGCAGGGGCGTGCCCCGCTGCCTCCCAGGTCAGCTCAGTCGGTAGAGCACATCGAAGCGGTTTTGGACGAGGATGCTGGCTGTCGGGCGTGCTCCATACGATGCCGTCCCGGGTGGAGGGGGAGGGAGCGCCACTAATCCAAGTGCAGGATCGGGTTCCAGGCGAACCAGTTGAGGACCTCGGCGCCGAGTTCCCAAGGCGCGTTCAGCAGCACCTTCTCCGTCGCCTCAAGGTCGGAGGTGACCGTATCCGGCGCCGGCCCGACGCGCTGCATCAGATCACCCCACTCGTGGAAGAACTCCTCGTCCTCGCCGCGGAGACGGTGCACTGCCGCGTTCACGCATGGAGGCCACTTCGGCATGCCGAAGTGGTCGACACGGGTTCCGATCTGTGGGGCACCCGCGAATACCAGGAAGTCGTCCGGAGAGAGCTGACCTTCAAAATGCAGCAGTGTGTTGATGCGCTGCTTGACGTGCTTCTTGATCTCGCCGAGGAAGCCCCAGCCGAAGTCCGTCAGCGTCCCGTCGGTCCCCGGCCAGACCGTGTCACGATCCAAGATCACACGTTCGAGGCGTAGCAGGCGGTAGCTCTTGCTGCTCCCCAGGACGTCAAACACCTGTTGTGTCAGCCACGTGTTGCGGGCAAACATCACGCCGTCGTGCAGGCGCTTGCGCCGTTTGGTTGGTGGAGCGGCATGGGCGTCTTCAATAGGGCCATTGCGCCACACAGAAAGCACAACCCCGTGGGCGGCTGCCCAGCGGAGGCCATCTGGGCGCTCAAACACCCCCACCTTGTCGAGGGCCTTGCGCGCCCAATCCAGGGCTCGCCGAATCTCCTCGTCCGTCATGATCTCCCCGCCCACTCTCAGGTCACGCCCACTGCCGAGGAGGCTACAGAAAGGAGTTGGCAGTGCTCAGGAAATTGCTGCGAGGTCGATCCGTGCCAGCGAAGGCAATCGGCCGCCATCGCTATGCCCTGGAGCAGAAGAGTGCTGCCCTTGTCCGTCACGCCAGCGACCGCCGTACTGCGTCCACCAGCAACGACGCACGGATATCGTCAGGGCCCCCGATGATGTGGTTCATTGCGTAGCCGAACGCGATGCCGTGTTCTGGGTCGGCGAAGCCGAGTGAGCCTCCTCGGCCTGTGTGGCCGAAGGAGTGCGGGCCGATCATGGGGTTGGTCTCGGTGGGCAGCATGTAACCGGAGCTGAACCGGCTCGGCGCCACCAGCACCTGGTCCATGCCGCTGGCCTGCTCCTCGGTTGCCGACGCCAGTGTCTCCGGGCTGAGCAAGCGCACGCCGTCTACCTCGCCGATCACCGTGGCGTACATCCGAGCCAGTCCGCGGGCGGTGCTGATGCCGTTGGAGGCCGGGAGTTCCGCGGCCTGCACCTCAGGGGAGTTGAAGTCGATCGCGGCCGGGTCGGTGACCTGGTACGCCCTGTTGCTGAATGAGTTCGGGTCGCGCCAAGCCGCGACCTGTTCGCGGAGCTCCTCGGGGATCGACTCCGTGGGCAGGGTGGTGAGGTCGATCTCGGGCTGCTGGTACACCATCCGACTGACACGGTCGCGTTCACTCGCCGGCAACCCGATGAAGAAGTCGAGGCCCAGGGGGGTGGCGACCTCCTCGGCGAAGAAACGGCCCGGCGTACGGCCGGATACGCGGCGCATGACCTCGCCGACCAACCAGCCCCAGGTCCGGCCGTGGTACCCGTGTGCCGTGCCTGGGGTCCACAGAGGACGCTGAGCGGCTAGTGCGTCTGCCATTGGCTGCCAGGCCAGCGCATCGGCCAGCGGCACCGGTTGGTCCAGTGCGACCAAGCCGGCCTGGTGGGACAACAGCCACCGCACCGGTATCTCCGCCTTGCCGTTCACAGCGAATTCCGGCCAATACTTGGCCACGGGGGCATCCAGGTCGAGCGCGCCTCGCTGGACTAGCAAATGCGCTGCGGTGGCCGTGGCGCCCTTGGTTGCCGAGTAGACCAGTTGCAGGGTGTCCCGCTCCCACGGACGACCGGTGACGGGGTCGGCCATCCCACCCCACAGGTCCACTACCGGCCGGCCATCCTTGTACACGCACACTGCCGCACCGATGTCCCCGTATTGATCGAAGTTCGCCGCGAAGGCTTCGCGTACTGGCTCGAACCCGGCTGCGACCTCACCGTTGATCGTCGTCATGCAGTCCATCCTGACATTGCAGCCGCCTGCTCCAAGTGGCTCCTTGGGAGCGAGCAACCCGTACCAATCAGGCGGCATCGGGCAGCGCCTGGAGGCGCTCGCGGAATTCGCGGACGGCCGGGGCGGACTTGTGGGGTTGGAGCTGCTCGGAGAACTCCTTCAGGCGGTCCGTGGCACGCACGGAGCTGACCTTGTCTTCGAGGAGCTCGGCACCGTAGTTGGCGGCGTCGAGGGCCCCCTCCAGGTCGTGGCCGGCGAGGCGGGCCTCGGCCAGACGGGCGGACCGTACAGCCTTGTCGCGAGGGGCGGCCTTCTTTACGGAAGCCTCCAGGGAGGCTGTCGCGCGGTCCAACTGGCCAGAACGCAAAAGCACTTTGCCCTCGGTCGACTTCAGTTGTGCCTCGCCGAACCAGTCGAGCCAGTCCGGATTCTCCTCCACCGTGTGGCGCTCCCAGAGGAAAGCGGCACGGTTGAGCGCCGTACCTGCCCTCTGGTGATCGCCGTCGCGGGAAAGCGCCTCAGCTTTGTGCAGGTAGAGGAAGGATTGAGCGTAAGGCGACAGCGTTTTAGGCGCGTTGTCGATGGCGGTCGAAATGAGATCGACTCGCTCGGCGGTCCGTCCGGCCTCGGAGACGTGGACACCCATCTCTGCCAGGACGAAGGCCCCGAAGGCGTCGTCGCCGGCGGTTCGGGCGCTGCGCATGGCCCCGATGTAGTACCGCTGTCCCGCGGAGCGCAGCCCTGCGTCGTAGGCCATCCAGCCCGTCAGATGTGACACTCGGGCCGCCAACGAGTACAGACGGAGACGGATCTTGTCGGTGTATCGGCCGGTGCTCAGGAGGCTGGTGATCAGGGCGAGATCGCCTCGTGCCTGTTCCAGGAGTCGGGCGCCTCCGAGTTGGTCGTCGAGCGTGCGGAGCGTGCTGATGCGCTGCTCGATCGTCGAGACCATCGTGTCGGTGACCCGGTCTCCGTTGAGGGCGGAGGCGAAGGCGGAGGGCGCCTCGGCCCAGCTCGCTGCAAGCCCCGTCAGGGCGGCGCCGGTGATGGTGAGGAACCCCCGACGGTCCATGCGGCCACTCCCCACCAGGTCAGCCAGCGCCTCGACGGTACCGGCCTCTGTCCAGGGGGCAGTAAGCCCGGTGACCTCCCACACGGGCAGCCACCGCGGCCATCCTTCCTCCTGGGCCCGTTCGTACGGAACGCACAGCAGGTCGGCGAGGACGAGCTGAGCGTCGGCGTCCGGTTCCTGGCCCTGCTCCCACTTCCACACGGTGGTGCGGTTGGTCGCCAGAGAGATGCCCAGCTCCTTCCCCCGCGCCTGCATGAGTCGGGCGAGCTCAGCCTTCCCCCATCCGCTCGACTGGCGGACGAAGGTCAGTGGGTGCATTGCTAACGACTCACCAGTCACGACATGCCTCCCGTCAACCGCGTGCAGTGATGGGCAGGTTACCCACGCTGACGTGCGCATGAGAGCCCTCGACGCCGAGAGAAACCCCCTAGAAACGTTCCCGCCCGATCGCCAGACGGCTTCACTCATCATCAGCCGCTCAGCCGTTGACCTTGAGATGGGAGCACGTTCATGCCCCGCACGAGCACGACCTTCGGCAACAGCCATCTGGTGATCGAAACCGGTGCAGTCCGGCCCGACGCGACCACGATCGTGGAGCGCAAGGGTCTCGGTCACCCCGACACCCTCGCCGACCACCTGGCCGAGAGGCTGTCCCGGGCCTACAGCCGCTACACCGTTCGCCACTTCGGCGCCGTCCTCCACCACAACTTCGACAAGCTCGCCCTGCTCGGCGGGGCCAGCGAGGTCCGGTACGGCGGTGGGGGTATGACTGCGCCCGTCCGGGTTCTGGTCAACGGCAGGGCGGCGTCCATGTGCGGCGGCGAGCGCATCCCGACCACCGAGATCGTTGAGGCCGAGATCCGGGCGTTTTTCGCCGAGCGGCTCCCAGAGGTCTCCGATCATCTCGACATCGTCTTCAACATCACCAGCAACTCCAGCCCCGGAGCCGTGCTCACCGGTGACGCAGTCCCCGACCGCACGCGGTGGTTCAACCCGCGCTCGATCGATGACCTGCGCGAGCGGCGGGTACGGCTGTCGAACGACACGTCGCTGGGGACGGGATGGGCGCCGGAGAACGCCTTCGAGTCGTTCGTGCGGGAGCTCGTGAACCACTTCTCCGGCGACAGCGACTTCACCCGCGCTCACTCCTGGTGTGGCTCCGACGTCAAGCTCATGGGCTATTGGGACGGAGAGCAGGCCGACGTCGTACTGTGCGTGCCCCAGAAGTCCCGCCATGTCCCTAGCCGGGCGGAGTACATCCGTAACACCGAGACCGTGCTCGACGAGTGCCGCCGCATGGCCGCACTCAGGCTTTCCGGCGCCACGGTCGGCTTCCGGCTCAATGCCCGTGACGTCCCCGAGAAGGACGAGCTGTATCTCACCTACACCGGCAGTTCGATCGAGTCCGGGGACGAGGGGGTCGTCGGTCGGGGGAACCGGGTCAACGGTCTGATCACCCCCCTGCGACCCATGAACCTGGAGGGTGCCAACGGCAAGAACCCCGTCTACCACGTCGGCAAGCTGTACAACATCGCGGCGCAACGGCTGGCGCACTGTCTGCACGAAGCCACGGGCGAGCATGCCGAGGTCCACCTCGTCAGCACAACCGGCCAGCGGCTCGATCAGCCATGGCGCATTCTGGTGCGACTCTCGTCTCCCGATGTGGAGGTCGACAAAGTGCAGGCCCTCGTCAACGAGGCCATGGACGAGTTCCCTGCCCTGACCGACGAGCTCGTCTCATACGGGCTGGTGCTGAGCTGATGCCGGCAGGATCGCTCGGCAGCGTGCTCCCGGGAGCACGGGACCGCCTTCTGGCTCACTACGGACCCGCTGCCGGCAAGTGGCTCGACACCGCCCCGCAGCTCCTGGAGAAGGCCGCCGAGCGGTGGAAGCTGAGGCTGCGGGGCTACTACGACGCGGGGCACTCCTCGGTCGTCGCCGTGGCCAGAGACATTCATGATGTCCCCGTCCTGCTCAAAGCCTGGTACGAATCCGCCCGCTATCGCGACGAGGTCGCTGCGCTACGGCTGTGGGGCAGTGGCCCGACGGCGGACGTCATCGAGACCGCGGACGACCTGTCGGTGGCCTCGATGGAACTGGTGGGCGGCCGGCCGGGCGGCACGGCCAGACCCGAGCGGGAAGTCCAGATGGTGGCCGCGGTGATCCAGGGGCTGCATGCGGTTGGCGCGAAGCAGGGCCGTCCGGTGCTCCCCCGGCTGGGAGATCATCTCCAGCACACGGTGCTGCCACGCGTGGCCCGACGGGCGGCGGCCCTGGATCTCGGACGGCGTGAGTGGCTCGTACGGGAGTCAATGCCCGAGCTTCACGCGCTCAGGGAGTCGCCCGCCCGTACGACGGTCCTCCATGCCGATCTCTACCGGGAGAACGTGATCTTCGATGCCCGGCGGAACGCCAGGCTCATTGATCCCCATCCGATGGTCGGTGACGCGGTATACGACTGGGCGTTCTGGAGCGTCTATTACGGCCTCGGTCAGGCGACTTTCCAGCGTATGGCTATCGCCTCACGGATATCCCGGATCCCGGTTCCGGAGATCTCCGCATGGTGTCGGGCTGTCGCCCTGGACGGGCTCCTCTATTACACGGAGATCGGCGATCAGGCTCAGGAACTGGCCGCAGACGTCCTGGCCGCGCTGATGGCATCAGGCTTGGAGGGGTGAGGCAGGAATGACGACGCACATCCTGCGCCACGCTGAGACCCACTACAGCCGTCAGTACCTCGTGAATGGTGATCCGACACGACCGGTCCCGCTCAGCAAGGACGGCGTCCTGTCCTGCGGCCTGGTCTGGCACACGCTGCCCTTGCGGCAGGTGTCCACGTGGCTCTCCAGCGAGTTTCCGCGGGCGCGTCAGACGGCTTCGAGGCTGATGGGCGTCCCGGAGCCGGGCCCGGTCGTCGACCCGCAGCTCAACGAGCTGGACTACGGCGACTTCGAAGGAGGCCCGTTTTTGAAGTACGCCTCCTGGCTGGAGCAGCACGGAGGACGGCGTCGGCCACCGGGAGCACGCGAATCCCAGCGGGAGGGCATCAAGCGCATGCTCAAGGGGCTTCAGGCAGCCGTGGAGCACCCCAGCCCACGCGTGATCGTCTGCCATGGGCTACTCGTCTCGGTCCTCCACTGGTACCGGGAGCGGTCCACCGGCGACTCCATGCCGTTGTTCTTCCCTGAGGCGCCCTACGCACAGCCGATCTCGTTCGAGGACGAGGATCTGTTGCGCTGCGTGAAGAGTCTTCTATCCGAGATTGCCGCAGAGCCTGACAGCATTTCGGAACCGCAGCGTGATGCGGAGAAAACCGGAGCGGAGCCAGAACCGGATGTTGCTACCTTCGATCGGGTAAACCATCCGCACGCACAGAGGGATCTTCCCGATGCATGATGCTCGCGTTCTGATCGACATGGGCGAGGACGCCGTCCGTCGCCTGGCCCGCCGCGGCTACACGCTGGACCTCTCCTCTCTGGAGAGCCTCCAGTCCCGTCGGAACAAGAGCATTCAGTCCGGTGACGAGCTGCGCTCCGAGTCCAAGCGCATCGCGCAGGAGGTCCAGCAGACGGCGAAGGCGGGTGGCGACATCTCCGCCCTCAAGGAGACCGCGCGCAAGCTCAAGGAGCAGATCCGGGAGACCGAGGCCGAGCAGGAGCGCATCCAGCAGGAGCTGACCGAGCTGCTGCTCACCATCCCCAACCTGCCCGCCGACGAGGCGCCCGACGGCGACTCGGAGGAGTTCGCGGTCGAACAGCGCCGCGTCGGCACCCCGCCGGCCTTCTCCTTCGAGCCCCAGGACCACGTCGACCTCGGCGAGGCCATGGGCATCCTGGACTTCGGCCGGGCGACCAAGCTGTCCGGGCCACGCTTCAGCGTCCTGCGTGGTGTCGGCGCGGCCCTGGAGCGCGCGCTGGCGACGCTGTTCCTGGACCTGCACACCCGCCGCCACGGCTACGTCGAGCACTCGGTGCCGTTCCTGGTCAGCCGCAAGACGATGACCGGGACGGGCCAGCTGCCGAAGTTCGAGGAGGATCTGTTCAAGACGGGCCTCGCGGACCGGGACCTGTTCCTGATCCCCACGGCCGAGGTCCCACTCACGAACCTGTACGCGGACGAGATCATCCCGCCGACTGAGCTTCCGGTCGCGCTGACCGCGCACACCCCGTGCTTCCGCTCGGAGGCCGGCTCGTACGGCCGCGACACTCGCGGCCTGATCCGCCAGCACCAGTTCGCCAAGGTCGAGATGGTGCGTATCGCCGCACCGGACCAGGCCCGCGCCGAGATGGAGAAGATGGTCGGCCACGCCGAGGCGTGCCTGAAGGAACTGGACCTCGCCTACCGAGTGGTCACGCTCGCCGCCGGCGACACCGGCTTCTCCGCCCAGCTCACGTACGACCTCGAAGTCTGGCTGCCCAGCCAGGCCACCTACCGCGAGATCTCCTCGGTCTCCGACTTCTGCACCTTCCAGGGCCGCCGCGCGGGCATCCGCACCCGCGACGCGAACGGCAAGCCCACCCCGGTAGCCACGGTCAACGGCTCCGGACTGCCGATCGGCCGCACCCTCGCGGCCGTCCTTGAGCAACACCAGCAGGCCGATGGCTCGGTCCTGCTGCCCGAATCCCTCGTGAAGTACCTCGGCTTCCGCCGGATCAAGGCGGACGGAACCCCCTCGGAGGAATAAGTGCTGGTCGGCGTCTGCGACTTCCCCGGTAGTTACGCATTCCCCCCGGCCGGATACGGCGGGATCGAACGATGGCTCTGGGCAGTCGCCGTAGGAGCCCGCACCGCAGGCGCCGACGTGCATCTCCTCGGGCCGGGCTGGCTTGCGGACCTCGAAGACCAATGGGTCCGCAAGCCGGTCCGCCTTGAGGACATCACCGCAGGCTCCCTCGCCGAGCGCGACCTGAAGTCCGCCGACTACGACCTCCTCGTCGTCGGCCACGAATACCCATCCCGGCCGTCATGGGTCAGAACCTGGCGCGAGCTGGACTGCGACGTCGCCACCTTCCAGCACTCGCCGACGTTCCAGCACACCCCCACTGCCTTCGACGGCGATCGCTCACGGCTCTACTGCTACTCGCCCGAGATGGTCGAGCGGTACGCCACCCACAACCCGACCGCCGAGCTCGCCGTCCACCTGGGGCTCGACGAAGAGGAGCCTCCAGCCGTGAAGGGCCGCGACCTCGTGTGGCTCGGTCGTATAGACGAGGACAAAGCGCCCCACCTCGCCGTACGGGCGGCACAGATTCTCGGCCGCCGGATACGCATCGTCGGCCCCGTCTTCGATGAGGACTACGTCCGCCGCTTCGAGAGGACTTTCGCTGCGGACCACGTGGAATGGGTCGGTGAACTGGGAGGGGCGGCCAAAACTGCCGCCATTGCCGAGGGCTCAGTCTTCGTTTACACCTACGCGCGGCATTACGTGGAGGCCGGCGCTGCCGTCTTCGGCGAGTCCTTGCGTGCCGGAACCCCCATCGCCGCCTTGACCTGGCGTGACGGCACCTGCGCCCAAGCGGCGATCTGCGACCGCACAGGCGCCACGGTCGTCGCAGACCCCGCAGACGACGACGAGAGCGCAGCCCAAGCGCTCGCCGAGGCCATCGAGTGTGCCTCCGCACTCGACCACTTCGACGTACAAGCAACAGGATTGGCGCGCTTCGACCCCGCGAGCCACTTCAAGGCTCTGGCGGCGCTCTGATGGAGAGCCACTCGCGTGCTCACCAGGTAGTTTCAGCCTTACGCCACGTTCTCGGCCCTCAATGGGAGTTCTCCCTTACCGCCCCTGCCAACCGCACCTTCGAGATTCGTCACCGTGACCGCGGCACTCCGTACATCCCGCCGCGCTCGTCTCCTTCATGGGATCAGCTGCTGTCCACCCTGACCACGGCCTTTGCGGCCCGAGGTGTCACACGGGACGACTGCCTGCCCCTGCGCTGGGGCCGCGAGACAGAACTGACGATCTCCGCGGTGCAGGCGCTCGATCCCGTGCTCAAGGACGGCCGTGTCAACACCTATCGCAAGGGCTTCCTTCCGCAGCCCGTGGTCCGCTTCACCGGAGACCGTGATGAACACGGAGACCTGCTCGACGGCTTCCTGACCGCCTTCGTCAACGTCTCCCAGGTTCAGCCCATCGCCGGCCTAGACGACTACGCCGAGGCGCTGGACGACTGGCTCTTCGTCCTCTCCCAACTCGGCTTCCACGCACGGCACATAGAGGCCCACGGGCGTGTCGAGGTGTGGCAGCGCAGGCAGGTCGCCGGAGTGACCCTCATGTTCAACCACCTGGACCTCACCGTCGGCGACCTCGTGTTTCTGTGGAACACGGAGAATCCCGACCGCATGGCTTTGGATCTAGGCACAGGGCTCGAACGCCTCGCTTGGGCGCGGACGCGTCGGGACTGGAAGAAGCTGGTTTTCGGCCCGTTCGTTGACGCTGCGCCGGTCTCTGTCCTAGACGCGATCCGGACGGCGACTCTGCTCCTGGGCAGTGGCATCATGCCCTCGGCGAGAGGCGCTGGCGGCGTTGCCCGGCGAGTGATCGCGAATATCCCGCCAAGCCTTATACGGCTTGGGGCCAGCGCCATTGTTCGATCATTCCACCAGCATTGGGCGGCCAGCACAAACCTTCCGGTGCCGTGGCCCGCGATCTGCAGTGCCATGGAGGAGGAGGTTGCCAGCCGATCCGTTCATCGTGGCCTCCGAGCGGCAGGTCCACACCGCGCTGCGTGATTCGCGGTGGGTCACCGCGCCCGAAACCCCGTCGGCACGGGAGGAAATCAAGGCGTTCACCGCGACCCGTGTCGCCGCCCTGCTCAGGCGCCCGGCTTCAGCCGCCCTTGTAGCCACGGCAAGCTGCCGAGCACAAAGGGAAGCGCCTCCGCTGGACACATGCCCTTGCGGAGGCGCTCGATCTCATCCTCTGGACCAAGGCATGGGCTCGGGTCGGCGGTACCACCACCATGCCTTCTGCGTCGAACCAGCAGTCGGCTCATCCCGGTCCTCAATGACAACGTGCTCTTCGTCGTCGACTGTCAGCTCCTGGTAGAGGCTGTCGACCTTGGCGAGGTAGCGCTTGTACAGCGTGGCCACGTCCTCCGGGAGTTGGCGCAGATACCCCTCGATGTCATCGCGGTATCCGAGCACCTCCCGGTAGAACTCCACGGGGTACCAACCAGACGGCTCCCAGTTGTTCTCTGCCCGTCGAGATAGCTTTTCCCACGCCCCCAGGTAGGACTTGGCGACACGCGCCACCTCGGCAACCTCAGCCGTGAGGGACGAACCATCCGCTCCGCCGCCGTCTCCCTTCAACGACTGGAGGGACTCCGCAAAAGAATCGGCCAGAGGTGTAGCAACCTTGTGCTCACGCACCACTTCCGGCAGGTGCATTACGGGAACGTCCGGCAAACGATCGACGAATGCCTCCACCGCTGTGACTGTGAACGTCGGTTCGTCGTCATCCGACTCGCTCAGCCGGGCCCGTGTTGTCAGCCCTTCTGGAGTAACCAACCAGTGGGCGCTCATGGCGCTCTCCTGTGGCGGGTACAGGACGGGCGTGCCAAGCCGCCGCGCGAGCGCTGCGGAGAATTCAGCTTCCGGAGGTTGCTGTGCCACCGAGTCCTGAGCGTAAATGTCCAGGGACAGTGACACGTTTCCGGGGACGTGCGAGTACTCGCAGGAAGCCAGCGCATCCCAGTTGCGGTCTTCTTGGTCACCGTCAGCGTCGGCAACGTCCACTTCGCTCTCTGGAACCCGGAAGATCGCCGCAAGAGCTTCAGTCATGACGCCCGGGTCACAGCTGTCGACGAGGAAAAGGTTGTACGTCATGGTGTGTAAGTCCCGTTGTAAATGGCCAGGGCCTTTTCGACGACTTCTGGGTTGTTGACGAAGCGGGGGTTCTTGGTCAGTTGCGGAGCCGCCGAGAGATCTCCCTTAGCCTTTACGATCTGCGACAGCGCCGCGTACTCATTGCGGTCCATTTCCACAAATCCTGGACCCTTGGCAGGGTATACGGTCCCGTTCTCATGGACACCGTACGTGCGGCCATTGATTTCATAGCGCTCACCGTCCGGGAGCCAGGCCGCCTTCCCTTCTGCGATGCCAGCGATATCCTTCTCGACCTCCTGGGAATATCCCGGAAGGATGATGGTGTTCTCCTCCTTGATGTTCTTCCCTGCTCGACCTGCGCCCCCAATGGTATGCCGCTCGTTCGGCCGCTTGAGCGTTTTTCCAGCCGCTGGCCCCTTCAAATTGCTAGAGGCTTCCCAGCCACTGACCCTGGGAGCCCCGGAGGCCCCGCCGCTCCCCTCCGCATTGCGCATCAAGGGCCGCCAGGTCGGGCCGACAGGACCGACAGGTCCCTCGCCGGCCATCGCAAAGCGCGGGCCACCCAAGTTGGGCAGCGATATCTCGAAGTCGCGCAGTGGGTTCTTGAAGGTACCCAAGCCATCCAGCTTCATCTTGCCGAAGACGTTCTTGAAGCCACCGGCTTCGCCTACAGCCTTCGCCGTGCGGCCCGCGCCGCCCAGGGCGCCTCCCAGCAAGACCCCGCTGACTCCGGCGTCTTTGACCTCAGCCAGGTTGATGCCCTTCTGGTCGCCCAGGAGGTTGCGGCCCCCCTGAGCGACGACCACGTCCACGGTGATGGCTTCAATGCCGCCGATGGCGGCGGTCGCCAGGACGGTTCCGGCGATCTCGGCGACGGTGGCGGAAACGGCGACGCCCGCCGTACTCGCTGCGGCGACGATCGCCTCGGTGGCGCCGGCTGCTGCGACCTCGCTGATGCCGCCGGTGAAGACGGCCAGGGCTGTACCGGCGACGAGGACCGCGCCGGCGATCTCCAGCTCGTGCTCGATCTTCTTCTTGGCCTCGGCGACCTGGTCGGCGTACTTGTCCAGGGCCTTGGCCATGTCGCGGGCGGCGGTGGCCACGTCGTCGAGGTAGCCCTTGCCGCCGCCGTGGTACCTGCGCCAGAACCCCCCGAACGCATCGATCGACTTGCCCTTGTTGTTGTCGATGACGTCCTGGGCCTTTTTGTGGCAGGCGGCCGTGCAGTCCTCGACGTCGTCGGCAAAGGTGCGCCAAGCGCGGGCGGCTTCCCGGAGTTCGTCCTCGTCGCCCTCCGGCCACCACATGCCGGTGAGATCCTGGACGATCTCTTTGGCCTTGTCGGCAGCGCCCATCACTTACCACCTTCGAAGCCGGACTTGGCCGAGTGGTCAGCGTCTTCGTGGTTGGCGGCCATGTCGTTCATGGCCTTGGTGATGCTGGACAGGCCCTTGACCAGGGCCGCGGCTGCCTTCTCGATCTGCGCTTGGTGCGGGGCGTAAGCGTGTTCGAACTTCTTGCCCTGTTCGTCCCCGCCCCAGGGCTGCCCCAAGCCGCTCAGTGTGTGACGAAGCTTGGTCGTCGCCCGTTCCAGGGCGGCAGACTCCCGGTGGAATGTCGGTGCGGCGGACTTGAGTTGGTCGGTATCTACGTCGAAGCCGTCACCAGCCATGCTGTGCCTCCCCCTTGGCCGTGTACGCGTAACCCGTCGCGAGCCGTCGACGATGCTGTCGGCTCACAGGTGGTGACCCTCGCATACAGCACTGACAATCGCCCTGGTGAGAGCGCATTTCAGCCACGGCATGACTTACCCGGCCCGTGGGGCCACGGCAAGAGCACGGCCCCCTGCCGCGGGATTCCAGCAGGGGGCGATTCGCCGAGCGCACGGCCAACTGCTCGCTGCACGACCGGAGCGGAGTCACGGTCATGCAGCGAGGTGTTGAGCGGCTAACGGCGCGGGCGAGGCTGCTGCCCGACGGGTGCCGTAGTTGCCGCGGCCGGCTGGGCGAAGTCAGGCCCGAGGGACGGGTGCGGAGCGGCGGTGGCGGTGCGGAGGCGGGCTGCTGTGGCGCGGCGGTTGGGAATGGGGTTGCGTCCGGTGTGCTGGATGCGGGTGATCAGGACGCGGGCGGGGTGGCGGGCTGTGTTCAGTTCGCGTTGGGCGGCTGCTTCCTTGAGGAGTTGGTGGGGTTTGTGGCCGCGGGCTTCGGCGTCGGCAAGGACGGTGGCGAGGGCCGGCCAGTCGGTGTCGGTGAGGACCCGCTCGGTGTGCTCAGGGATGGCGGCGCGTACGTCGCTGGCCAGGGTGCGGCGAGTCTCCTCCTTCGGCTGGCGTTGCGCGAGGTCTGTGAGTGTCGGGGCCAGGGCGTGATCTGCGGCGGTCTGAAGGTGCTGGAGGGCTTGGCGGGCGGCGTCAGCCTGGTGGGCGTGGCCTTTGGCCTCGTGCCAGCGTCCAGCGATGATCGCGGCCCATACGAGCCCCGCAACCAGGGCAGCGAGGGCACTCCCGTCGGGGCCGGCGGCGGCGTGGGCGATGTCGCGGGCCGCATTGCGCAGAGTGTGGGCGGCTCGGTCTTCTGACCGGATCTGGGACCGCTGGGCACGCGAGAACGCCTTCGCGGCGGCTCGGAGTTCGGGGCACAGGTCGGCGGGTGCTTTCTGGGCGGTGGCTTCGATCAGTTCACCGAGGGCGGTGATGTGGGCCTGGGCTCGTGCGTCGTCGGCGAGGTCGGTGTGGAGAGCGTCGAGGGCGTCAGTTGCGCGGTGCCAGGGGGCGCTGGGCTGGGTGCGGCGGGCAGTGGGGTGCTCTTCGGGCTGGCCGGATTCGAGGCGGGCCTGGATCTTGGGAAGGGAGAGGTCGGGGGCGATTTTTCCGCCGGGGTGGAAGATCTGCTCGTCGTCCTTGTTGAGATCGCCGGGGCGTCCGACGGCGTAGCCGAGGAGGTCGCCGGACGGTCCCCGCCTGGCCTTGACTCGGATGCCCTCGGCTCCGAGGTAGGCGAGGAGTTCCTCGGCGCTTGTTGCGTGGGGGATCGCGGCGCGGATGCGGTCCTGGAGCCAGTGCTTGCTGGTCTGTTCCCAGCCGAGGCGCCGGGCCTTGTGCATCTCGGCCTGGGTGGGGCGTCGGGTGCCGGTGCGGTCGCCCTTCTTCAAATGGCGTAGACCGTAGTCCTTCTCGATCTCGCGGCATGCGTCGCCGACACGGAGGCCGCTGTCGTGGAGTTTGGGGCGGCGGCCGTCTTCGCGGACGGTGGTGGCGAGGATGTGGATGTGGTCGTCGGCGTGGCGTACGGCGATCCAACGACAGGCCAAGTCGTCACCGACAGGGGCGATGCCGGCTGCGGCGACGATGCGCTGGGCGATCTCGCCCCATTCGGCATCGGAGAGGTAGCGGTCTTCGGGTGCGGCGCGGACGGGGCAGTGCCAGACGTGGTCGGTGACGGGCTTGCCGAACTCGCTGTTGCGCAGGCGTACGGGCTCGTCGAGGTGGCGGGCGAGTTCGGTGAGGGTGGCCATCTCGTCGCGGCCGGGGTCGGGCATGCCGAGCATCGCGAAGCCGGCGACGATGTGCGGGTCGAAGTGTTCGTCGTGGGTTCCCCGGCCGTAGAGATAGGCCAGCAGGCCACGGGTGTTGGCGCCGGGCGCCTTGATGGCGGCGATCATGCGGCGAGGTCCTCCCGCGGGTCGGCAGGCTGGTGCAGGGCCTCGGCGATCAGTTCCAGCAGGTGGTGGAGGTCGTGGAGGCGCTCGCGTATGTCGGGTGGGGTGAGGTCGCTGTTGAGGGCGCGGGCGATCTGGTTGATGTTGACGCCGATGCGGTTGAGCTGGCGCAGGACCTGGGCGCGGAACATGTGTGTGCGGCGACGGTCCTCGGACAGGGGCAGGTTGGCGGTGAACCGGCCGGCGATGAAGGCCAGGACGATGTCGGCGGCGAAGCCGGATTCCCCCTTGTAGCCGTGCTCGGCAGCAGCCTCCCGAAGGCCGGTGTGCTCGTCGTCCGTGAACCGCAGTGGGCCGACGCGGGCGGTGCGCTTGTTGCCGCTGAAGCGACGGATCGTGGGCTGGGCGCTCTTCACGACGGGCTCGCCGGTGACGGTCTCGGCGGCACGGGCGGGGCGAAGGATCTCGCGCTGGGCAGCGTGGAGCTTGTCCGAGTCGGGGCCGCCCTCGGCCCCGACCCCTCGGCCCGGCGCCCCCTGGCGCTGGGCCGTCTCCGCCACCCCTGGGGCGGAGATCCCCGAAGTCCGGCCTTGAGTCGGACTCGGGGTACTACTGGCTCCGCCAGGGGCAATCCATCCGAACGCGCGCCGCAGACGGCCCATCAGCTTAGGGGAGTTCGCCAGAGGGAGGGGCTCGTCGGGGGCACCTTTGGGGTGGTGCGGGTCCTGTGTCACGGGTGGTTCTCCGAAAGGGGCGGGGAGGGCAGGCGGGTCAGGTGGAACGTCTGACGGAGTGCGGGCAGTCGCTGGCCCGTTCACAGGTGTGAGTAGGGGGACTCCGAGTGGGGCGGTGACCGCCTCACCGGCTGACCGGAAAGGGTTCCGGTCGCCCGAAGGGGCGGGCGGTCAGCCGTTGGCCGAAGCGGTGCCCGCGTCGGCTTCAACTTCGGGCTTGAGGATCTTCATCACGTCGGTCATCCGCTCGCTGCCGATCGTCAATCCCTTGTCCTTAACTGCTTTTCGGAGGAGGTCCCGTGTGAGCTTGCCGTGCTCAGTGGCGGCGATCCGACCGATCTCCACGAGCTCCTCGACAGAGGCGCCCGCCGGACGACCACCGCGCGGCTTGCTCTCCGAAGCCAGGGGAGGTGGTTCCGGCGGCTGCAGGGCCAGGGAGGCAGGTGGATCGGAGGGGCGGGCGGAAGCGGCTGCCGGTGGCGGGGCGGAGGATGGTTCCGGCGCCTGGACGGAAGTGGGGGCCGGATGGTCGACAGGACGGTCGACGAGCCGGTGGATCTGGCGCATCAGGACGCCGAAGGCCAGTAGGGCGGCGGTCGGTGGAACGGCGGCGACCACATAGTCGAGCAGAGGCACGGGGCTGGCATTGCCCGCGCCGCTGACCCCGGCCACGTTGAGCGCGATGGAGCCGATCGATCCGGTGGCGGTCAGCGCGATGGCCCATCCGTCGGTGTCCTGGCGCAGGCCCGCGCGGAGCATCAGCAGCTCGCCCGCGACGATGAACGCGTCCAGTGTTGCGGGCCAGGCCCAGCGGCGAGTGGGCGAGCCGCCCAACCCATGCGCTCCGGCGACCTCGGCGAGGTGCGCGTACGAGAGCCAAAACCCGCCGATTGTGAGGGCGACGATGACCGTGCCCGCCGCGATGAGCGCATACCGCTCGGTGGTGTGCTTGGTCATCACTGCCCACCCTTCGCCGTGATGTGCACGCGCGCGGTCGGCACGAGACGGGGATCTAGAAGCGCGACGCGGCGCCAGTCGGTGTCGGCCCCAGCGAGGGCGAGTGGGGCGATGGCGGCGCGGATGGCCCGGCTGCTGTGTATGGCGGCCAGGAGCCTGGGGGCAGGGGCATGCAAGTTGGGTCTCTCCAGGGGAGTGTGGTGCGGCTTGTGGGGAGAAGCGGAGGGGCGTTCACGGCGGGGGCGTACACGCGAGCCCCCCTTTAAGGGGGGTCTCGCGCGTGAACGCTTGGGACCGTGTACGGCGTGGACGGTCGCGTGACCGTCTGACCAGGGGTTTCGTCATGGCCGTGGACGCTGCGGCCCCTATTCGGGGCCGTGTACGCGCAGGGGGCGTGTGTACGGGGGCGTGTACGGTCCGGGCCCTGGTTCAGGTGGTCAGGACACGACGCCGATGTGGCGTGTGGAGGCGTGGTAGCGGGCCTGCTGGCCGCCACCGTTGCCGCCTGCGGCGCCTTCGGCCTTGGTGGCCAGGCCGGCCCTGACGAGCCGCTCCAGGTGGCGCCGTGCCTTCTCGACATCAGCACGGCCTGGCTCAGGCTCGCCGGAGAGCACCTCGGCCAGCTCCCGGACGGTCAACCCGCTGCTCGTGGCGCGAAGGAGCGTGACGGGGTCGAGCGTGGGGTCGACGGTGCTGGTGCCGTGCTCGTGGTCATGGATGACCTGGAGCGGGCCGATCTCTCCGGTCGCCAGCTTGAGGTGGTGGATTGTGACGGCCAGGTCGCCGGGTTTGCCGTTGATGAACAGCACGCTGCCGGCGCCGGAGGTCAGCCAGGTGGAGCCGTAGACCTGGTCCAGGGCGGGGCGTTGGGCCTTGGGGCTCTCGGCACCGGACTTGCGCTGGTGGTGGAGCTCCAGGACCTCGACGCCGTTTTGGAGGGCGCGTCCGCGGGCGTTGTTGTATGCGACCGCGAGGGCGTCGTCGACCATGGTGCTGACGGCGTCCTTGAGGCTGTCGATCACCAGGGTGTCGGCCTGGTGGGCGGCGGCCAGATCGGCGAGGAGGTCGGGCTCCTTGTCGAGGGTGGCGGGCAGCGGGCCCTGCCAGACGGCGAGCCGGTTGCGCAGCGCGGCCTCGTGCTCGTCGCTGACCCCGCGGGCGAGGGCCCGCGCGATCTGGGTGGGCCGGTCGATGGCTAGGTACAGGACCCGCTGACCCGGGACGACTGGCATGCCGAGGACCGAGTCGTTGAGGCCGATACGGGCGAGGACGACCTGGTGGGCGAGGGTCGTCTTGCCGACACCGGGCGGGCCGACGAGCATCAGGCTTTCGCCGGACGCCCAGGCGGTCTGCTCCCGGGTACCCCAGACCGGCTGGGTGTCGGCGGCCTTGGTGACGAAGTCCCAGCCGTTGGTCAGGTATCGGGACAGCCGACCGGTGCCGGAAGCGAGGGCTCGCTCGCGCTCGGTGCGCAGGTCGGCCTCGGCGGCGCTGCGTATCTCGTCTGGGTCGGCGCCCGGCTCGCCGGTGCGCTGGTACTGGCGCAGGGCGGTTTCGCGCAGGCGCCGCAGGTCCGCTTTGCGCCGGACGATGTCGGCGTAATAGGCGGCGCTACCGGTCGTGGTGGCGGCGCCGACGAGCTGGTGCAGGTAGACGGCGCCGCCGATCCTGCTGAGCTCCCCGGCCCCTGCGAGGTACTCGGCCAGGGCGATCGGGTCCGTGGGGGCGTCGTCGGTGTGCAGTGCGACGAGGGCACGCCACACCGTCTCGTGCGCGGGCCGGTAGAAGTCGGCACCCTCCAGGAGACCACGGACCTCGTCCACCGCGTCGCGGTGGAACATGCACGCGCCCAGGACAGCGCGCTCGGCGTCCACGGAGTTCGGAGGCTCACCGTTGAGACCGGCGTACGCGCTGGCCTCATCGGTGCCGTGATCGGATGGATTCTTCTGATGCGGGGCCCTACTCTGGGCCATGGAGCTCCTTACCCGGCAGGCCATATGAGGCGGCAACCTCGGTCAGCCGGTTGAATCGTTCAGGGATGGGCGGTTATGTCGAGGACTTCGCTTTGGCCCCTGGTGTTCGCAGCACCGGGGGCTTTCTGCGTCTTGGCGTCCGCCTCCGTCCGGGGGTGGACGACCACCATACCCACGAATTTCGGCAACGCAATGATTTGCATTTCGCTCTGCAATCCGGTTCACTCTTGACCCTGGCCACAGTGGCCCCAGCCGTTGCCCGAGGGGAGGTGTGAGTGAGCAGCAAGGAAGGCGCGACGCGTGCCGGCCCCGACCGCCCGGAGCCGGAGGACAACGTTGCTACGCGCATCAAGCTGGAGCGCGAAGCCCGTGGCTGGAGCACCGTCACCCTGGCCGAGAAGATGGCCGAGGCCGGGCACCCGATCAATCAGTCAGCCATCTGGCGCATCGAGAGCGGCAAGCCGCGACGCCGGGTCAACCTCGACGAGGCGCTCGGCTTCTGCAAGGTGTTCGGTATCTCCATGTCCGACCTCAGCGGCCCCCCGCTCAAGATCAGCGTGGCTGCCCGGCAGCTCATCCACCTCTTCACGGAGAAGTCGAAGGAGTACCTCGCCCAGAAGGACGCGCTGGACCAGCTATACCAGGAGGTACGCGAAGCCCGACTAGCGCTCTTTGCATACGCGGAGGACCACCCGGAGCAGAAGGACGAGATCGAGGAACTGCTCAGGGCTCACGAAGCCGCAGAGGGCAAAGCCTGGGCCAAGCGCACCCACCCTGCCTTCTCCGAGCTCAGAAAACAGGGCAAGTTGCCCCCTCCGTTGTCCTAAGCCTCCATTACGGCCCTCCTCGGTGCTGCGAACGCCGAGGAATGCCGTGACGGTGCCAGAACCCAACACCGCCCATCCCTGACATCACCACCGGCCTGGTCAACGGGGGTTGCCGCCCCCGCGACCGTGCGCGCCGGGGAGGAGCACGTCTTGTCGCAGTCCCCCCTGCCCGTTTCCCAGATCGCCCACGTCCTCGGAGTCCCCGAGGACGCCCTCCGCGCACTCATGGCCCAGCGCGGCGACTCCGCGGGCGACCCCACCCTCGTCGGCCTCACCGTCGCCGAAGCCGCCCGTCGCATCGGTATCGGCCGCACCAAGCTGTACGAGTACGTCTCCTCCGGCGAAATACCTTCCGTCAAGATCGGAAGCCTTCGCCGCATACCCGCCGAGGCGGTGAACGAGTTCCTTGCCAGGCGCGTGAGCGCCGCCGACTTCGCGGCTGCGGCCTGAAGGCGGCAGGCATGGCAAAGAACCGTCAGCCCAATGGATCGTCGTCCATCTACCTCGGCAAGGACGGCCGCTGGCACGGCCGCGTCACCGTCGGCACCAAGGACGACGGCACCCCGGACCGCCGCCACGTCAGTCGCAAGACCCGCCCCGAGGTCACCAAGGCCGTCCGCGAGCTGGAGCACCAGCGCGACAAGGGCACCGTCCGCAAGGCCGGCCAAACCTGGACCGTGAAAACGTGGCTCACCCACTGGGTCGAGAACATCGCCGCTGCGCACGTCTCGGAGAACACCCTCGACGGCTACCGCGTCGCGGTGAACCACCACCTCATCCCCGGCCTCGGCGCCCACCGCCTGGAGAAGCTCGAACCCGAGCACCTGGAGCGCTTCTACAAGAAGATGCAGGACAACGGCAGCGCCGCCGGCACCGCCCACCAGGCTCACCGCACGATCCGAACGGCCCTCAACGAGGCCGTGCGCCGCCGGCACCTCACCGCGAACCCGGCCTCCATCGCCAAGGCCCCCAAGGTCGAAGAGGAGGAGGTCGAGCCTTACACGGTCGAGGAGGTCCAGCGCCTTCTCGCTGAGGCGGGCAAGCACCGCAACACCGCCCGTTGGGTCATCGCGCTCGCCCTCGGCCTGCGCCAGGGCGAAGTGCTCGGCATGCAGTGGGACGACGTCGACTTCGAGCTCGGGGTCATCCGCGTACGGCGAGGACGGCTGCGGCCCCGCTACAAGCATGGGTGCGGCGACCGCTGCGGACGCAAGCCTGGCTTCTGTCCCCAGAAGATCAACACCCGTCGCGAGACGAAGAACGCCAAGTCCCGCGCCGGCCAGCGCCCTATCGGCGCCCCCGACGAGCTGCTCCAGCTCCTCCGTCAGCACCGCGAGGAGCAGGCCCGCGAGCGGGCCCGGGCTCGTGACCTGTGGACGGAGAAGGGGTACGTGTTCACCTCGCCCACCGGCGAGCCCTTGAACCCGAACACTGACTACCACAAGTGGAAGCAGCTGCTGAAGGCCGCCGGCGTCCGCGACGCCCGCCTCCACGACGCCCGCCACACCGCGGCGACGGTCCTGCTCATCCTTGGCGTCCCCGACGCGGTCGTCGACGCCATCATGGGCTGGGAGCCCGGCAAGTCCGCCCGGATGCGCCGCCGCTATCAGCACCTGACCAGCCGCGTCCTCAAGGACACGGCTGCCAAGGTCGGCGGCCTCCTGTGGGGCACGGACCAGGCGGCGGGAAGCGCCGCGCCGGACGTCGGCCAGAGCCCCGTCCCCGCCGAGCTGGTGGTGCACGTCGCCCGTCTCGGCGAGCGGTGCGTTCCCTTCCTCCACCGCGAGCATGCCGACGAGGTCGTCGCACGCTGGAGTGAGGACTGGCCCGACCACCCTGCCGAGGTCGAGGAATGGGACCGCTGGCGCTGGGAACACCAGGGCCCCGACGGCGCGAGTGCCATCCGCGACCGTGTACCGGAGCGGGCCGTGGTCTTCCACGCCCGAGCTCTGTTCCTCCCCGGCGGGGAACGCGCGACGACCGGGGTTCCGGAGCAGTGGTCGGTACCGGCCTGGGAGTTCGAGACCGACCGCTACACCGGCCGCGTCTCCGCGTGGCGCACGGCCCGGCGCCCGGGCTCGGGCCAGGAGGTCGAGGCCCAGGTGCGGGGCACGGACAAGGCCGCCGTCGAGGCTGCCTTCGTCGAGGCTTGCACACAGGCTGTGGACCGTGCTCGTAACCCGGGGAAGTACGGCGACACCGACGAGTGGTAGCGAGAAAGCGAGCAGACGAGCCCTGACCAGTCTTGGACAGGGCTCGTCTCCGCGGCCGTCACTCCGGTGGCGACAGCTCCACGTCCAAGTCTGCCGCGAGCTGCTCAAGTTCGAGCAACGCACCGCGTAGGTCAGCGGACAGCGCGAGGGTCAGCTCCGTCAGGGACTTCGCCTCCGCGGCGTCCTTATCGTCCGGTTCGATCAGGCCGATGTCGAGATTGACGTCCTTCGTGGCGGCGAGCTCGGCACCGTCGAAGACCTGCAGGCGGCCCTCGGGCTTCCGGCGGGCGATCGCCTCGGCGGTCTCCTCGCATTCGCTGACTCCGAAGACCCGCTTTTCGAAGTCCTCAAGATGTCCGGGGAGCAGCGGGTTCTGCTTCAGTGTGAAGCGGTTGCCGGTCCTCAGGTCGTACACCCACAGCTGCTGCGTGTGCGGGGGCTCGTCATCGCTGCGACGGGGCGGGGCGGCGTCGAAGAAGAGGACGTTGGCCTTGACGCCGCCCGCGTAGAAGATGCCAGCGGGTAGACGCAGCATGGTGTGCAGGTTGAACCGCTTGAGCAGCTCACGGCGGATAGTCGCGCCTCGGCCGCCCTCGAAGAGGACGTTGTCGGGGAGGATCACCGCGGCGGTGCCGTTGTCGGTGAGCAGGCTCGCGATGTGCTGGAGGAAGTTGAACTGCTTGTTGGTCGTGGTCTCCCAGAAGTCCTGGCGGTGGTACGACATGTCTTCGCGGCTCACCGTGCCGTCGACATGGGTGATCACGATCGAGGACTTCTTGCCGAAGGGCGGATTGGCCAGCACCTTCGAAGCCTTCTTGGCTGGTGGTTTGGCCAGCGCGTCCTCCACATGGATCAAGGGCTTGCCATCGGGCCTGCCGATGCCGTGAAGGAGCAGGTTCATCGCGGCGAGGCGTGCGGTCGCCGGCACCAGCTCCGTGCCCCAGATCGCGCCCTCGTCGAATCGGGCGGACTCATCGACGGACATCTCATCGCCGTACGTGTTCACGATGTAGTCGTGCGCGGCAAGCAGGAAGCCACCGGTTCCGCAGGCCGGGTCGGTGATGGTGTCCTCCGGGGTGGGTCGCATGCACCGCACGATGGACTCGATGAGCACCCGTGGGGTGAAGTACTGCCCCGCGCCAGCCTTCGTGTCTTCCGCACTACGGGCGATCAACGCCTCATAAGCGTCGCCCTTGACGTCCTTGCTGGACCCCAGCCAGGGCTCCTTGTCGATCAGGTCGACGATGAGGCGGCGGAGGTTGGTCGCGTTCTGGATTCGGTTACGGGCGCGGTGGAAGATCAGGCCAAGAGCGCTATTCCGCCCCTCGTCCTGCTTGCCGAGGTCTGTGAGGAGCTGGGTGTACGTCTCCTCCAGTTGTTCGCCGGAGAGATCGAGCAGCTGCGTCCAGCCGCGCCCCTCCCACTCGTCGGTGTCGGGGAGCACATGGCGGCGCTGTGATGCGGGGAGGCCCTTGTTGGCCTCCTCCTTCTCGGCGGCCATCTTGAGGAACACCAGGAAGCTGAGTTGCTCCAGGTATTCGAGGCTCGATACGCCGTCGTCGCGCAGGACATTGCAGTAGTTCCAGAGGCGATCGACGAGACGGCGTGCTTCCGGCTTCACTCGGTGAACTCCAGGGGGAGGGTGGACTGTTCGCCCTCGGGGAGGGGGGGCTTGGAGGTGGGGGCCGGTGGCGGCGCGACTGTGGACGCGGGCTGTTTGGCTGAGCTCCGGCTCTTCCGCCTGGCCTGCGCGGCGGCCCGCCGGGCCGCCTTCCGCTCTGCCTCTGCGGCCTCGCGCTCGGCCCGGATGCGCTTGAGGAGGTCTTCGGCGGGCTCGTCGTCGGGGTCCTGGGGGACGAGCCTGCCGGCGAAGGCTTCGGCGAGGAGGATGCGGCGGAGGGCGGCGGTGTGGGCGAGGCCCTCCTCGCAGGCGGCCGTGAGGCGGTGGAAACGTGTGAGTATCCGCTCCCCAAGAGCCACGAAATCCGCCTGCTCCTGTGGGTCCGCCGGCGGAACGGGAACAGGGAGCAACTTGACCGTGGAGATGCTGATAGAGGCCAGGTTCACGCTCTGCTTGCCATTGGATTCGAACCACGAGCGCGCTGCTGAGTTCACGTACCAGCCGAGCAGCTTGGGGTGCGTGACGTGGTCCTGGATCCGGGCCCGGAAGAGGTGGTTCTGGTGGATGCAGTCTTCGATTTGCTCTTCCCAGATCCATCCTCGGCCGAGCTTGTCCCGGTCGCCTCCTTCGGTCATCAGTAGATCACCGTCCTGAAGGCGGAGCTTCTCCAGTGCCTTGGGGGCGACGCGGATCTTCGTTACTCGAGACAGGTCCAGTCGGGCACGCTGGGCGTTGGCAACACGCAGGTACGGCACCTCGGGCAGGCCGGAATCGTCCTGCTTTTTGGAGTCCTTGGTCACCCCGCCGACCACTTCGGCGATGTTCTGGAGGCGGGCCCAGCACCATCCCGTCGCGAGCGCGGGCAGCTCGCCGTCTACCACTCCCGGCGATGCCTCGATGGAGACGTGCTGTGGGTCGGCGTCGTGGGCCAGGACGCCGGTCGCGGCGGCAGCCATGACTCTGTCGCCCAGGCGTTCCAGATGCTGCTGGGTTGCTGCGAGGCGTGCTTCGATCTTGTCGAGCCGCGTAAGTCGCACGTCAAGGGCGTCGGCGATGCGACTCTGCTCCGCCCTGGGAGGGAACGGGAGCCTGACTCCCTGAACAGCCCCTTGGCTCACCTTGTTGATGCCCGTTCCGGTTCTCGCCGCTCTCTCGATTTGCTGGCGAACGGCAGGCGAGCTTCCATAGGTACGCCAGGAACCGGGGCTCGACGTGGTCCGGGTTGGTCGGGACACGGATCATCGTGTCCGGGTACGCCACAGGCACCGGGATAGACGTGACCAGGGCTCCACGGCCTACCAAGCTCAGTGATCCGCTTGCCCGGCTCACGAGGAAGTCGCCCGACCGGACCAGGTAGGGCGTGGCCTCCTCCGCTGTCCAGTCGCCCAGCTTGTACTCGGCGCAGTCGACCCCGTTGTCCTTGAGCGCGGTGAGCCTGAGCACAGGAAAGCCGTTGTCATCCGAACGTACCGAGCGGCCGTTGGCCGCAGGTGCGCTGAGAATGTCTGAGAGCGTTACCCAGGCCCACGCCTCCGGCAACTCTGCCTCTTCCACTCCGCCCGGCGCCCCCGCGCCCCCCTCACCGCTCTCCACACTCACGCACCCAGTTCCCGATCCAGTTCATTGATCAGTTCGTCCGGTGTTCGCGTTCCTTCCGCGAACACCGCTCTGAACCTGCTCCAGCCGCCTGCAGCCCGGCACAGCGCATGCTGCTCCAGCGCGCCCACGGAGACGGTCGCCGAGGTGGCGACCACGTTCGCGACGCGCTTCAGCCAGCCGCGCTGCTCCTCCGTGAACGTCACTCCCGCCGTCTCCTGACGCGCGAGCCACTCCTGGAAGCGAAGGTCCACGGTATCCCGGTACGGCCGGAAGTCGTGCCCGTCGAGTCCCAGCTCGTACCGGAGCACCGAGAGCAGCTCGGGCAGCCCGGCGTTCCGCCGCCGTTTCCCCCGCGCGATGCCGAGGTCGACGTACGCCTTCCAAAGCTGTTGTCCGGTCCATCGCTGGTGCGGCGGACTGACCCTGCTGAGAAGGTCGTCGACCCGCGCCTCGACCTCGCTCAGCGACCGCCGCTCCTTGAAGGCGATGCGCAGGGCGGCGAACCGGTCCTGCTGGTCTGCCATGTACTGGCGCCAGTCCTTCACGGTCCGCTCGGCTCGCATGACGTCCGTCACACCTTCGGCGATCACGCCGCCGTCCTGGCTGAGGTGGTCGATCTTGATCCAGCGGCGTCGTGCCGCTTCGATGAGCGCCTCACGCAGCGCCTCACGCTCGACGAACGGCCGTAGAGCCTGGGCCAGCAAAGCGTCGACGACCGCTTCGTCGGCGGCCGTGGGGGCGGCCCCTTTCGCTGACGGCGCCTCGTTCTCCACCGTCTCCTTCTCGCCAGCAGCCCTGGCCCGCTCCTTCGCCAGCCGGTCCGGATCGGTGGCGTGGACCAGGTCTGTCACCAGCTCGGTCAGCCTGCGGCCGCCCGCACAGCCCTCGATCCGGGCCAGCTGCTGTTCGTCGAGCCGCTGCCCGAGCCGACTCAGGCGGCCGGCCAGGGTAGAGGCATCGGCGACGGTCAGCGGAACCCCTTGCGCACACGCCTGGAGCAGACGCTCCAGGCTGGGCAGGTCCTGCAGGTCGTCACGTACAAGTGGTCGTGCGTCGACCATGGCGTGCTCGGTCACGCCCACGGTGTCGACGATCACGAACCGGTCCTTGCACAGCGCATCCTCGGTGACTCTGCGCAGGTCCTCCGGCTTGATGATCCGGGCGCCACGGCCCTTCATCTGCTCGAAGTACGACCAGGTCCGCACGTCCCGCATGAAGACCAAGCACTCCAGGGCGGGGATGTCGGTGCCGGTGGCGATCATGTCGACGGTGACGGCGATTCGGGTCTCCGGCGCGTTGCGGAATTCCTTGATCGCCTTGGCGGGCTGCGTGGTCTCGCTGTTGATCTTCAAGCAGAACTTGTCACCTGCGTTCCACGCCCTGCGGATCTCCGCGACGATGGTGTCTGCGTGCCGGTTCGTCGCCGCGAAGACCAGGGTCTTCGGGACGATGCTCCGCTGGTGCACGATCTCACCAGTCTCGGCATCGATGTCGGGCGGGAAGATCTCCGTGAACAGCCGGTCCCTGAAGGTCTCGACGACGGTCCGGATCTGGCTCGTGGCCTCGACCCGGGCGTTGAGCTCGGCAGCCGTGTATTCATCGTCCTCGTCCTGCTGGTGCCAGTGCTGCTCGCGCGTGACACGGTCTACATGGGCCAGGACGGTGTTGATCTTCTCGATGGTGCCGTCAGGGGCCTGGGCCTCGGTCACGGCCGGGATCTTCGAGCCGTCCCGCGTGATCCGGGTCGAGATCCGGTAGACGTCGTAGTCGACGTTGACCTCGTCGGCGACCGCTTCCTCGTACGTGTATTGGCTGACCAGGTTGTTCTCGAAGAAGGCGAACGTTGGTCCGATCGGTGTCGCGGTCAGGCCCACGATGTGTGCGTCGAAGTACTCGAGTACGGGCCGCCAGGAGCCGTAGATCGAGCGGTGGCACTCGTCGATGACGATGAAGTCGAAGTGGTCGGGCGGAAGGGCAGCTGAGTAGCGAACCTTGGGCGGTCGCTTGCCGAGCCCCGCTGTCCCGCCGCCCTCGAAGCTTCGCGCCTCCTCGCTGTCGGGTGCCGGTGGCGTCCGCCCAGTCAGCATGCACCACAGCCGCTGGACCGTAGTGATCACGATCTTGTCGGAGTCCGCCAGGCCCGATGCCCCGCCCGACAGGTGCTTGAGGGGAAAGTCCTCGTGCAGCGGCTTCTTCGATTCCGCCGGCTGGAACCCGCGGTACTCCAGGAACGCCTGCTCGCCCAGGTTGTAGCGGTCCACGAGGAACAACACGCGATGCGCGCCCGCGTGCTTGAGCAGCCGATGGCTCGCCTGGACGACGGTGTACGTCTTGCCGGCCCCGGTCGCCATCTGGATGAGGGCTCGCGGACGGTCGGCGGCGAGGGACTTCTCCAAGCCCTCGATGGCCCGGCGCTGAGCGTCGTACAGCTGCCGCTGCGGATCCAGGTGGACGCCGGGCAGCCTGCGCAGCCGGGCCCGCAGGGAGGGCGTCTCAGGGTGGTGCACGGCATTGCGCTTCCAGCGGGCGAGGGTGGCCGACTGGGCCGGGGCGAAGACGTAGCGGCTGCGGGCCCCGCCCTGGGGGGCGTCGGCGGCGGGTGTGCCGTCGAGGTGTTCGGCATCGAGGGCGTTGAGGAAGGTCCAGGCATGGCCGTTAGTTCCGTAGCGGAACGGGAGGGGGCGCTCCTGCCAGGTGCGCTGCTGGTGCTGCGCGGCGATCGGGGCGGCGAGCCGGTCGGCCTCCGCGAGCATCTCGTGGGGGTCGTCCGCGTCGATCCCCGCCACGACGAGGCCGCTGAGGTCCCGGTCGACATGCAGGAGGTAGATCCGCAGACCTTCGAGCTCCGGGTGTGCCGTCCGGACTGCCGTCGGATCAGAGGTCAGGTCGCGCTCGTGCGGGGCGCACACCCTCCATCCGGCGTCGCGCAGAGCCTGCTCGACCTTGTCACTGTTTCCCTGCGCGCTAGAAGCGCTCACGGTCCCTCCCCGTACCTCGCGGCCCTCACGTGCTTTGTGCTTGCCCCGCGCCCTGAAACAGCCCGTCAGCCCCACCCATTACACCAGTTGACGTACGCACGTCCGGGGCTTTCGCCAGCGCGCGGATGATGATCGCGCGGATCTGGCCATGGGCTCCGGCGAGTCACTGTCAGTGCACGTCCGTACAGTGGGCGGTAAGTTGCGTCGGGCCAAGTGGCCCGGCCCGTAGGGGAAGGGCCAGCGAAGACCAGGAAGGACGCTCGGGTGTATGTGACGAGGCTCCGGCTTGACGGCGTGCGTGGTTTCCACGGCGCTCGGGCCTGCGACCTCGATTTCACGCGTCCGGACGGAAGCTTTGCCGGCTGGACCGTCCTCGCCGGGCGCAACGGCTCGGGAAAGACGACCTTGCTGCGGTCGATCGCCCTCGCCCTGGCCGGCCCGGAGCGGGCCAGCAGGCTGGACGGCGAGGTCGAGGACTACCTCACCTATGGGCAGTTTCTGGGAAGGCTGGAGCTGTCCCTGCGCCCGGACCGGGACGCCGACCTCGGGGCCCCCTCTCCGCCCGATCCGCGTACGGTCACGATGGTGTGGGAGCCGGGCCGTGAGCCGCTCAGCGCGAAGGACGCGCCCCCGACCCGAGTCCGGTTCCTCGCCGACCCAGGCGCCAAGATGGCCAACCATCTGTGGGACTTCTCCCCGCCACCGGGCTGGTTCCACGCCGCCTACGGCCCCTTCCGCCGCCTCAGCGGCACCGGCCTCTTCGAGCGCGACCGGCAGAATCCCGACCGTGCCGAGGCCCTGCGCACCCTCTTCGAGGAGCAGTCGGCCCTCACTGAGTCGGTGGTCTGGCTCGTCTCCGTCCACACGCGCCGACTGGAAGGTGAAGCCGGCGCCGAGGAGCTGCTGGAATCGGTGCTCGCGCTCCTCAACGACGATCTGCTACCGGGCGACTTCCGCGTCGAGGAGGTCACCTCGCGCGGCCTATGGCTGCGGCGGGCCGACGGCATGGGGCCACTCATCGCCCAGTGGCGGATGAGCGACGGCCTGCGCACCGTCACGGCGCTGGTCCTCGACGTCGTACGGCAGATGCACGCCGCCTACGGAGGGCTGGCACTGCACAGGGACGACGGCGGCCGACCGTACCTGCCGTACCCGGGCGTCGTCCTCATCGACGAGGTGGACGCGCACCTCCACGTCTCCTGGCAGCAGCGCATCGGCGAGTGGTTCAAGGCCCACTTCCCTGCAGTCCAGTTCATCGTCACCACCCACAGCCCCTACATCTGCCAGGCCGCGGACCCTGGCGGCCTCGTCCGACTGCCGGGCCCGGACGAGCAGGCTCCGCCAGAGGTCGTGGACGAGAAGGAATACGGCACGATCGTCTACGGCACCGGCGACGACGCGGTGCTCTCGGACTTCTTCGGCCTCCGGTCCCCGTTCTCCCGTCGCGCCGAGGAGCTGCGCGAAGAGCTCGCCGACCTGGAGTATGAGGTCGCGGCGGGCGACGCCGATCCGGAGACGGTGCGACGGTTCCGCACTCTGCGCCGGACCCTGGCCAGCTCCCAGGCGACCTACGTCGAGGACTCCAGCCTGCGAGCCAGGAGGCGGGAGACCGGCGGCTCGTGATCAGGATCGTACGACCGCGGCTCCCTACCGGACTGGAATCCTCCCTGCTGGCCCTGACCCAGGAGATAGCTGGCACCCCGGTGCCCGAGCGTGGTGAGCACGCCGAGCGGATGTGGGAGCGCAAGACCGTGCGCCGGGACGTGTACCGGCCGGTGCGCGAGGCATTGGAGGACATGGCGGCCGGTGTGGACTGCTGCATGTACTGCGGCAATCACCTGGCCGACACGGTGGACCACTTCGTCCCCAAATCCCGATGCGCCCTGCGGACCTTCTACTGGCCGAACCTCCTGCTGGCCTGCTCCACCTGCAACACACGCTTCAAGGGCAACAAGCACCGCGGCGACGGCCTCGTCGGTTCCCTCCTCATCGACCCGACCCGCGAGGACCCCTTCGAGCACCTGGACCTCGGGCTCGCCAGCGGCGTCTACCGGCCGGTCGAGGGCTCGCCGAAGGGCGAGTGGACCATCAAGGTCTGCGGCCTGAACGAGGGGAAGCGTCCACGGGTCCGTGCCGAAGCCTGGCTGAACCTGGCCGACGACCTGTGGGGCTGGGCCCAGGCCCGGGCCGTCGGCGATGTCAGGAACATGCGCCGCAAGATCTACCGCATGCGCACCCAGCCGTTTGCCGATGTCTGTTACGCGGCGCTGCGCAAGGCCGTGTCCGAGGATGCGTCCCGGGTCTTCGCGGCCGAGGAGCCGGGCGTCCTGGACCTCCTGAGGGACGACGAGCTGCGGGCCGCCTTCCAGACGTGAGCGGTCGGGCTGAAGCGCCGCCGCGACGGGCACTCGCACCAACTGAGACCAAAACTGAGACCACGCAACAACGAAGGTCCCGACCGCTGGGCGGTCGGGACCTTCGTTTGCCCTGGTGGGCAGGTGCGGAGGATACGAGATTCGAACTCGTGAGGGGTTGCCCCCAACACGCTTTCCAAGCGTGCGCCCTAGGCCACTAGGCGAATCCTCCGCCGCAAACAATACAAGACGTTGGGGAGTGCTCGCGAACATGATCCGGGGGCGGGGTCCGGGAGGGGGATGGAAGCGGGGCGGGGTGGGGGACGGGTTCGTGGGTTGGGGGTGGGATCCGCTAGGGTGGGTCGCAGCCCCTCACGTGGCGCTATCTGACTGAACTCCCCCAGGGCCGGAAGGCAGCAAGGGTAGGTCGGCTCTGGCGGGTGCGTGAGGGGCGCTTGCGTTTGCGGGGCCGGTCGATTGTCGGTGGGGCCCGATATCGTCGTAAGCGTGTCGTCCCTTGCGCTGTACCGCCGCTACCGCCCCGAGACCTTCGCCGAGGTCATCGGGCAAGAGCACGTGACCGATCCGCTGCAGCAGGCGCTGCGGAACAACCGCGTCAACCACGCGTATCTGTTCAGCGGTCCGCGCGGCTGCGGCAAGACCACCAGTGCGCGGATCCTGGCCCGCTGCCTCAACTGTGAGGAAGGTCCCACTCCCACGCCCTGCGGGACGTGCCAGTCGTGCGTGGACCTGGCCAGGAACGGGCGGGGCTCGATCGATGTGATCGAGATCGACGCGGCGTCCCACGGTGGTGTCGACGATGCGCGTGAGCTGAGGGAGAAGGCGTTCTTCGGGCCGGCCGGCAGCCGCTACAAGATCTACATCATCGACGAGGCCCACATGGTCACGTCGGCGGGCTTCAACGCGCTGCTGAAGGTCGTCGAGGAGCCGCCGGAGCATCTGAAGTTCATCTTCGCCACGACCGAGCCCGAGAAGGTCATCGGGACGATCCGGTCGCGGACCCATCACTATCCCTTCCGGCTGGTGCCGCCGGGGACGCTGCGCGAGTACCTGGGACAGGTCTGCGGGCAGGAGGACATTCCGGTCGAGGACGGGGTGCTGCCGCTGGTCGTACGGGCCGGTGCCGGGTCCGTGCGTGACTCGATGTCGGTGATGGACCAGCTGCTCGCCGGGGCGGGCGCCGACGGTGTGACGTATGCCATGGCCACGGCCCTGCTCGGGTACACCGACGGTTCGCTGCTGGACTCCATCGTGGAGGCGTTCGCCGCGGGGGACGGGGCGGCGGCGTTCGAGGTCGTGGACCGGGTGATCGAGGGCGGGAACGATCCGCGCCGGTTCGTGGCGGACCTGCTGGAGCGGTTGCGGGACCTGGTGATCCTCGCGGCGGTGCCGGACGCGGGGGAGAAGGGGCTGATCGACGCCCCGGTGGACGTCGTGGAGCGGATGACGGCGCAGGCCTCGGTGTTCGGAGCGGCGGAGCTGAGCCGCGCCGCCGACCTGGTCAACACCGGGCTGACGGAGATGCGCGGCGCGACCTCGCCGCGGCTCCAGCTGGAGCTGATCTGTGCGCGGGTGCTGCTGCCCGCGGCGTACGACGACGAGCGGTCGGTGCAGGCGCGGCTGGACCGTCTGGAGCGCGGCGCGGGCGCGGCGCTGCTGGGCGGCGCGGGCGGCCTCGGTGGCATGTCCGGCGGCCCCGGGGCGGGCCCCGGGGGCGAGCCGGCGCCCGTCGTGGCGTCCGGTGGCGGGCCCGCGGCCGGATACGTACCGGGTCCGGAGGCGCATCCGCCGATGCCGGCACCCGGCGGCCCGTCGGGGCCGGCTGCCGCGCGGGCCGCGGTACGGGGCACGGGGGCGGGTACTGCCCCCTCGGCTCCTCCGACTCCTGCTGCTCCCTCGGTGCCGGACGCCCCGGCTGCGGGGGGCGTGCAGGGCGGCGAGGGCGTGGCCCCGCAGGCCGGTGGGCCGGCCGACGGCCGTGAGGGTGGTCCGGCGCGGCCCGGTGCGTGGCCCGGAGGGACGGGCCGGGGCGGTGCGGGCACGGGTGCCGGCGCCGGTCCTGGTGGTGCCGCCTCCGGTGGCGCGGCCCCCGGTGGCGCGGCCCCCGGTGGCGCGAGCAACGGCAGCGGCGGCGGAGCCGGTGGCGGTGGTGCGGCGCGGCAGCCCGGGGGCTGGCCCACGGCCGTGGCGCCGGGTCAGGGCGGCGGTCAGGTGCCGGCGCCGCAGGGCGGCCGGACGCCCGCCGGGCCGCCGGCCGCGAGCGGCCCGGCCGGTGGTGTGCCCGGTGGCGCGCCCGGTGGAGTGTCGGGGCCCGGTCCGCAGGCCGCGGGAGCGGCTCCGGGGGCGGCGCAGGGTGCCGCCCAGGTGCGCCAGATGTGGCCGGACATCCTGGATGCGGTGAAGGCCCGCCGGCGCTTCACCTGGATCCTGCTGAGCCAGAACGCCCAGGTCTCCGGCTTCGACGGCACGACCCTGCAGATCGGCTTCCCCAATGCCGGCGCCCGCGACAGCTTCGCCAACGGCGGCAGCGAGGACGTGCTGAAGGACGTCCTGGCCGAGCGCTTCCAGGTGCAGTGGCGGGTCGAGGCGATCGTCGACCCGTCGGGCGGCGCGAATCCGCCGGCCGGTGGCGCGCCCCGGAGCGGGGGTGGCGGCTTCGGCGGTGCGCCGGCGCAGCCGTCCGCACCCCAGGCACCGTCCTCGCAGGGCGGCCCGGCGGCGCCGGCAGCGTCCGGCGGGGCGTACGGCCAGGGCGGCGGGCCGGCCGGTGGTTCCGGTGGCGGTGCCGGTGGTGGTGCCGGCGGAGGCGGTCAGGGCGCCCGGATGGCGCGGGAGGCCGTGGCCCCGTCCGCGTCCGCGGGCGGCGCCCCGGGCGCACCCGCCGTGGAGCCCTCGTACACCCCCGAGCCCCCGCCGATGTCGATCGAGTACGACATGCCGGCCGAGGACGACCCCGACCTCGTCGACTCCGCGCTCAGCGGGCACGACCTCATCGTCCGCGAGCTGGGCGCGACGGTGATCGAGGAGTTCAACAACGAGTAGGACGACGCCGCGTGGGCCGGAGAACGGCGGGAGGAACAGCAGGACGTACGGCAGGACGTACGGCAGGACATAGCGCAGGTCATCGGGCACGTCATAGGCCTGATGCACGGCAGGAGATGCGGTGCGTCAGCGGCGGTGACGGTGTGTGGCCGGGGAGCAGTACGTACACCGGACGTACACCTGTGCTCCTCCCTGCGGCGTAGGGCGCCGGGGCGTCGAAACACGTAGGCTCGGGCTACCGCACAATCGTTGTCGTATGGCAGGAGTCACGTCGTGATCCCCGGTGGTCAGCCCAATATGCAGCAGCTGCTCCAGCAGGCCCAGAAGATGCAGCAGGACCTTGCGGCCGCCCAGCAGGAGCTGGCGGAGACGCCCGTGGAGGGTTCCGCGGGCGGCGGCCTGGTCAAGGCGACGGTGACCGGCTCCGGTGAGCTCAAGGGCCTGGTCATCGACCCCAAGGCGGTCGACACCGACTCCGCGGAGGAGACGGCCGAGACCATCGCCGACCTCGTGCTCGCGGCGGTCCGGGACGCCAACGCCAAGGCCCAGCAGCTCCAGCAGCAGAAGCTCGGTCCGCTCGCCCAGGGTCTGGGTGGCGGCGGCATCCCCGGCCTCACGTTCTGAGGAATCCCCGGTCTCCCTTTCTGAGGAGTAGCCAACTAGCGTACGCAGCACGGCAGAAGAGAGAGAAGACGTTCCGTGTATGAAGGCGTGGTCCAGGACCTGATCGACGAGTTGGGCAGACTGCCCGGCGTCGGTCCCAAGAGCGCGCAGCGGATCGCCTTCCACATCCTTCAGGCCGAGCCGACCGATGTCCGCCGGCTCGCGAACGCGCTGATGGAGGTCAAGGCGAAGGTCCGGTTCTGCAGCGTCTGCGGCAACGTGGCGCAGGAGGAGCAGTGCCGGGTCTGCCTGGACCCGCGGCGTGACCCGGCGGTCATCTGTGTCGTGGAGGAGCCCAAGGACGTCGTGGCGATCGAGCGGACCCGCGAGTTCCGCGGCCGCTACCACGTCCTCGGTGGCGCGATCAGCCCCATCGAGGGCGTCGGCCCCGACGACCTGCGGATCCGGGAACTGCTGGCCAGGCTCGCGGACGGCACCGTCACGGAGCTGATCCTGGCCACCGACCCGAATCTGGAGGGCGAGGCCACGGCCACGTATCTGGCCCGCATGATCAAACCCATGGGTTTGAGGGTGACACGACTGGCGAGCGGTCTGCCGGTCGGAGGCGATCTGGAGTATGCCGACGAGGTCACGCTCGGGCGGGCCTTCGAAGGGAGGAGACTTCTCGATGTCTGATGCCACGCTGCACAACGCGCGACAGAACCCGGACGACTTCGCCGTTTCGATCTCCGACTCGATCGAGAGCTTCATCGTCGCGGTCACGGAGGTCGCCAAGGGGGACGAGCCGGACAGCGCGGTGCCCTTCCTCCTCCTGGAGGTCTCCCAGCTGCTGCTCACCGGCGGCCGGCTGGGCGCGCACGAGGACATCGTCCCCGAGGAGCGCTACGAGCCGGACACCGGGCCGGAGCCCGATGTGGACGAGCTGCGGGAGCGTTTCGCCGTCCTGCTCGACCCGGTGGACGTGTACTCCGAGGTCTTCGACCCGTACGTGCCGCGCAGCGAGCCGGTGGCCTGCCGGATCTCGGACGACCTGGCGGACATCATCACCGACCTGCGGCACGGGCTGGCGCACTACCGCGCCGGGCGGATCGTCGAGGCGCTGTGGTGGTGGCAGTTCTCCTACCTGACCAACTGGGGCCCGACCGCCTCGGCCGCCCTGCGGGCGCTGCAGTCGCTGGTCGCCCACGTACGCCTGGACCAGCCGCTGGACGAGCTGGACGGGCTGGACACCGACAGCGGCGTCAACGGCGACGGTGACGAGGAGCGGCTCGCGGAGGAGGCCGGCAAGGTCATGGCGGCGGAGATCGCCGGGCCGCTGGGGCTGCGGGAGCTGCGGGGCACCTGAGCCCGGGAGCTGCGGGGCAGCTGGTGAGCCCGGGAGCTGCGGGGCGCACCTGAGCCCGCGGGGGCCGGGCTGCCGGGCCGGTGGCTGTGACCTGGGTTACCTTTCCGTGTGTACCGGCCCGTAGCGGGCATGTGCTCGCCGAGCGGGCGCGACGGTGCGCCACGCGGAACCGACCGGCGGGAGATCATCACGCGGTGGGCCGGGCGTCTCCCGACGTACGGCGCGGACGGTCCGTCTCACGGACGCGTCTCACCATGTGATAACAGCAGGGCGGACTCCGCTTGCTCGTTAGACTGAGCCGACCGCAGTACCCCCATGTCCGGGGGTCCGGGAGGAAACTCCCGAAGAGACAGTTGCGAGGAGCGCACGTGGGCCTTGTCGTGCAGAAGTACGGCGGCTCATCCGTTGCGGATGCCGAGGGCATCAAGCGCGTTGCCAAGCGAATCGTCGAGGCCAAGAAGAACGGCAACCAGGTTGTCGTGGTGGTTTCGGCGATGGGCGACACGACGGACGAGCTGATCGATCTCGCGCAGGAAGTGTCCCCGATCCCGTCGGGGCGCGAGTTCGACATGCTGCTGACCGCCGGAGAGCGGATCTCCATGGCCCTGCTGGCGATGGCGATCAAAAACCTCGGTCACGAGGCGCAGTCCTTCACCGGTAGCCAGGCCGGTGTCATCACCGACTCCGTGCACAACAAGGCACGGATCATCGATGTCACCCCGGGCCGTATCCAGGCCTCCATCGACGAGGGCAACATCGCCATCGTCGCCGGTTTCCAGGGCGTGTCCCAGGACAAGAAGGACATCACCACGCTGGGGCGCGGTGGCTCGGACACCACCGCGGTGGCGCTGGCCGCCGCGCTGAATGCCGACGTCTGTGAGATCTACACCGATGTGGACGGCGTCTTCACCGCCGACCCCAGGGTCGTCAAGAAGGCCCGGAAGATCGACTGGATCTCCTTCGAGGACATGCTGGAGCTCGCCAGCTCCGGCTCCAAGGTGCTGCTGCACCGCTGCGTCGAGTACGCACGCCGTTACAACATCCCGATCCACGTCCGCTCGTCCTTCTCCGGGCTGCAGGGCACGTGGGTCAGCAACGAACCGCAAGGGGACCAGCCGATGGAGCAGGCAATCATCTCGGGCGTCGCACACGACACCTCCGAGGCGAAGGTCACGGTCGTCGGAGTCCCGGACAAGCCGGGCGAGGCCGCGCGCATCTTCCGTGCGATCGCGGACTCCGAGGTCAACATCGACATGGTCGTGCAGAACGTGTCCGCCGCGTCGACCGGCCTGACCGACATCTCCTTCACCCTCCCCAAGGCCGAGGGCCGCAAGGCCGTGGCGGCCCTGGAGAAGACCCGCGCCACGGTGGGCTTCGACTCGCTGCGCTACGACGACCAGATCGCCAAGATCTCGCTGGTCGGCGCGGGCATGAAGACCAACCCGGGCGTCACCGCGACGTTCTTCGAGGCGCTGTCGAACGCCGACGTGAACATCGAGCTCATCTCGACCTCCGAGATCCGCATCTCGGTCGTCACCCGCGCCGATGACGTCAACGAGGCCGTGCGCGCCGTGCACACCGCGTTCGGTCTGGACTCGGAGAGCGACGAGGCCGTGGTCTATGGCGGCACCGGTCGATGATTCCGGCCGAAGCGGGCCGTCCGTCCCTCGCTGATACGGCGGGGGCACAGGCCCGCACGGCCCGGGAGCCGGCCGGCAAGCCGGATCTCGCCGTCGTCGGTGCCACCGGCGCCGTCGGCTCGGTCCTGCTCGGCATCCTGTCCGAGCGGGCCGACATCTGGGGCGAGATCCGGCTGATCGCTCCCCCGAGCTCTCAACTGCGTTCGGGCAGGGGGGACCTCCATCCGAGCTCTCCCCTGCGTTCGGGCAGGGGGGAGCCGGACCCGTGCCCGGGCGCCCGCAAGCTGACCGTGCGGGGCGCGGAGGTCGAGGTCGTCCCGCTGAGCGAGGACGCCCTCGACGGCATCGACGTGGCGATGTTCGCCGTCCCGGACGAGGTCGCCGCGCAGTGGGCGCCGGTCGCGGTGTCCAAGGGCGCGGTGGTCATCGACTCCTCGCGCGCGTTCCGGCAGGACCCGGACGTGCCGCTGGTCGTCCCCGAGATCAACGCGCACACGGCCCGGGTGCGCCCGCGCGGCATCCTCGCCGGCCCCGGCTGCACCACCCTCGCGATGATCGTCGCGCTCGGTGCGCTGCACGCCGAGTACGGACTGAGCGAGCTGATCGTCTCCTCGTACCACGCCGCCTCCGCGGCCGGCCGGGCCGGCGCCGAGACGCTGCGGGCCCAGCTGTCCGCGGTGTCCGGTACGGACCTGGGAGCCACGCCCGGTGACGTACGGCGGGCCGTCGGCGACACCCTGGGGCCGTTCCCGGCGCCGCTCGCGCTCAACGTCGTGCCCTGGGCCGGCACGCTCCAGGAGGACGGCTGGTCCTCGGAGGAGCTCGACGTCCGGCACGAGTCCCGCAAGGTCCTCGGACTGCCGGACCTGCCGGTCGCCGCGACCTGCGTGCGGGTGCCGGTGCTCACGACCCACTCGCTGACCGTCCACGCCCGTTTCGAGAACGAGGTCACGGTCGGCGGCGCCCACGAGATCCTGGCGGCGGCCCCCGGCGTCGTGCTGTGCGACGTCCCCGAGGAGGACGAGTACCCCACCCCGTCCGACGTCGTCGGCACGGACCCCACCTGGGTCGGCCGCGTACGGCGGTCCCTGGACGATCCGCGGGCGCTGGAACTGTTCGTGTGCGGCGACAACCTCCGCAAGGGCGCGGCCCTCAACACGGCCCAGATCGGGGAGTTGGTGGCGGGGGAGCTGCGGGAGATGCGGGGAATGTCGGGGATGTCTGGGATGCGGGGGGCTCGGGCGGAGCGGGGCGCGCGGCTGGAGTGAGGCCCGTGGGGCTTGTGGGGTCGTCGGGTTCGGGGCTCGGCCCGGTGGGGTTGTTGGTCAGCCTGGTCGGTCCGGTGGGGGTTGTTGGTCAGCCCGGTCAGCGTTCTTGCTCGGCTCTCTGAAGGGGTGACTTGGCGGGATTGGCCGTGGCGGGCCGACCGTCTGGGGGATACTTTGATGGACGTGTGAAGATCCTGTGAGCGAATCGCTGGTCCGTACCTCTTGATCTGGGCTGACGATCTGTTCGACCATTCGCTCCCCGCCACACTGCAACCGGCAGTTCGGCGGGGAGCGTCTTTGTGGCCATCCCGGAGGGGTGGTCCGGGACGCCTGCGGGTCTGCACATGTGAGCCCTCGGGTGTCGAGGCGAACTCAATTGGATAAATGGGGCATTCGGGAAGAGCTGGTACGCATGAGGGCATTTGATGCATCGTCAAAAGCGGTGCCTTGCGCGTACAACCCTTATGGGGGGAAGCGTGTCCAACAGGCGTGGCAGAGGTACTCGGATTCACCATCGCCCCGGCGGGCGCGGCAGGCGCGGCAGTGCGTCCGCAGCGGCCCCGCGCAGTCGGGGGCATGCCAGTGATCGCGCCCTGGCCCACCACGCGTCCCGCGCAGATTCCTTCTCAGCGTGGGGACACTGACGACGCGATGGCCGTGGGCACCACAGTCGACCACCTCACCGAGACCTACCGGGCGCACTACCGCTCTCTGCTCGGTCTCGCCGCGCTGCTCCTCGACGACACCGCCTCCTGCGAGGACGTCGTACAGGAAGCCTTCATCCGGGTGCACTCCGCGCGCGGCCGGGTGCGCGATCCCGAGAAGACCCTCGCCTACCTCCGGCAGACGGTCGTCAACCTCTCGCGCTCCGCGCTGCGCCGCCGCATCCTCGGCCTCAAGCTGCTCTCCAAGCCGATGCCCGACATGGCCAGCGCGGAAGAGGGCGCGTACGACCTGCTGGAGCGGGACCAGCTGATCAAGGCGATGCGCGGGCTGCAGCGCCGCCAGCGCGAGGTGCTGGTGCTGCGCTATTTCGCCGATATGACCGAGGCGCAGGTGGCGCAGACGCTGGGCATATCGCTCGGCTCGGTCAAGGCGTACGGGTCGCGGGGCATCGCGGCGCTCCGCGTCGCGATGGAGGCTCCGGCATGAGTGGCAACAGGTACGGCCGGTACGGGCCGTTCGGCGCGGGTTCTCCGGGGGGCGGGGCTGGGACGTGGGGTGCGGCTGGGCCGGTTGGTTCGATCGGTCCGGTTGGTTCAGGCGGGGCTGAGGGTGGTCCGGGTGGCGTGACCGGCGGGCGCGCGGTTCCGGGCTGGGCGTCGGGGTTTGCCGGGATGGACGACGCCTCGTACCGCACGCGTGGCGCGTCGGGCCATGGGCCGCAGGGGTTGTACCTCGTACGCGAGGCGCAGGACGGCGGTCCGGGCGGCGGTCAGGCCGGCGGTCGGAGCGGCTACGCGAGGCGCGAGAGCCACGAGAACGATGCGAACGACGAGAACCAGAGGCTTCGCGAGGGCTATGGGGCCCGCGACACCGGCGGGAGCCGTGAAGCCCGCGAGAGCCATGAGTACGACCGTGGGGTGCGGGACCGTGAGACGCGGGCCCGTGAGACTGAGGCGTCCGAGGAGGCCCGGTCCAGTGGTGGCGAGGCCGGTGGGACCCGCTCCCGTAGTGGGGAGCCCGGTGGGACACGTTCCCGTGGGGGCGAGGCCGGCGATGCCCGCTCCCGTGGGGGCGTCCGCGACAACGATGCCCATGCCGGCGGGGCGTTCGACGGGTCGGTCTCCGCGGTTCCGGCCGCTGACGGTTCTGCCTCCGCGGGCAGTGGTGACGACGGTGACGGGGACGACCACGGGCGCAGCCACCCCACCGGCGGCGGATTCGGTGGCGGCTTCGGCGACGAGGACGACCTGAGGCGCCTCCTGCAGTCCAGCGTCGACGGCCTCGAACCGTCCCCGGACGCCCTCGATCACCTGCGCCGCGCCGTACCTGCCCGCCGTCAGCGCCGTCGGCACGCCGTCGTCGGCGCGGCCGCCGCACTGCTGCTCGGCGGTACGTCGATCCCCGCCATGCTGCACGTCGCGAACCTCGCCGACGGCTCCCCCGACCGGCCCGCCAACGCCGCGAACAGCCAGCGCGCCCACGACGCCGACGGGGGTACGCACGGCGAGGGCACCGAGCAGGCCGGGCCGCGCCCGACCGACCAGGGCGGCGCCAGGCCGGGCGGCGGGCAACCCGCGGGCAAGGGCAAGACGAGGGAGAAGAACGGCACCGGCCACGGCCCGGGTGCCGGAACCCCCGCGCCCGACGAGACCATGGACGTCACCTCGCCGGTCTGCGGACGCGATCAGCTCGGCCAGGGAACGAGCAAGGTCGGCCCGGCGGACGCCGACGGCCGCGTCTACGGTGCGTTCCGGGTGGTCAACACGTCCGCCACGCCCTGTTCCGTCCAGGGCGGCGGCACCGTCGTCGTGGCTTCCGCGCAGGGCTCCACGAATCCCGACCACATCCACGTGGTCGACCACACCTCAGGCGACGAGGCCACCGGCCTGCCCGATCCGGCCACCACCCCCGACCAGCTGGTGCTCAAGCCGGGCGAGGCGTACGAGGTGAAGTTCGCCTGGATCCCGCAGGCCGGCGGCGGCCCGACCGGGTGCGTCAACCCGGGGCCCTCGCCCACTCCCGACCCCTCCAAGGACCCGGGGCAGTCCCCGGACGCGGGGGCCACGACGGGCACGGACACGGGCGGTCAGGCGGGTGGCGACGACGGCGGTGCCGGCGGTGGCGGAGCCGCGTCCGGAGGGATCGTTCTCAGCCACACGCCGGAGGCCGGCGAGCCCGCCGCAACCGACGCCAAGATCGCCGACGCCTGCGCCGGAACGGTTTACCGCACGGAGGCGGTGGCGGCCGAGTAGTGGCCGGGGGGCCGTGGTGGCTGGGGCGGCGGTGGAGCCGTGGTAGCGGCCTGGGGCGTAGGTGTGGGGTGCGGCGCTCCGGCGGCCCGTTGAACGGGCGGCAAGGGGGCGGTGAGGGGGCGGTGAGGCCTCGCGGGGCGGGCCCCGTACCGTTGATGGGGTGTACCGGTTCCTGCTGACCCCGCGGTGGTGGGGAATCAACGTCTTCGCCGTACTGGCGATTCCCTTCTGCATCTTCATGGGCAGCTGGCAGCTGAGCCGCTTCGAGGACCGCGTCGACACCCACCGGCAGCAGGAGGACCGCTCGGCCGAGGCGAAGGCCGCGGCCGCCCGGCCCCTCGACAGCCTGCTGCCCGTCGACAAGGTGACCTCCGGACGCCAGGCCAGCGCCCGCGGGCACTACGACACCGAGCACCAACTGTTCGTACCGGACCGCACGCTGAAGGACAAGCACGGCGAGCGGCAGGGCTTCTACGTCCTCACCCTCCTGCGCACGGACCACGGCAAGGCGCTCCCGGTCGTACGCGGCTGGCTGCCCGGTGACGCCGATGCGAAGGCCGACACGGCGAAGGTGCCCGCACCGCCCAAGGGCGAGGTCACGGTCACCGGCGCGCTGCAGGCCTCCGAGAACCAGGGCACCGACGGCGTCCAGGCGGGCGGCGGACTGCCGCGCGGCCAGCTCGGCATGATCAGCGCGGCGTCGCTGGTCAACATCGCGCCGTACGACGTCTACGACGCCTGGATCACTCTGACCGACCCGCAGGCCCCGCTGCAGCCCGTCCCCCCGGCCGCCGCCGAGGGCAGCGGCCTGGACCTCAAGGCCTTCCAGAACCTCGGCTACACCGGCGAGTGGTTCGTCTTCGCCGGCTTCGTGGTCTTCATGTGGTTCCGCCTCTTCCGCCGCGATTCCGAAGCCGCCAAGGACGCAGCCCTGGGCCTCCTCCCGGAGACGGACGGGCGTGAGGTGGCGAACGGGCCGGCGGGGGCGACGGACGAGCCGGTTGGGGCTCCGGATGTGCCGGTTGGGGCGGCGGACGGGCCAGTTAGAGCGGCGGATGTGCCGGTTGGGGCTTCGGATGTGGCGGCAGGAACTCCGGATGTGGCGGCTGGGGTGGCGGACGGGTCGGTTGGGGCTTCGGAAGCGGCAGACGGGTCGGCTGCGGCTCCGGATGTGGCGGCTGGGGTGGCGGACGGGCTGACTGGCCAGGAGCGGGGCGGGGCTGCGGGGGTGGGGCGGGGCTGAGGGGCTCGGCGGCTGCTCTTCCCCCGGGGGGCCGCCCCCCGCCCCCACCCCTCCCCCTCCCCGTTGCGGGCCCGAGCTCCAGCCTGCAATCGGTACCTGCAATGCCATTGCACCTGGTCAGAGGGCGTACGACCGTTGTAGCCGCAATGGAATCGGTGTGCCACGGTAGCCCCATGGCAGGCAACCGCACCCCCTCGCAACGACCTGGCCACACCCACCCGCACAGCCATGACCACGCTCACCCCGCGCGTGCCGGTGACGGCCATGGCGAGGGTCCCGCCCCCCCGGCGGACGGGCACGGCGACAGCACCCACGGCCACGCCCACACCCATAGCCACGCCCCCAGCCACTCCCACCCCCACCTGACGTCCCCTCCCGGGCGCTGGGGGCGGGTGCGGCATCAGCTTGGACACCTGCTCACCCCGCACAGCCATGCGGCGGCGGACAAGGTGGATGCCGCGATGGAGACCTCCCGGGAGGGCATGCGCACGCTGTGGCTCTCGCTCGGGATCCTCGGGGGGACCGGGCTGGTTCAGGCGGTCATCGTCGCGCTGTCGGGCTCGGTGGCGCTGCTCGGTGACACCCTGCACAACGCCGCGGACGCCCTGACCGCGGTGCCCCTCGGTATCGCCTTCGTGCTCGGCCGCCGTGCGGCGAACCGCCGTTACACCTACGGCTACGGCCGTGCCGAGGACCTCGCCGGTATCGCCATCGTTCTGACCATCGCCGCCTCCTCCCTTCTGGCCGCTTACGAGGCCGTTGACCGCTTGCTGCACCCCCGTGACGTGACCCATCTCGGGGCGGTGGCCGTGGCCGCCGTCGTCGGGTTCCTCGGTAACGAATGGGTGGCCCGCTACCGCATCCGCACCGGCCGCAAGATCGGCTCCGCGGCCCTGGTCGCCGACGGGCTGCACGCCCGCACCGACGGTTTCACCTCCCTCGCCGTCCTCCTCGGTGCCGGAGGCGCAGCTCTCGGCTGGCGCCTTGCCGACCCCCTCATCGGTCTGTTGATCACCGCCGCCATCCTGGTCGTCCTGCGCGACGCGGCCCGCGAGGTCTACCGGCGGCTGATGGACTCCGTCGATCCCGAGCTCCTCGACACCGCGGAGACCGCCCTGCGCACGGTGGCCGGGGTCCGTGGCGTGGGCCAGGTCCGCATGCGCTGGATCGGTCACACGCTGCGTGCCGAGGCCGATATCGTCGTCGACTCCCAGCTGACCGTGGTGCAGGCCCACGGCCTCGCCGTCGCCGCCGAGCACGCACTCATCCACGCCGTCCCCCGGCTCACCGCCGCGACCGTCCACACCGATCACACGACCGAGGGCACCGGGATCACCGACCCGCATGCCGCCCTCGCCCATCACGCGGTGGCCTGAGCCGTGCTCTGCTGTTCTCCTTTCGGGTAGATAACCCCTCTTTCTGCCGTCTTGCTTTCTCCCTTGATTCCTTTGCCCCCTTCCGTCCTGGCGTCCTTGCTTTCCTGCCTCGTTGCCTTCGGGTGTCTGCTGGTCAGGCGGTCAGGCGGTCTGGCGCCGGGCGGTCAGGTAGCGCTGGGTGAAGTCGAGTTCCAGGCGGACCTGCTTGATGCGTTCCTCGACGACGAGGGAGCCGTGGCCCGCGTCGTAGCGGTAGACCTCGTGCGGGTGGCTGCGCTGTTCCAGGCGCTGGACGTAGTTCTCCACCTGCCGGATCGGGCAGCGCGGGTCGTTGACGCCGGCGGAGATGTAGACCGGGGCCCGCACGGCGTCCACGTACGTCAGGGGGGACGAGGCCTCGAAGCGCTCCGGGACCTCCTCGGGGGTGCCGCCCAGGAGGGTGCGGTCCATGGCCTTGAGGGCTTCCATCTCGTCGTTGTAGGCCGTGACGTAGTCCGCCACCGGTACTGCCGCGAGGCCCAACGCCCAGGCCTCCGGCTGGGTGCCGAGCCCGAGCAGGGTGAGGTAGCCGCCCCAGGAGCCGCCGGCCAGGACCAGCCGCTCCGGGTCCGCCAGGCCGGAGCCGACCGCCCACTCGCGCACCGCGGAGATGTCCTCGAGCTCGATCAGCCCGACGCGGTGCTTGAGCGCGTCCGTCCAGGCGCGGCCGTAGCCCGTCGAGCCGCGGTAGTTGACGCGGACGACCGCGAAGCCGTGGTCGACCCACGCCGCCGGGGACGAGGCGAAGGCATCACTGTCGTGCCAGGTCGGGCCGCCGTGGATGTCGAACACCGTCGGGAAGGGGCCGTCGCCCGGAGGCTGCTGCACCAGGGCGTGGATACGGCCGCCGGGGCCTTCCACCCAGACGTCCCGCACCGGCACCGACCCGGGCGCCTTCATGCCGGGCGGGTCCAGCACGACCGCACCGCTCGTCGAGCGCACCTCCGGGGGCTGCGCGGCCGACGACCACAGGAACTCGACCGTTCCGTCCGGCCGTGCCGTCGAGCCCGAGACCGTGCCGGCCGGGGTCTCGACGCGGGCCAGTATCGCGCCCGTCGGCTCGTCTCCGAGGTCGTACCGCCACAGCTCGCTCCGGGCCTGGTATTCGTGCTCCACGAGGAGTGCCGAGCCGTCCGGGTACCAGTCGGCGCCGACGTCTCCCGGGAGGTCGATCTCCAGGGCCGTCTCCTTGCCGGTCAGCGGGTCCCAGATCATCGGCTCCCAGCGGCCCCGGCGCTGGTGCCCGACCAGCAGCCGGGAGTCACCGTCCACCGGTGCGAAGCCCAGCACCGACAGGCCCAGCTCCTCGGTGCCACCGTTGGTGTCGTCCAGCTCGGCGACGGTGGAGCCGTCGGGCCGGACGACGCGGATCGCGGAGTGCATCGCGTCGCCGTGCTCGGTGTGCTCGATGGCGATCAGTGAGCCGTCGTGCGCGAGGTCGCCGACGCCCGCCGACTCGCGGTGGCGGTAGATCTCCACCGGGGGCTCTCCCGGGCGTACGACGTGGATCGTCGAGCCGTCGTCGTCCGTGGAGCGGCCGACGATCGCGGTGCCGTCGCGGCCGATGGCCAGCCCGCCCGGATAGGAGGGGGCGAGCCCGGGGGTGGCCGGCTCGTCCGGGCCGCCGGCGAACGGCTGCCGCATCCAGACGCCGAACTCGTCCCCGTCGGTGTCCGAGAACCACCAGATCCATTCGCCGTCCGGCGAGAGCGTCCCGTCCGTCGTGCCGTTCGGCCGGTCCGTGGCCTGCCGCTGGGCGCCGGTCGCCCGGTCCCAGGCGTACAGCTCGAAGGTGCCGGTGGCGTTCGAGACGAACAGCGAGCGGTCCGGGGCGTCCTCGGCCCAGTCCGGCAGGCCGATCCGCGGGGCGCGGAAGCGCTTCTCCCAGTGGGGCATGTCCGCGGTGTCCGTGGGGGGCAGGTCCGCGGTGTCCGTCTTCGGCGAGCCGGCCGGGTCAGGTGTCGACGCTCCCGGGCCCGTTATGGGGTCGGCCGAGTCCGTCAGCGTCCCGGAGGAGCGGTCGGAGCGGTCGGGGTCGGCCGAGGAAGGGGTCGGGGCGGGGGAGCGGTCGGGGCCTGCGGTCGTCTCGTCAGTCATGGGCCCATTCTGCGCCCGGCGCTCGAAATGCGTTGGTGAGGGCCACAACCCTGTGGATAACTTCGCGATATGCGAAGACGCACCGGCCCCGACGACTGGCGGGAGACCCATCGCGTGAGGTGGGACGGGCGGGTGGCCGTCCACAGCGCGAGCGATTTTTATGACCAGGAGTGCTTCGCGACGAGCGAGGCGGCGGTGTCGGCCCAGCGCGCCAGGCCCGGGAGCCGGTTCGGGGCCCCGATACCGGTCTGGACGATGGCGTACGACGTGTCGGGGGCGGCTTCGGCGGCGTCGTAGACGTCGGCGGCGATGCAGGCCGCCCGGTCCCGGCCGTAGCCGAGTTCGGCGGCGTGCTCGCGGGCGGCCTCCATGGCCAGTTCGGAGAAGTCCGGGCCGGCGACGCGGGCGGCGCCGCGATGCGCCCGGGAAAGCGTGCCCCGGGCCCGGTGATTCAGCCGTGCCGCCTCGGTCGACGAAGTACCCGGTCCGTACAGGGACTTCGAGGCGCCGACAGTCAACAACCGCAGTGTCGAATGGCGGCATCCGCTCGGTGACGTCGTCTCCGCCGTGGCCGGCGCCGGTCCGCGCATCGACTTCCTGCACGAGCACGACACGACCATGGTCCAGCGGTTCGCCGCACGTCGGCGGGGCGACGACGGGTACGACCGCTTTCCCGGGGACCGCCCCCGCGTGCCCCTCAGGTACTCGCTTCGGGCCAGTCGTCCTCGTCGAGGTGCGTTCCTTCCGGCCTGTCGGAACGGGCCCCGGGGGCGGTGCCGTTCGTCCGTACCGCCCCGACTAGTGTGTCGGACCGGTCCCGGCCGGTCAGGCGACAACGACGGGCACCGACGCACCACTTCACAGGAAACACAGAACACCGCAGAAACCCCGCAGAGCATTGCGGGACGATGCGGAACACCGCAGAACAACGGGGGATTTGCCGTGCGGAAGCCGATACGTATCGCGGGTGCCGCGGGTCTCAGCGCGCTCATGCTGCTGGCCGTGGGATGTGGCGGGCCCGGTAACGGCAAGGCGGCGCCGGGGCCGTCGGAGGCCGTGACGCCCGCCAAGCCGCTGCCGATGAAGGCCACGCCCCGTCAGGCCACCTGGACCGACTCCGACGATAAGGCGCACCCGCTGCGGATCACCCCGACGCGGCTGGCCCGCGGCTCGGACTCCGACCTCTCGCACATCCGGCTGGACGACGACCTGAAGGGGAAGGTGCCGTACTACCTCACCTTCTCCTACACGAACACCGGCAAGAAGACGGTGAAGAACCTGTCCCCGGAGCGGAACTTCTCCGTCAACGGGGCCGACGGCCAGCCCGCCCAGCCGGTCTCGCTGTTCCAGTCCAACCCGTTGGCGACCAGCTCCGGCTTGCCGCCGGAGTGCCGCGAGGGCGGCACGTCCCAGCTGGCGGCCGGCGCCTCGGCCGCGATCTGCCAGATCTACATGCTCCCCAAGGGACAGCCGCCGACGACCGTCTCCTACAAGGACGACGGGGGTGACACCCTCATCTGGAAGGTGGGTGAGGGCGGCGCCGCGGGCGGTTCGTCCGACGGGATCCTGCCGGCGGGCAAGCCGGCCGACGGTGTCACGGAAGACAGCGACAAGCGGCCCGTCTCGCTGCGGATCACCCCGAAGGGCGTGCGCGTCGGCTCCCTCGCCGACCTGAGCCGCTTCGACCTGGACGCGGACCAGAAGAAGATGGTCCCGTACTACGTGACCATGCAGTACCGGAACAGCGGCAAGTACGACCTGCTGCCCAGCATGAGCGACGGGGTGACGCTGCAGACCGCGGCCGGCCAGACCGTGCAGAAGCTGACGCTGATCGACATCGGCGGCCCCGGCGTCAGCCAGTGCCCGGAGGCCGTCCCCCACAAGATGGTGAAGCCGAACGGCATGGTCACCGAGTGCTCCATCCACCTGCTGCCGAAGGGCGACGCGCCGAGAGCAGTGATCTTCAGCGGTGAGGGAGCGGGCTCGCACCAGGTCACCTGGCGGGTCTCGGTGGCCGGCAAGTAGCGCTGCGAAGCGAAACGCGAACCGGGATACCGACCGACGTACGAGCCGGGAGAGGTGGCGGGGCGGCCGCCCCGCCCCGCCACCTCCGGGGTGCGGTTCCGCCCCCCCCGCCCCGGTTCGTCCGCGAATCTCAGGTCAACCGCAGCGGCAAGGACACCAGCCGCCAAGTGCCCGGGACCTGCGCACGTTCCAGGCGTTCCGGTTCGACGGCCAAGGAGACGTCGGGGAAGCGTGCGAGCAGCTTCCCGAGGGCGACCTCGCCCTCCTGTTTGGCCAGCGTGGCGCCGAGGCAGTAATGCGGTCCGTGGCCGAACCCCACGTGGTTCTCGGCGTGGCCCGCGGGATGGCGGGTCAGATCGAGGCGTTCCGGGTCGGTGTAGTGGCGGGGATCGTGGTTCGCCGACACCAGGATGAGCTGCACGGCGTCGCCCCTGCGGATCCGGGTGCCGGCGAGTTCGACGTCCTCGGTGGCGAACCGCAGTTGCGTCAGGTGCACCGGTCCGCACCACCGCATCAGCTCGTGGACGGCCCGCGGGAGCAGGGCCGGGTCGTCCTTGAGGAGGCGCAGTTGGCCGGGATGGGTGAGCAGCGCCACCGTGCCGTTGCCTATCAGGTGGGCGGTGGTCTCGTGACCGGCCAGGACGAGGGTGAGGACCATGGTCACCATCTCGACGTCACTCAGCCGGCTGCCGTCGTCGTCATGGGTGCGGATCAGCTCGCTGAGCAGGTCGTCGGTGAGCGCGCCGCGCCGCTCCCGGATCAGCTCGTGGATGTGGTCGATCATCGCGGGGAACGAGACGCTGAGCCGGTCCGGGTGGAGGGAGACGAGGTCGGCACCCCATTGACGCCATTGCGGACGGTCGACTTCCGGTATGCCGACCAGTTCACAGATGACCGTGATGGGCAGCGGGTACGCGAAGTGCTGGATCAGGTCGACGACGCCGTCCTCGGCGTGCTCGGGGAGCCGGTCCAGCAGGGCGTCCGTGATCTCCTCGACGCGCGGCCGCAGGTTGGTGATCTTGCGCGCGGTGAACGCCCGGGTGACGAGGCGGCGCAGCCGGGTGTGGTCCGGGGCGTCGTTGTTGAGGATCGAGCCGAGCAGGTAGACCCGAAGGTGCTCGGGGAAGCCGAGCATGTCCAACAGCCGCACCGTGGGCGAGTCCTCGGGCCCGGCGCGCAGGGAGGAGGCGACCGGATTGTTCGCGAACCGCGGGTCGCGCAGGACCTGCCGGACCTCCTCGAAACGGGTCACGAACCATGCGGGCGAGTCGTCCATGAACCGGCCGCGGACCACCGGCCCCTGCTCGCGCAGCGCCCCGTATCCGCCGTAGGGGTCGCTGATCAGCGCGGGGTCCATCAGCTGTGGCTCGCCCGGGTGTTTCCCGACGTGCGCGGTGAGCGGGGAGCGGGGTAATGCCGACATCTTTCGTTCTCCTCCGGTCGGGAGTGGGTGAGGCGGCTGAGGTGGGTCACCGGCCGCCGTCTCCGGCCACCGCCGCGCCCGCGGCGGCGACGTGTCTGCCGCTGGGTCTCAGCGGCGTACCTGTTCTCAGCGGCGTACCTGGCGGTTGATCTCGCGCGCAGAGAGGTCCGCCAACTGCTCGTAAAGGGGGATGACTTCGGTGGCGGCCGCGGTGGCGGCGCGGTGTGCGTGGTCGGGGGCGGTTTCGAGCGTGCTCCGGACCGTTCGGGCCAGGATCTCCGCGCGTGTCTCCGGGGTGTCCGGGGCCCGCTCGTCGAGCAGTGTTTCGGCGGTGAAGAACCCGGTGGCGATCGCCAGCAGCGCGTACTGCTGGTGGCGGACCTCCGTGTCGGTGCGCACCAGACCGTGTGCGCGCAGCACCTCAAGATGGCGCCGCAGGGTCCGGTCGGCCTCGGCGATCAGCTCCGCGCACTCCTTCTTGGCGTGGTCGTTGAGCCGGCCGAGGATGTCGGAGTCGTCGGTGTACAGGGCGCGCAGCACGGGCTCGTCCAGGAAGTCCTGGAAGCGCTCCCGCATCATCCGGCTCGGCAGGACCTCCAGCGGATCGGCGCGGAGCCGCGCCACGTGCCGTTGCTGGCTGCGGGCCTGCGCCTTCAGCATGACGGCCAGAAGCAGCGCGTCCTTGGTCTTCCAGTGCAGGTAGACCGTTCCCTTGCCCACCTTGGCGCGCCGGGCGATCTCCTCGATCGTCACCCGCGCGTACCCCCAGGCGAGCAGCAACTCCCCGGCCGCCTCCAGGATCCGCTCGCCGCGCTCCGCCCGCTCCACGGCTTCTTCCCCCTCCCCCGCACCCCGATCGGCTCTGTGCCCGACCCCCGGCTTCTGGCCGTGACCTCGTGACCAGATCTGAAATCCGGTCACGAAGGCCAGGCTAGGTACGGCGGTGCGGCGCCCGTAAGGCACTTTCCGGACAGGGGAGGAGGGCTGGGCGATGAGGGTTGGGGGATGTGGGGCGGGGGATGAGGCGGGGCCGGTGGGCGCGAAGAGCCGAGCGCGTCGCCAGGCCGGCACCCCGGGAGTCGAGCAGAGTCGAGTCGCTACAGGAACAGGCCCAAAGCCCCGTCGAGCGACCAGCTCTGCCAGCTCATCGCCGGAAGGCCGGCGACCGAGATCAGCGCCATCATCAGGTTCTGGCCCTGTTCCGCCCAGTCGTGGATCATCAGCGTCAGGTAGATCAGATTGAGCACGGCGCCCGCGACCAGGGCTATCGGTGTGAGGAAGCCCGTGATCAGGCCGAGGCCGAGGGCGAGTTCGGCGTAGGCGACGAGGTACGCCATCAGGCGGGGACGCGGCTTCACGAAGCGGTCGAAGCCCGTGCGGACGACGGGCCACCGGTGTTCGGCCGCGATGCCGGCCGCCCAGTCGATGCCGCCGCCGGCGAACCAGGTCTTCTTGTCCTTGTGCCGTCAGCTCTCCAGCCACCACAGCCCGAGGCCGATCCGGAGGACCGCGAACCACTCGGCGCCGCTGAGCCAGAACGTGTGCATGGCCATGTCCCTGTCGCCTCTCGATTCGTCCGCAACGGAAAGCCCGAACTGATGGAGCGTCAGATCAGTTCGGTGCCAGTTCACCGGGCGACGGCTCATCCCGCAAGGGGTGTGGCGCGGGCCGTGAGGGTCGGCCGTACCCGCGCGGGGGTTGCCGGGCGGGAGTTGTCGGGCGTGCCTTGTCGTCGCGAGGGGGAGGTCATAGCCTCAGAACTGATGGGTCGTCAGATTCGGGCCCGTAGTGACTCACCGGCGGGCAGTTGGGGGTACAGCGTGATCAGCAACCAGAGCGGCACGGCGGAGCTTCCCAAGGTCATCAGCGTGGACGATCACGTGATCGAGCCGGCGCACCTCTTCGAGGCCTGGCTCCCGAAGAAGTACCAGGAGAGGGGGCCGAAGCCGTTCACCGCGGGCATCGGTGAGCTGGCGTACGTGGGCGGGAAGTACCGGTTCACCACGGACCCGGACGGTCAGATCACGGACTGGTGGGAGTACGACGGGCAGATCTTCCCGTACAAGCGCATCATCGCGGCCGTGGGGTTCTCCCGGGACGAGATGACCCTGGACGGGATCACCCGGGAGCAGATGCGGCGCGGCTGCTGGGACCCCAAGGCGCGGCTCGCGGACATGGACCTCAACCACGTGGAGGCGTCGCTCTGCTTCCCGACGTTCCCGCGCTTCTGCGGCCAGACCTTCGCCGAGGCGCAGGACAAGGAGGTCGGGCTCGCCTGCGTCCGGGCGTACAACGACTGGATGGTGGAGGAGTGGTGCGGGGACAGCGGCGGCCGGCTGATTCCGCTGTGCCTCATCCCGTTGTGGGACATCGACCTGGCGGTCGCGGAGATCCGGCGCAATGCCGCCCGCGGGGTGCGGGCGGTGACCTTCAGCGAGATCCCCACCTACCTGGGGCTGCCGTCGATCCACTCCGGGTACTGGGACCCGTTCTTCGCGGCGTGCGAGGAGACCGGGACGGTGGTGAACATGCACATCGGGTCGTCGTCGCAGATGCCGGCGGCCTCACCGGACGCCCCGCCCGCGGTCCAGGCCGCCCTCTCCTTCAACAACGCGATGGCGTCGATGATGGACTTCCTGTTCAGCGGCGTACTGGTGAAGTTCCCCCGGCTGAAACTCGCGTACAGCGAGGGCCAGATGGGCTGGATCCCGTACGCCCTGGAGCGCGCCGACGACGTCTGGGAGGAGCACCGGGCGTGGGGCGGGGTGAAGGACCTGATCCCCGAGCCGCCCTCGTCGTACTACTACCGGCAGGTCTTCTGCTGCTTCTTCCGGGACAAGCACGGGGTCGAGGCGATCGAGAGGGTGGGGGTCGACAACGCGACGTTCGAGACCGATTACCCCCACGTCGACTCGACCTGGCCGCACACGAAGCAGGTGGCGGCCGAACACATGGCGGGGCTGCCGGACGAGGTGACTTACAAGCTCTTGCGCGGGAACGCGATCCGGATGCTGGAGCTTCCCTTCGACAAGGCATGAGGCTGTTCCGGGGCGTTCCAGGGTGTTACGGGGTGTTCCGGGGCGGCCCGGGGTGTTACGGAGGGGCGCGGTCCGGCACCGCCTTGCGGCCCGGATCGGGTCCTTGCGGTGCCGGATTCCTCGGGGTGCCGGACGGCTGCGGTGGGGTGAGGGCCTACGTCCAGCCGGCGGCCGTGGCGGCGGCGACGGCGTCGGCCTCGGCCGCCTCCGCTTCGGCGTTCAGCGGGTCACTGGCACCCAGACCGTCCCGCCCGGCGGCCCTTCCCGCCGCCAGGGAGGCCTTGACGGCGGCGTCGTACGCGGCGTCGCAGAGCTGGTTGACGCCGTGGGAGCGGGCTATCTGCGCGGCGAGGACGGCGGCCGCGGCCGCGTTGCGTGCGTGCCGTGCGTCCGCGGCGGGGTCCGGGCTGCCCGCGGTCAGCGCGGCGACGGCGTCGGCGGACAAACGGAGGGCATTGGCGGCCTTCGCGGAGGCCGCCGCCGGCACGGCCACCACGGAGCCGGGGTCGGCCGCGAAACCGGCGAAGCGGCAGGCGCCGGCCGTACGGGCGGAAGCGCTTCGGGCGCGGGCGGTGTGCCGCTCCCTGAGGGTGTCCTGCGAGGTGTTCCTCCGGCGTTGCTCGTCTCCACGGAGCTCGGTCATGGCGGTCTCCTTGCCTGCATCGGCTGTCGTCGCCGGCCGCGGTAGGGCGTCCGCCGGGGCCGGCCAACGGGTGCCGCGCAGGGTGGCACGCCGGGCATCAACAGGCCAGAGACGCGACTGCGGAACCGCTGCTCGATCGCCTCAACTCGCCGTCCTCGCCCCTCAGCCGTCGTCCCCGGCGAACGGGGCTCTCCGTCAGCGCCTCAGCCGTCGCCCCTCAGCCATCGGCCCCAGTCGTCGACCCTCAGCCATCGGCCCTGGGATAGCGCCAGTTGACGTGCGCGAGGGCGCGTGCGGACGGCCGTGACGATGATGATGCGCCGGCGCACGGCACTCACCACCTTTCCAGGGGAGTGGTGAACAGCATTTCCGTGCGGTCGCCGGGCAGGACGACGTGCGAGACGTCAACGACCCGGTCCTGGATGTCGATCGACGTCTTGCGGAGTACGAGGACCGAGGTGCCGGGCGGGAGTTCCAGCTCCGCCGCTTCCTCGGGCGTCGGCGGGCGGGCGGTGACCCGCTCCTCGATGCGGTCGACCTCGATGCCGACGGTGGAGAGCTGGGCCTGCGAGCCGCCCGGCCACGGTTCGTTGGCCGGGTCGAGCAGGTCCGGGTTCGCCGCGATCAGGTCGTGGACGAGGTAGGACGTCACCAGGCTGAAGGGGGCGCTCTCGGCCGCGCAACGCGTCCGGTAGGAGCGGGCGAGGAGCGGGGTGCCCTCGGGGAGGCCGAATGCCGCCGCGAGGTCCTGGTCCGCCGTGGTCTCCCGGTACGCGGCATGGAAGATCAGGTCGTCGACCTGCAGGCCGGTCTCGTGCTCGGTCGCGCCGGTCCGGGCCCGCTCCTCCAGAGGGCGGCGGGCGCGGTTCTTCTCCCACTGGTGGCGAAGATTGGTGCGTACGGTCGTGGTGCGGGCGCGCCGGACGAAATTGCCGCGCCCGTGCTGCTTCTCGATCAGGCCCTCGTCGCGCAGCACCCGGAGCGCGTCCCGGACGGTCGGCACGCTGCGTCTGAACTCCTCGGCGAGCTTCGACTCGGCGGGCAGACGGTCCCCGGGCCTCAGCCGGCCTGCGCGGATGGACCGCCGAAGCTGGTCGGCGATCTGCTCGTACGCCACTGCCATCGCTTCTCACCGTCCCGTCGTTCGGTGCTCTGTTGCTCTGTTGCTCAGGTGCTCAGGTGCTCAGGTGCCTCGGGCGGCGGGCCGGCCGCGGGCGGTCGGCCGGACGACACCAGGTTACGACTCCTAAAGAGGTGTTGACGAGTTGAGGAAGTGGGAGGAGCCGGGAAATCAGGATGAACAGGAATGAATCGGTGACAGCGGGCATGAAAGCGCCCGATCGCTGGCGACGGGGGATGCACCAGCGATCGGGCTGCCGCCAAGAGTAGCAAGGCTGTCAGCACGACGGGAGTCAACTGCTGAACCGGGACCCGCAGTTGTGATCGGAGTCACGTAAGCCCAGGTCGTCGTCATGCGCCGCACGGTGGCTCGTACGAGAGATGGGGCAGGTACTCGCGCCATTTCTCCGGTGTCAGGACGCCCCGCGTGGTCGAGCAGATGCGGCGGATCGCCGGGTCGGGGTCCAGGCTCCACAGCCGTACGGTGCCGGCGCCGCTCGACACCGCGAGCAGGTGGCTCTTGGGGCCGAACGCCAGGAAATTGCCGGTCTTGGCGTTGGGGCTGGTCGCCTGACCGATGGGCAGGGCCCGGGAGGGGAACGAGACGTTCCAGAACCGGATCGAGTTGTCGTCGCCGCCGCTCGCCAGGGTCCGGCCGTCCGGGTTGAAGGTCAGCGACACGACCGCTTCGGTGTGGCCGGTGAGCGGCGGGCCCAGCGGTGTCGTCCTGCGGGGGTCCGTGACGTTCCACAGCCGGACGGTGTCGTCGTCGCCGCCGCTGGCCAGCGTATGGCCGTCCGGACTGTAGGCGAGCACGTTGACGGGGCCGAGGTGCCCCCGGAGAGGGGCGCCGGAGCGGGCGGGGCGACCCGGGTCGGACACGTCCCACAGCCGGATGGTGCCGTCCGCGCTGCCGCTGGCGAGCGTATGGCCGTCCGGGCTGAAGACGAGGGAGTTGATGAAGCCCTTGTGGCCGGTGAGCGGGGGGCCGAGCGGAACCACGTGGGAGGGGTCGCTGACGTTCCACAACTGGACGGTGCGGTCGTCGTAGGCGGTGGCCATGGTGCGGCCGTCGGGACTGTAGGCCAGTGAGTCGGGGCCCGCGAAGCGGGTGTGCAGGGTGAGGGGCGGCCCGGCCGGGACCGGGCGGGCCGGATCGGTGACGTTCCACAGGTACACCGTCCGGTGCCCGGTCCGTACGACGAGGGTGCGGCCGTCGGGGGAGAACGCCATCGAACGGTGGTAGCCGTCCGCCTGCATGAACGGTTTGCTCAGGGGCACCGGCCGGCCGCGGGTGTGCACGTTCCACAGCCGGACCCGGCCGTCCCGCGCGGCCGTGGCGAGCACCCGCCCGTCCGGCCGGAAGGTCCCGTTCCGGCCGATCATGTCCGAGGCCGGTATCGACCACAGGCGGGCCTTGCTGTCACCGCTGCCGGTGGCGAGGGTCCGGCCGTCGGGGCTGAAGCCGAGGGCGTACATCTCGCCGCTGCTGCCCGCGAGCGGCTCGCCGACCTGCGACGGGTACGCCGGATCACTGACGTTCCACAGGCTCGCCGTGCTGTCCGCGCTGGCCGCGGCGAGCATCCCGCCGCCGGGGCTGAAGGCGACGGACCAGATGGGACCGGTGTGGCCGGTGAGCGGGGAGCCGATCGGCTCGGCGTGCTCCGGGTCGGACACGTCCCACAGCCGGATGGTGTCGTCCGCGCTGCCGCTCGCGAGGGTGCGGCCGTCCGGGCTGAAGGCCACGGAGTGGACCAGGTCCGTGTGGCCGGTGAGCACCCGGTCGATCGGCTTGGGGTGCCGCGGATCGGACACCCGCCACAGCCGGATGGTTTCGTCGTCGCTGCCCGCCGCGAGCGTCCGCCCGTCGGGGCTGAACGCGACGGAGCGTACGGCGGAGGTGTGGCCGGTCAGCGTGGCGAGCGCCTTCGGACGGCGCGGGTCGGCCACGTCCCACAGGCGGACGGTGTGGTCGTCGCCGACGGAGGCCAGGGTGTGGCCGTCCGGACTGAAGGCGACCAGGTAGATCGTGCCCTGGTGGCCGGCCAGCGGCGGGCCGAGCCGGGACGGGTGACGGGGGTCGGTCACGTCCCACAGCCGGATCGTGCCGTCGTCGCCGGCGCTGGCGAGGGTGTGCCCGTCCGGGCCGAAGACCGCGCTGCTCACCCAACTCGTGTGGCCGGTCAGGGGCTTGCCGAGCGGCTCGGGGCGGCCCCGGTCGCGCACGTCCCACAGCCGGACGGTCCGGTCGTAGCCGGCGGTGGCCAGGGTCCGCCCGTCGGGGCTGAACGAGGTGAGGTAGACGGCGCCGGTGTGGCCCCGGAGCGGGGTGGCCAGCGGGGCGTTCACGATGGAGAGCAGCCGGTTGTTCGCGCCCTCGTCGTGGGGCCGCAGGTGGTGCGCCACCAGGTCGAGTTGGGCCGAGAGGGACGGGTCCGTGTACTGGGCGCGATCGGCTTCGGTGAGCACCTGCTGGAACACCGAGTCGTCCCGCTGCTGCCACGCCACGACCGCCGAACCGAGGGCCAGCATCGCCATGGCGACCAGGGCCGCCACCGCACCACGGCTGAGCCACACCGTGCGCCGGCGCAGCCGCACCGCGGCGGCCAGGAACTCCACCGCGCTGCGGGTCAGGAACGTGTCCCCGGCGGACGCCGCCCAGCTGCGGGCCTGTTCCAGCCGGGAACCCCGGTAGAGGAGCGACGTGTCGCGGTTCGAGCCCTCCCAGGCCCGGCCGTCCTCCTCCAGGCGCTGGCGCAGCAGATTGCCGTTCCGGTCCTCGTCGATCCAGTCGCGCAGCCGGGGCCAGGCGTGGAGCAGCGCCTCATGGGTGATCTCCACGGCCTCCGCGTCGAGCGTCACCAGCCGGGCGTGCACCAGCGCTTCGAGCGATTCCTCCGTTTTGTGCGGATCGGTCGACTCGTCCGCCAGTTGACGCCGCGTTCCCCGCCTACGGGTGGCCTGGGTGTCCTCGCCCAGCCGGACCAGCCTGAGGAGGAGCAGTCGTGCGGCCGTGCGTGCCGTCGGGTCGAGACCGGACCAGGCCCGCTCGGCGGTCGCCGCCACCGCTCCCTGGATGCCGCCCGCCGCGCGGTAGCCGGCCAGCGTCAGCCGTCCCGCCTTCCGCCGCTGCCAGGTGGCGAGCAGGGCGTGCGAGAGCAGCGGCAGCACCCCCGCGTCGTGCGCACCGTCGGTGCCGTCGGCGCTCACCTCCCGGACGATCAGTTCCGCCAGCCCCGGTTCGAGTTCCAGCCCCACCGCCTTGGCGGGGCCGGTCACCGCCTCTCGCAGCTCCGCGCTGGTCAGCGGGCCGAGCACCATGTGCCGGTGCTGCAACGCATCGGCCAGTTCGGGATATCCAAGACATTTCTCGTAGAAGTCGGCGCGTATGCCGATGATGACGAGCGCGGGGGCCGGGTCGCCGGAGCGTGGCGGTCCCCCCTGTTCGGGCGAAGTCGAGAACGCGGGGGAGGGCGTGCATGCGGCGTGGAGGAGCTGGATGAACGTCCGCCTCGCCGCCTCGTCGGAACAGAGGGTGAACGCCTCCTCGAACTGGTCCACGATCACCACCGGCCGACCAGCGACCGCCGCCCCGCGCCCCGCCCAGCCCGAGACGGCCTCCCGCACGGCGTGCGCGAAGTGGGGGGTGCCGGGAGTGGGTGGGGGGTTGGGGGGCGTGGGGGTTCGGGGGGTTGCCGGGGTGTGGGGATCCGTTGGTGTGCTGCCGGCCTTGGTTTGGGCGCGGGGGTTTGTCGGGGTGGCGGACTTGGCCTGAGTGAGGAAATTTGTCCCGGGGTTTGGCTCCGTCGCCACGGGCTCGGGGGACGCGGGCTCGGTGGCTGCGGGTTCGGTGGTCGCGGGCTCGGGCGCGATGGGGACGACTGTGGGGACGGCGGTGGTGGTGCCGTTGGTGGTGACGTTGGCGGTGGTGGTGGCGGTGGGGACCACGTCGGCGAGCTCGGGAATCCGGCGGATCAGCTCGCCGATCGGATCACTCCCCGGCACGAGCTGCAGCACCTCCCGCGCACCACCGCCCGTGTTGTCGTCCCGCCCGCCGCCCCGCAACGCAGGCACCAGCCCGGCGTTGAGCAACGACGACTTTCCGGCCCCCGAGGCGCCCACGAGCATCACCAGGCCACCCGTCCGCTCCGCCGCACGGAGCTGGGCGACGAGGGCCTCCGTGCTCCGCTCCCGGCCGAAGAACCACCGGGTGTCCTGCGGGCGGTACGACGCCAGCCCGCGGTACGGGCACACACCGGGTACGGGCGCGGCCTCGTCCGGAGGCCGTTCCTCCTCCTGCGCGGACGCCACGGCACGGTCGCCGACCGCCCGCTCCCACAGACGCTGCCACTGGGCCAGGTCGTACAGGCCCGCGGACACCGGCACCGGCCGCAAGCGCCGGGCCTGAGGGATCAACACCTGCAGCACCGCGGCGAGGGCGGCGAACTGCGCGGGCACGTTCTTGGCCCGCCGCCAGTCGCTGATCCGCTGTACGGACACCCGCACCGGCCGCCCTCGCTCGTCGACCCGCTGCAGCCGGACGACCGCCTCGGCCACCTTCTTGAGGGGAGGGTTGCCGGCCTCCTTGTACAGCAGCGCGAGACGCTCGGCGAAGGCTGAGCGTGCCCCTGAGTCGGAACTCAAGGTCTCCACTCCTTACTTCCCCCGCGGCTGGACATCCGGACCGGAAAACTCACCTTAGCGGGCTGACCTGTGGTTAAGCCCCCGGCCCGCCTCCGGAATCTCCTCGCCGGGACTCACGACTGGCAGTATCACCAGCCAGCGGCGCAGCACCCGGGCTTTGCCCGGCCAGGCAAGCCCGGCCCTCCGGAGCAACAACTCCTGACGCCTGTTCCCGGCCACCGCCCGCCGGAATCACCAACCGGTGGTGACGGCCGATGGAGCCAGCGGGACTCCTCAGCCCGAGGACCCAGGGCCCCAAGGACGCGAGGAGCCGGCCCGGCCCGGACTGCCGCCGCGTCGACCACGGTCCGGCCCGCCGGATCCGCGCCGGTACGGGGGGCGCGGATCGCCGCCGCCCGCGCTGTTCGGCACCGGTCCCCACGAGGGGAGGGACCGGCGCCGAATGGCGCGGCGTTGTTTTTGTGGGGGTGGGGCGTTGCCTTCCAGTGGCGCATCCGTCCCATCAGCCTGCCACCGGCAGCCACCAGGGCCGTAGCCATACCGGCGGCGAGGCCGACGGGGATATCCGATCCGGTGTGAGCGAGATCACCGCCCGAGTTGTTCGTCGGAGGCTGGCTTGACCCGTCGTCACCGGCGGGCGGGATGCTCCTGCCTGGGGCCGGTGCGGGGTGGTCGGAGGAGTCATGGTCTGCACGGACGTCTTCGTGGTGCGCGGCGTTGATGCATACAGCGCGCCATCGTGAACTCACCGTCCAGGCCCACGTGTCAGTGGTGGCGCAGCGGGATTTGCCGCTCACAATTCGTCGCGGACACAGGAGTTCGCGGAAGCGTTCGGGGCGGCCGACAAGGCCCTTGATGAGGTGTCGTCGGCATCGGCTGCGGAACCGATGGCTCTGGCGACACGGAAGGACCTGGATTCCCGGCACACCGAGCCCGCCACAGCCCTGACGGAAGAGATCTGGCTCCCTGATGCATAAGGGGCCGCAGGTTACGGCTGGAGGTCACAAGGCCCCGCCCCACGGGCCCCTATGGTGTCCACTCCGTCCACTGCGTCCGCTCCGCCCACTCCGCCGTCCGTCACCTTCGTGCCGGAGAAGATCCTCGGCAGTCCTCAGAGGTGAATTGGGAGCCGGATGCGCGAACACGCAACCACGGGCCGCCCCGTGAGACGCTCGCCACACCTTGCTGGCGACCGCCTGCTGAGCCACCCACGCGAAGATCCACTCCGGCTCGCCTCCCGAGCGATCCCAGAAATGGATCAAGGGCCCGATCCGCGATGCGAATCAGGCCCCTGACCTGGTGTTCCTTCAGTCGGGGTGGCGGGATTTGAACCCACGACCTCTTCGTCCCGAAGCAATTCGATCAACCGTCCAGGCTTTGGCTGGCGGGTTACTGACCTGCGTGGGAAGTCCGCAGACGTTCGGGGTTGTTCGCTGGTGTACGCACCCGTTGTCACACAGTTAGACACTCAGCTGTCACGCAGAACTGAGCGGAAGCCGCCTTCGGCGTCTGCGACCTACCAGTGTCGGCTTCGCCGAGGGCTGCAACACCCCGGGGTGTTACAGCCGTCTGTGACCGGACAGCCCGGACAGCTCCTGTTTCTACTGTCCGGGGCGTTTTTCCTGGTCAGGGCTCTAACCGGACACTCGGACAGTCGGGACACCACCTGGTCATGCCGATGGAGGATTTCTGGCGCTCAGGGCTCACGGTCGGATATCGATCAGCCATTCCTTGATGGCGAAGGCTGGTGGCTGTGTCGCCACGTGGGGGCGGATGGCTGATGAGATGGCCCCAGCGGGTTCGTCCAGCGGTGCCGGTGAGCAAATCAGTGTCAATGCAGGTCAGCGGGCCAGCTCGGTTCCTTCCCCAGGCATGCGTGCGAAGCTGGATACGGTGAGCTGCCGACGGTGGCCGCCTATGGGACGGATGAAGGGGAGAGCACGTGCCGCAGGCCAGTCCGCGAGGTACGTACTTGCAGATCTCGGAGTCTCTCCGCCGGAAGATCGAGGAGGGCGAGATCAGTGAAGGTCTGCCGTCCGAGGCGGAGCTGATGAGCATGTACGGGGTCGGCCGCAGCACCATCGGGCGAGCACTAAAGGCGCTCAAGGCTGACGGCACCATCGAGCCCGTTCAGGGAGCTGGGTGGTACGTCACAGGCACAGGCGACCGTCGGCCGCTGGTCGAGCGAGTGACGGACCTCCTGCGGGCCGACGGCACACAGGTTGGCGACACTTTCCCCTCGGAGAAGGAGCTCTGCGAGCGGTTCGGGGTGTCCCGTACGGCAGTGCGTTCTGCGATCGCGCAGATGGAGGGGCAGGGACTCATCGCGATGGGCACGAGCCGCCGGCGTGAAGTGCGCGCCCTCCCGACCGCAGCATCCGGCTCGTAGGCTTGGTCACCATGGATCTCACCGATAGGGCTTACGGCCTCGCTGAATCGCTGCTCTCTGAACCACTGCCGCGACGATGGTCGCACTCCCTCGGTGTCGCCGAGCGCGCCCGCTCTCTCCAGCCGATCCTGGGAGAGGACGCCCGCCTCATGGAAGCAGCCGCCGTCCTGCACGACATCGGATATTCGCCGCGTATTGCGTCCTCGGGCTTCCATCCTCTTGATGGGGCCCGGTTCCTTCGTGACCAGGAAGGCGTGGACGAGCGGGTTGTTCGCCTCGTCGCGCATCACTCTTGCGCTCTGTTGGAAGCTGAAGAACGCGGACTCCGTGACGAGTTGGCGGGTGAGTTCGAATTGGAGCGGCCGGAGTTGGTTGATGCGCTGATCTTTTGCGACATGACGACAACCCCAGACGGCGGTCACACGACGTCTGAAGCCCGTGTCGCTGAGATCGTCAGCCGGTATGGCCCGGACACGATAGTGGGCCGCTTTATCCAGCGTGCCGCCCCCGAGATTCACGCCTCTGTGCAGCGCATCGAGAGCCGCCTCGCTGCTGACGCGGATTCGAACTAACCGATGTAGGGCGCCGTTCGCGTTCGGTCAAGGCCGTGCGTAATTCGGAGCCGCATCGACGGATGGATGTCCAGCTCATCGAGGTCCGTTGGGGGCACCCAGCGGACCTCTTTGGACTCAGAACTCGTGCGCAGTGTGCCGCCAACGGGGCGCGCGTGAAAGCAGATGGAGAACTGCTGACGTACTTCGCCGTCGTCGTATGCCATGACGTGCTGAGGGTCGGTATAGATACCCACAATGTCCTCCACCACGACAGAGATCCCGGTCTCTTCCTCAACCTCACGCACGACCGTCTGCGCAATGTCCTCACCGGCATCATGCCCGCCACCGGGCAGTGCCCACCGGTCGTTGTCCGTCTTGTGGATGAGCAGCAGGCGCCCGCTGTCGTCGCAGACCACCGCTGTCACTGAGGGAACCACCGAGTTGGCCTCAGGGGCATCGGGATCGCGGTAGTAGTCGATTCGGGTCATGCCTGGTGCCTCAGCAATCGGTAGGTGAAGAGATGGGGCGGGCTGATTGCCAGACCCGTTCGACGCTCTCAGCATACGAGTCGAAAAGCTCGCCGCCTGGGACTCGTTGCAGGTGTAGCACAGGGGCCAAGTACGCGCCGACGCCGTACAGATGGCCGTTCGCCAGCATCTCGTTGTCGGCTCGATAGATGGAGTTGTAGAGGGTCGTTCCGTGAAGGCGAAATTCAACTCCGGGTAGGCCGAACAGACTGCTGTAGTTGACGAGCGCATTGCGGATCTTTCCAGCCATCGCCGCGCCGATTCCCTCGTCCCTGCCTCGTACTGCGACTGCTTCGCTCTCAGGCTCGCCGAGCATGAAGCGGATCGGGACGCCGGCCGCGGACTTCTCCTTTACCACTCGCAGGAAGGCGGGATCCTCGGTCAGCCAAAAGCCGGAGTAGACCAGCACGTCAAAATGCCGTGTTGCCTGCGCGTAGAGGGTGGGCCACATGCTCTGCATCACAACGGAACGATGTGGATACAGCTTGACCACCTCGGCGTTGCCCGATGCGGTGATTTGCGCGGACGTGCGCTCATCTGGCCACAGGTACGAGACTTCAACTTTGAGCAGTGAGGCGACTGCGTACTGGAATCGCCGATAGCGCTTGCGTTCCGGCTCGTTGATCCAGCGTTCCACCGTCTTGGAAGCGACACCTAGACGCTCTGCCACTTCGTCTAAGGACAGGCCGAGATCCACGATCGCACCGCGCAACCGCTCGTTCGCCACACCAACCCCCCGTGGCTCGGGACGACTTGGGACGACTTCACCGTATCGAGTCGTACCTGACTCGTACAGAGACGGAGTCGAGCGTCTGGCGCAAGCGGAGCAATCTCTAAGTAGCGCCGGTCGGAGCAGTCGTCACCGAGCAGCACCCCGAAGGGCTTGACGGGTGCACCTTCGACCGGCATGGTGAGAGGCATGTAATACATGCATCGCTTCGCGTGGTGCAGTGCTTCCACCGTTCAACGACAACTCCACAGCGTGATCCACCGCATCGGGACAGCCGTGACTGCACCGGCTGAGGCGGGTGGAGACCCGTCGGCAGTAGTAGTCACCACGTGGCTATATCGGACGCCGTGCCACGATCTGTGGGGATTGCCCCACAGGGAGCGCTAGTCGCAGGACTGGACCGACGCGAAAGAACGACGCGGCACCACCACACCTTTTCGTCGCCACGACGTCCGGGAGGGGACTCCCCGGACCGAGCGCGGCCCGCGTCCATTCGAGACCCGTGGCCCTTGGTAGGGGCCATCTGCACCGCTTCCACCACTCCGCAGCGCCTTCTACGCACTGCGGCCGGTTACCTCCCCCTCCCGTCGCGTACGACCGGGCCGAGGAGAGCTGGAAGAACGTGCTTCGCCCGGGGCGATCGCCTCTCGCCAAAGACCGCGACTGCCCCGGCTTCTTCGTCCCTTCGATGACAAGGAGTCGCACATGAATGCCGCGACCTTCGCCGCTGTCTTCATCGCCCTGTACGTCGCTCACAGCGTGGGCGACCACTGGGTTCAGACCTCCCACCAGTCGGCCGCGAAGGGTCGCCCCGGCTGGATCGGCCGTCTCGCCGACGCTCGCCACGTCGCCACCCTGACCATTACCAAGCTCGCCTTACTCCTCCCCGTAGCCGCGCTGATGGGACTGCATCTGTCGGCACTCGGACTCGTGATCGGCCTGGGCGTGGACGCGGTAGCCCACTGGTGGGCCGACCGCCGGAGCACGCTGGCGTGGCTGGCCAAGGTCACCGGCAAGACCGAGTTCTACAGCCTCGGCACCGCCGCTCATCCCGCGCACCCTGTCACCGCCGAAGGCAAGCCGGCCGCTCATCTCGGCACCGGCGCCTACGCGCTGGACCAGTCCTTCCACCACCTGTGGCTGCTCATCGCGGCCGTTCTGATCGCCACCGTCTGACCGCGCCACACACCAGGAGACACACCATGACCAAGCGCCCCTTCACCTCCCAGTCCACTGGCCCGGTCGTTCTCGGCCTGGACCTGCCGATGGGCAGCATCCATGTCCAGGTCATCGACAGCATCACGAACGCCAGCGTGGTCCTGCGCACGGACGACGAGTCCGGTCCGGCCGCCGACGCGATCAACCGGGCCCGTAGCAGCGAGAGCGGCCAGACCATGGCTGTGGAGGTTCCCGAGATCCCCGGCGACGTGATGATGCAGAGCATCCGGGGCAACCACGTCGTCCAGAGCATGGGCACGGTCTACGGTTCGGTCACGGGCATGACCATCGTCAATGGTCGCGTCATGGCGGGTGGTGGCACTGCGACGATGACCAGGGTCAGCCCGATCCAGGCCATCGTGAGCCTTCCCGCTGGTTCCTCTCTCGCGGTGGTCTCCCAGTCGTCCGATGCCCGCGTTCACGGTGACCTGGAACGGATGGAGTTCCGCTCCATCTCCGGCGATCTGACCATTGATGGGGCGCGCCAGCTCAAGGCATCCAGCACCTCCGGTGATCTGATCGTGGGCCGCGTCTACGACCGCCTCTCCGCCCGGTCGGTGTCCGGTGACATCTCGGTGGACACCTACAGCGGCTCCGACGCCGAACTGACCTCCACCTCTGGCGACATCGCCGTACTGGCCACCAGCCGCGCATCCGGGGTCATGAGCGCCAACACCGTCTCCGGTGACATCCACTTCAGCGGCAACCGGGCGGTCCGCGTCAGCGCTCACAGCGTCTCCGGCCGCGTTCGGACCCGCTGAACCTACTCCGCACCATCAGCCCCGCCGGGGTGGCCGCCTCTCGCCAAAGACCGCGACCGCCCCGGCATCCCTTCGACTCAAGGAGAGCCCCACATGCGTACGTACATCGGCGACCAACAGGTCGTGTCCACCGGCGAGTTCGAGGAGCTGGCCTTCGGATTCGACGAGTTCCCGCTCGGCCTTGACCGTGAGCTGTTCCTCAGCCCGTTCGAGCCGGAGACGGCCGACGAGCGTGCGGCCCGCCTGGATGCGGCCGCCGACATCCTGGTGGACCTGCGGCAGCAGGGCGAGCACGGCGACGAGATCGCCGCGTGGGACGCCCTCTACGCCGATGCCCTGACCGCCGTTGCGCCGCTCCGGCGCGTGCGCCGCACCCGTCGTTCGGTCGGAACGGGGGAGGCGGCATGAGCCAGACGCTGACGTTGCTGGCGGCTGCGGCGCCTCTGGCGGCCGGATGGTCCCTGCACTCCCGGCGGCTTCACCGCCGCATCGAGGCGGCCCGCAGGGATCCGCTGACCGGTCTGCTGACCCGTGACCCGTTCCAGGCCCGTGCTCGGAAGATCGCGGCGGCTGGTGCGTTCGCTGTGGTGGTCATTGACCTGGACGGCTTCAAGCAGATCAACGACACCTACGGCCACGCTGCCGGAGACACTGTGATCGCTGCGAGCGGCCAGCGTCTGGGGGAGTGGAGCCGCCGCCACAGCGGGGTGGCCGGCCGCCTCGGTGGCGACGAGTTCGCCGCCGTCATCCGCGTCTCCCGGACACGGGAGCTGCGCGCCGCCATGAATGCGCTGATCGCATTGCTCGGCGAGCCGGTGGAGTTCGAGGACCACCTGATGCGGGTGGGGGCCTCGGCCGGAGTCGTCCAGCAGCACACCGGTAACGGCTTCGCGGACCTGTCGCGGTTGATGCGGCGCGCGGACGAGGTCATGTACGGGGTCAAGCAGACCGGAGGCGGCTGGATGGCCGCCTCCCACGCCACCCCCGCCTACCGGACGGTCAACGGCCGCCGCGACGGCCGCCCCGGCACGGACAGCGAAGCGGGGGCAGTCGAGTGAAGTTCGCGACCATGAGCCCGTCGCAGATCCGCGCGGCTGAGCGGACGCTGTCCATCGGCACGTGGGCGATCACCTTCGGCGCCGTGGTCTTCTCGGTCCTGACCGTCACCCCGCTCGTGCAGCGGGTCACCCCCGACGGCTGGGGCTGGACGGCGCCGATCCTGCCCATCGTGGTGGACGCCGCCGTTGTCATCGTCGTCCGGCTGGATTCGACGGTGGCTCGCCTGGGTGGGGACAGCGGACGGTGGCCGGCCGTCCTGCGCTGGATGACGGGTCTGATGACCATCGGCCTGAACATCGGCGACTCCGCCCTGAACGCCGATCTCGTTGGCGTCGCCGTTCACTGCGTCGCCCCGCTCCTGCTCATCGTGACCGCCGAGGCGGGGCTCGCCTACCGCCGGGCGATCACACGGGCCCTGGCCCGGATCGACCGTGAACAGCAAGAGCAGGCAGAGCGTGAACGCCAGGATCGCCAGGCCCGTGAACAGCGTCAGCGCGAGGAGCGTGAACAGCAGCGCGCCGCCCGTGAACGCTCCGAAAACGCTGCCCGTGAACAGGCTGAGCGGTTGGAGCGTGAACGCCTCGACCGTGAGGCGGAGGAGCGGCGGGAAGTCCGTGAGCACGCCGAACGCATGGAGCGTGAGCGCCTGGACCGTGAGGAGCGCCAGCGTCGGGAGGAGCGCGAGGAGCGCGAGCGTATCCGCAGGGAGAGGCAGGAGCGGGCCGACCGCGAACAGGCGAAGCAGGAGGCTGCCGAGCGGGCTGAACGTCTGGCCCGTGAACAGCAGGCCCGTGCCGCTCGTGAACACGGCGAGGCGACTGTTCGTGAACGGCGTCCACGTCCGCAGCGGACAGGCCGTGAACAGTCCTCGCCGCAGCCGGTGAACACCAAGCCTGAGGCCGAGAAGATCCCGGAGGACGCTGCCCGAGAGGCTGTGCGTGTCGGGTTCGCGGCGGGCAGGTCGGTGCGTGAGACCGCCGAGTTGACCGGCTGGTCGGTGGGTTGGGTCTCTACCCGCTACCAGGAACTCAAGCCCGCCGAGCACGGCGGGGATGAGGCAGCGGCCGCCTGATGGCCGCCCGCTTCTACGACCCCGACGGCACGCGCTACGGCATCCCCACCTACCCGTTCCGGCTGGCCCCGGACGGACTGGCGACCCGTCGCCAACTCCGCGCCAAGGGGCTCCGGCCGGGCGGCCAGGACATCGCCGCCCAGATCCTGTGGCGCTCACGCCGCTATGGCCGACGCGTCCGCGTCGCCTACCTCTACCGCCTCGACCTGGCCCGACCGGTCAGGCCGATGACCCCCGCGAAGTGGGCGGCCCTCGCGAAGGCGAACGCCGCCCGCCGTACCTGCCCCGACTGCCAGTTGGACGCTGGGTACTGCATTCCGACCTCGCTCGGCATGTGTGTGACCTGCTTCTACTCCGAGGAACAGCGCGCCGCCTAAGTCCACTTCGAAGGAGCATCACCATGCGTCCCGTCACCTTCCACTCTCTGGTCCGCTACACCGACAGCAACAGCACGGCGCACTGGCGTCCGGAGCGGATGACGGTCGACACCGCCCGCCGGCACATCCGCCGGGGTCGCCACTGTGCCGCAACCGTCCACGTCTACGAGACGACCGACCGGGGCGGAAGCAGCTTCCACGTCGCCTACGTCCACTTCGGCCCCGGCCGCTGGGACAACGCCGACTTCGTGACCGACATCTACGAGATCCCCACCGAGGCCCTGACCGAGCTCTGAGAGCTGGGGCCCGGACGTCTGCCGGCCAAAGCGCCGTCCGGGCCCCTTCGCCTCCCGTTTCCGGAAGGAAGCAGCAGTGAATCACGACGACGAAAACGAACTGTTCAACCGCCTCGAAGCTGACATGGCCACCGGGTCGGGGGCCGATGTCGTCGACCTCGACAAGGCACGCTCGGCCCGCAACGAGACGGCCGACGCCCCGAAGCCCGATGCGGACCAGCCCGGCCCAGACGAGTCGGGTGACCCGTCGGCCCCGGTGAGGGTGGACGGACCCGATGTCAAGGGCCCCGGCTACCTCGGTCGTCTGATGGGTGCCACGCGTCGGGCGATCGTCCCGGAGTGGCTGAAGTCCACGGCCGAGCTGAAGACCGTCGCGACCTGGGTGGCCAGCCACTACGGCCACATGGCCGGGTACCACGCGCTCCGCTCCCCGGTCTACGCTGCCCGGCTGGCGCTCCAGGCGCCGCGCGGGGCAGCGAAGTTCCTGGGCAGCACGATGCGCTGGGTCTCCGATGCGGAAGGCGACCCGGTGCGCCGCGCCATGGTGGCCAAGGAGGATGCGGCCACCTACCTCAAGCTGTCCCGCCAGCGTGACGGCCGGGTGCGGCTGCGGACCCTGGTGGCCATCCTGGCGATGTTCGTTGGCCTCGGTGCTGCGCTGGCCCTGTACGTGCTCGCCCCGGCCTGGCTCATGACCGTCTCTGTCAGCGCGGTGGTGCTGGCGCTGGGGTGGGCGGGGGAGTCGGCCGACGCCCCGGTCATCAACCGCGCGGTGGAGCTGCCCAAGGCCCAGAAGCTCACCTCTGACATCGTCCTGCGGGCGCTGGGTGCGTTGGGGATCCCGGCGATCAGCCAGGCTCAGTCCAAGGGCCGCGAGGGGTTCACGTTCACCGCCCCTATCACCCGCGACGGTCCGGGCTGGCGGGCTGAGGGTGACCTGCCGTATGGCGTGACGGTCACCGATGTCATCGAGCGGCGCGACAAGCTGGCTTCGGGGCTGCGCCGGCCGTTGGGCTGCGTGTGGCCCGAGGCGGTGCCGGACGAGCACACCGGCCGCCTGGTGCTGTGGGTGGGCGACCAGGACATGTCCAAGGCCAAGAAGCCCGCCTGGCCGCTGGCCAAGTCCGGCACGGTGGACCTGTTCAAGCCCGTGCCGTTCGGCACCGACCAGCGCGGACGCTGGGTCAGCGTCACGCTGATGTACATCGCGGGCATCATCGGCGCCATCCCCCGCATGGGCAAGACCTTCCTTCTGCGCCTGCTGCTGCTCATCGCGGCCCTGGACCCGCGGGCCGAGCTGCACACCTACGACATGAAGGGCACCGGCGACCTGGACCCTGTCGGTGACCGCGTATCCCACCGGCATGCCGCCGGGGATGACGATGAGGCGATCGAGTACGCCATTCGCGACTTCCGCGACCTGCGCAACGAGCTGCGGCGCCGCACCAAGATGATCCGCTCCCTGCCGCGCGACATCTGCCCGGAGTCGAAGGTGACTTCGGAGCTGGCCAGCAAGAAGGAACTGGGTCTGCACCCGATCGTGATCGGGGTGGATGAGTGCCAGGTCCTGTTCGAGCACCCGAAGTACAAGGACGAGTTCGAGGAGATCGCGACCGACCTGGTCAAGCGCGGTCCGGCCACGGGGATCGTGCTGCTGTTGGCCACGCAGCGGCCGGATGCCAAGGCGCTGCCCACCGGCATCTCGGCGAATGCCTCGGCCCGCTGGTGTTTGAAGGTCATGGGCCAGCTGGAGAACGACATGGTCCTGGGCACCAGCGCCTACAAGCGGGGCGTGCGCGCCACGATGTTCTCCTGGGCCGACAAGGGCATCCATTACTTCGTCGGCGAGGGTGCTGACGCCCGGATCGTCGGCTCCGTCTACGTCGATGGCGTTGGCGCCGACGCCATCTCGCTGCGGGCGCGCAAGGCCCGCGAGGACGCCGGCACCCTCTCCGGCCACGCGCTGGGGGAGGAGCTGGAAGCCAACACCGCAGCCTCGTACGACCTGCTGCGCGATCTCCTGGGCGTCGTCCCGGTCGAAGAGGCCAAGGTCTGGAACGAGACCGTGGTGGCCCGCCTGGCGGAGCTGCGGCCCGAGGTCTACGGCGAATGGGCCGCCGAACAGCTCACCGCCGCCCTCAAGCCGTATGGCATCGAGACCGTCCAGATCGGGCGCCGCATCAACGGCAAGGTCGTCAACCGGCGCGGCATCGAACGCGCCCACATCACCGCCGCAGTAGCGGAGCGTGACGGAAACCGTGACGCCGGATGAGGCTCCGGGGCCGCTATCGCTAGCAGTGACCCTCGCTAACGTTAGCGGCCCCGCTAGCGCCTCACACCGCATCTGATCAGGCTGCTAGCGGATAGCGGCCCACCTGCGGAAACCCTCGAAAACCGCCCTGGAGGCCGTTCGTGACCCCCACTGCCCTCGCTATCACCTTCCCACTCATAGTCACACTCTGTTATGTAGCTCTGTGTGCGGTCAGCCCGTTCGGCGACTGCCGCAAGTGCAAAGGCTTCGGCTACGCACTCAAGAAGGACCGTCGCGGGCGCCTGCGTCCCGGCAAGACCTGCCGCCGCTGTCACGGCGACCGCAAGCGGATCCGCGTCGGCCGCCACCTGTTCAACGTCGCCATGCGCCTGCACCGCGACGGCACCCGCTGATGCGCCGCGCACTGCGCACCGCCGCCCTCATCGTCCTTCTGGGCGTCGCGGTCGCCTCCTGCCCCCACAACCACACCGACCCACGCCCTGCTCCCACCTTCCAGAAAGGAGTCCCGGCATGGCCGTGACCATCTCCCTCGTCGGCATCTTCGGCCTGGTCCTGTTCTTCCTGCTGCGCTCGAAGACCCTGGGCTACGGCTCTGCCTTCATCGCCATCATGTTCGGCTTTTTCCTCGCCTCCACCGGCGCCTCCGGCCCCATCAACCAGCTCACCCACGCCGTCCTCGACGCTGTCCGGAACCTGTAGGAGGCCCGGCCGTGAACGAGCCCACCGCGTCCCACGGGCTGCCCGGGCACCAGGCGGCGGCCATCGAGATCCACCACCCCACCCCGATCACGCCAATGCCGGCCGTCCCGCTCGTGCCCGTCCAGCCGGGCACCGTCCCGGCCGTGGCGAGCGTGGTCCTGCCGGACGGCCGGGTCGTGACCGGCTACGCCATCGAGTCCGCCAAGCCCAAACCGGCCGCGGCCAAGCCGGCCATCTCACGGACGGCGGTGAACATCGGGCTTGGAGGCATCGGGTTCGCCGCCGTCTGCGGCGGGCTCGTACTGCTGACCACGTTCATCGCCGCGCTCGCCGCGCTCATCCACCAGCTCGTCATCCTCGCCGCCGTCATCTTCGGCGGCTGGGTCGCCGTCCAGGTCTTCAGCGCCACCGGTCACCACCAGGGCACCACCACGGTCAACATCCGTAAGGCCGTCATCAAGCGCAACCGCTTCCACAACTAATCAGGAGGAACCCGCATGTTCAACGAGTACTGCGACGAGTGCGCCGACTACGGATGCCCCGGCCACGAGCTGTGTGACCGGTGCACCGGCGACATCTGCAACGAGTGCGGAGGCTGTGACTGCCCCGAGTCGGCCTGCCCCGGCTACATCGCCCACTACACCGGCAAGGAGTACTGACATGGCGGCGACTCGCAGGCCGGAAGGTATCGCGGACACGGCCGCTGAAGCAGTCCGCAAGTTCAACCACGCCACTCTGCCCACCCCACGCTCCCGCACGGGCAGCCTCCGCTACCCCGGGCAGGCGTACTCCAGCGTCGCCGCCTTCAAGCGGATGGCGCAGATGCTGCCCCAAGCCTTCGACCAGACCAGCGCTTGCCTCACCCGCCTCCACCTCGACGGCACCCTCACTGCCGACCACGGCATGGTCGAGGACCACGTCTTCGACGCCAGGCAGGCACTGACCGAAGCCGCGCACTGCGCGGCCATGCTCGCCGACGCCCTCAACCGCGCACACAGCGCGCTGGCCCCCATCGGCTACAGCGGCGAAATCGACGACTAAATACGCCCGGGGCGGTCGCCTCTCGCCAAAGACCGCGACCGCCCCGGCCGGCGCTCCGGCCTCTCGGCCCGTGCACCGGTTCTCCGTCCCTTCGACAGAACTGGAGAACTCCATCATGACGTATGACCACAAGACCGCCTTGCTGGCCGCAGCTCTGGACGCCGCCGCACGCGGATGGCACGTCTTCCCGCTGCGCCCCGGAGACAAGCGACCGGCGGTCACCAACTGGTCCGAGCGCGCGACGACCGACCGGCAGCGCATCACCCGCTGCTGGACGCACGCCCCCTACAACATCGGCATCGCCGCCGGTCCCTCCGCCCTCGTCGTCATCGACCTGGACATCAGTAAAGGTCCCGAAGACCTGCCGCCAGCCGACTGGGCGACACCCGGCATCGTCGGTGGCACGGGCGTGCTGGCCGCATTGTGCGAGCGCCACAACCAGCCCTACCCGACCGACACCCACACTGTTGGTACGGGCAGTGGCGGCACGCACCTGTACTTCACCGCTCCCGAAACCGTAGAGCTGCGGAACTCTGCCGGTTCGCTGGGGTGGAAGATCGACACTCGGGCGAACGGTGGTTACGTCGTTGGTGCCCGCAGCATCGTGGCCGGCCACCCTTACGAGACGCGACGCGACACCAGTCCGTCCCCGCTCCCCGGATGGCTGTTGGATCTGCTGCGCCCCGTCCCGCTGCCCCCACAAGAGCCCGTCACCGTGACGCTCACGACCGACCGTCGCGGACGGTGGTTGAAGGCGGCAGTGGACGGTGAACTGGCCCGCGTCACCGGCTCCGGTGACGACCAGCACAACAACGCGCTCTACATCGCCTCCGTAGCCCTCGGCCAGCTGGTCGCGGGCGGAGAGCTGAGTGAGAGCGAGGTGACCGGCTGGCTGCTCACTGCGGCCCTCCAGGTCGGGCAGGGGGAGCGGGAAGCACTGCGCACCATCGCCTCCGGCCTTCGGGCCGGGGCGGCGCGTCCGAGGACGGTGGCCGCGTGAGTGCCAACCCGATTCCCCCGCTGCACCTGTACTCCGTCCCCCGCGACCCGCAGGCCACGCCCGAGACACCGCCGGTACGGGAACGGCCTCGGACCGCATGGACCGCCGATCAGCTCATGGCTGCGGAATTCCCCGAGCCGAAGTGGGCCGTGCCCGGCATCCTCGCCGAAGGCGTCAGCCTGCTTGCCGGGCCGCCCAAGGTCGGAAAGTCCTGGCTCTCCCTCGGCCTTGGCCTCTCGGTCGCGGCCGGAGGCAAGGCGTTCGACTCCGTCCCGGTCAAGGGCGGCCCGGTCCTTTACCTCGCGCTGGAGGACACCCCGCGTCGCCTCCAGACCCGCATGGGCAAGCTCCTGGGCGGACAGAAGGCGCCGGCCGGTCTGACGCTGGTCACCGAATGCCCGCCCTTCCCGCAGGGTGGCAGCGACGCCATCGCCGGATGGCTGGACCGCAACCCGGACGCCCGCATGGTCGTCATCGACGTGTTCGCCAAGATGCGCGGCCAGGCCCCGCAAGGCGTCTCGGCGTACGACGCGGACTATGTCGCCGTCGGCTACGCCAAGCGCATCGCGGACCACTACGGCATCGCCGTGGTCCTGGTCCACCACGTCCGCAAAGCCGGGTCTGAGGACTTCCTGGCGGAGGTCTCCGGCACCAACGGCATCGCCGGAGCCGCTGACGCCACGCTCGTGCTCAAGCGTGCCCGTGGGCAGGCGGATGGCATCCTGCACGTCACCGGCCGCGACGTGAACGAAGCCGAATACGCGCTGTCCTTCCAGGAAGCCTCCGGGGCCTGGCACTTGCTCGACGGGCCCGCCTCTGACCACACCGTCGGCGATACCCGCGCCGCCATCCTCCGCTACGTCCGGAGCAACCCTGGAGCGAAGCCGAAGGACATCGCGGAAGCGCTCCCGCAGGCCGATGCGGACACCGTGCGCCGCACGTGCTCGCGCATGGCGGCGGACGGTCAGTTGGCCAAGGACGGCAGCGGTCGGTACTACCCGGACACCGAGACCCGGACACAGGGCACACCAGAGGTGTCCCAGCTGTCCGACTGTCCGGTTGACCCATCTGACCTGCAAGAACTACCCGGACAGCAGGAATGGGAGCTGTCCCACCTGTCCGACTCCGGCGCATCGCACAACGTAGGGAGGACCCCGTGACCCTCGCCGTACCTGAGCGGAACTCGCTTGCTGAACCCCTCCTCTACAGCGTGAGGGATGCCAGGAAGGCCCTCGGAGGAATGAGCCACACCGTCATTTACGACCTCATGCGCAGGGGGCGCCTGCGGTCGGTCAAGGAAGGCCGTTCGCGCCTGATCCCCGCGTCCGCCATTGAGGAGTACGTCGCGCTGCTGGAGCGCGAGGCAGGAGAGCAGAAGTGACCAAGCGCCGCAGCAGGGGAGACGGCGGACTCCACTGGGACGAGAAGCGCCAGCGTTGGATTGCCACCGCCAGCCTGGGCTACGACCCCAGCGGGAAACGCATCGTGAAGCGAGGCAGCGGCAAGACCAAGACCGAAGCCAAGAACAAGCTGAAGGAAGTTCTTCGAGACCATGAAGACGGGCTCGCCATCGCGCCCACCGGCTACACCGTGGAGAACGCGGTGAACGACTGGCTGATGTACGGGCTGGCTGGCAGGGACAAGGGCACGCTCGACAACTGCACGATCCTCAGCCGGACCCACGTGATCCCGTCGCTCGGTGCTCGGAAGCTCCGGGACCTGAGTGCGGAGGACGTGGACAAGTGGCTTGCTCAGAAGGCGAAGGCGCTCAGCACGCGGACTCTTCAGAGCATTCACTCGTGCCTGAACCGCTCCGTGAAGCGAGCCATGGCGCGGGACAAGGTGAAGCGCAACGTAGTGGAGTTGTGCTCCGTCCCTACGGGACAGCTGGGGCGTCCGTCCAAGGCTCTGACACTCACGCAGGCCGAGACAGTACTGAAGGCCGCTGAGCGCACGTCGATGCACGCGTATATCGTGCTGGCGCTGCTCACCGGAGCGCGTACCGAAGAGCTGCGGGCCCTCACGTGGGATCACGTCTTCCTCAAAGGCGACCCGGCCGCGAGTCCGCCAGTCCCGCCGTACATCGCGGTGTGGCGGTCCGTCCGTACCGGTGGCGACACCAAGACGCGGAAATCCCGGCGCACCCTCGCGCTCCCGGCCCGCTGCACCGACGTGCTCTGGCAGCACTGGGAGGAACAGGGGTGGGACCGGCTGGCTGCCGGCGACGACTGGGAGGAGAACGGACTCGTCTTCTCGTCGGCCGTCGGTAAGGAACTCGATTCGACCAACGTCCGGAGAGCCTTCCGCCAAGCGATCAATAAGGCGGAAGGAGTGAACGCCAAGGAATGGACCCCACGTGAGCTACGCCACAGCTTCGTTTCGCTGCTGTCGGACAGTGGCGTCCCGCTCGAAGAGATCTCGCGTCTGGTCGGGCACTCCGGGACGGCGGTCACTGAGGAGGTCTACCGGAAGCAGATCCGGCCCGTGATCCAGACGGGAGCGGTCGCCATGGACGGCATCTTCAAGGTGAATCCGGAGCGCTAGTCACGCAGTTAGTCACGCACAACGCAGGAGAGCCACCTACGAAAAGTCGTAGGTGGCTCTGACCTGTGTTCCTTCAGTCGGGGTGGCGGGATTTGAACCCACGACCTCTTCGTCCCGAACGAAGCGCGCTGCCAAGCTGCGCTACACCCCGAAGCAACGAGCTCTACTTTAGCGGACCGATCCCCGTAGGCGAAATCCGGTTCCGAGAGAGACGTGGGGAGGGCCTGACCTGGTCGATCGCGATGGTGATCACGGGGAGGAGGCAGCTCGCCAGGGCGGTGGTGAGGGTGGTGGTGAGGCTGCCGGGGCGGGTGCCGGTCGTGGTGGGGAGGGCGAGGGTGGCGGCGAGGTAGAGGAGGGGGTACGCCGGCCACTGCCAGGCGTGGCGGGGGCGGAAGCCGCGGGGCGTGGTGAGCAGAAGCCAGTCGGCGAGGGCGGCGAGCGGGGTGAGCGTGGTGAGGAGGAGGGAGGCGAGGGGGTGGGCGGGCGTGCCGGGGGTGGGGCTCGGGAGGGCGAAGGCGGTGGTGGAGGTGGCGGGGACGGCGTGGTGGAGGACGGCGGTGAGGGTGAGGAAGGAGAGGGCGGCGCCGGTGAGGCCGGGGCTCAGGGGGCGGCGGCCGGTCCAGGCGCGGTGCGCCGAGGCGACGGAGACCAGGGTGGCGGCGAGGCCGGCCTGCGCGGTGAAGGAGGCGAGCAGGCGGACGGGGTGGTGGGTGGCGACGGCCTCCAGGACCAGGCCGGTCAAGGCGGTCGCGGTGATCAGGAGGCGGTAGACGGCGGCCAGGGGGTGGCGGGTCGCGGGGGCGACGGCCGCGGCGGGAGTCCGGGCGGCGGCGCCGGCCGGACCGGTGGCGTGGCGCATGGACTGCGAGGTCCGGTTGGGGTCGGACATTCCTCCACGTTAGGGGGAGGGGGCCGCAGTGAGGAGGGGGACCCTTCGGGCGCTTTGCCCAGCGGGAAGGAGGCCCCTCCGGGCGGTGCGCCCACCAGGAGGGAGATCTCTTCCGGTCGTTCGCCCACCAGGAGGGCGACCCCTCCAGGCTGTTCGCCCTACTGGGAGGAAAGCCCGACGGGACAGCCGGACGGGAAAAGCTCGCCAGGAAGGGCCTCCAGGAAAGGCCTCAGGAAGGTCCTTCGGATGGGGTTCGCCCCACCGGGAGGAGAGTCCGCCAGGAAAGCCCTCAGAAAGGGCCGCCGGGAGGGGTCTCCCAGAAGGTCCTCCGAGGCGGCGCACGCCCGGAGTAGGCGCGGGGGGCCCGCCCCGGATCAGGCGTGCGTCTCAGTCGCGGGCGGTGAGGGTGAGGAGGGTCGCTTCCGGGGGGCAGGCGAAGCGGACCGGGGTGTAGCGGTTGGTGCCGCAGCCGGCGGAGACGTGGAGGTAGGAGGTGCGGCCGGCGGCGGTGTGGGTGGACAGGCCCTTGACCCGGTCGGTGTCGATGTCGCAGTTGGTGACGAGCGCCCCGTAGAAGGGGATGCAGAGCTGGCCGCCATGGGTGTGGCCGGCCAGGATCAGCGGGTAGCCGTCGGCGGCGAAGGCGTCCAGGGAGCGCAGGTACGGGGCGTGGACGACGGCGAGGGAGAGGTCGGCGCCGGCTTCGGGGCCGCCGGCCACCTCGGCGTACCGGTCGCGCTTGATGTGTGGGTCGTCCAGTCCGGTGAGGGCGATCTCGACGCCCTCCAGCTTGAGGCGGCCGCGGGTGTTGGACAGGCCCACCCAGCCGGCCGCGTCGAAGGCGTCGCGCAGTTCTTCCCACGGGTTGTGGACGGCGCCCACGACGGGAGCGTTGCCGTTGAGGCCGTGGCGGCCCTGGACCCGCTCGATCAGGTAGCGGGCCGGGTTGCGGAGCTTGGGGCCGTAGTAGTCGTTCGAGCCGAAGACGTAGGCACCGGGGAACTCCATCAGCGGGCCGAGCGCGTCCAGGGTCTCCGGGACGCCCTCGGGGTCGGAGAGGTTGTCACCCGTGTTGATGACGAAGTCGGGGCGCAGCCCGGCCAGCGACTGCAGCCAGCGCTGCTTCTTGCGCTGGCCGCTGACCATGTGGATGTCCGACACCTGCAGGACGCGCAACGGGCGCATACCGCGCGGCAGTACGGGAACCGTGACCCGCCTCAGGCGGAAGGAGCGGACTTCGTAGCCGGCGGCGTAGGCGAGGCCGGCCGCGCCGACTGCGGTCAGGGTCAGGGGTACTCCGTATCGCGCGCGCATGGGTCCCATCGTCGCAGAGTGGCGAGGAGTCGGTACACCGGGAGGGGCGGGCCGGGCCCGTACGGGTGCGGGCGCGTATGGGGCAGGGGCGCCTACATGTGCGGGTGCCGTTCGCGTACGGGGCCGGGCGGGTGTCGTTCGCGTACGGGTGCCGTTCGCGTACGGGTGGGGGCGCGTACGGGTGGGGGCCCGTACGGATGGAGGGCATAGGGGCGGAGGCCCATACGGGTGGGGGTGGGTCCGGCGGCTCGGCGGGACCCGGTGGGTCGTGGGCTCGCGGCGGGGGCCGGGAAAAGGCGCGGCGGTTGTCGGTGGGTGGAGGCATACTCGACGGCATGACCACGCTCAAGTCCAAGCTGCAGCACGACCTCACCGAAGCAATCAAGACGCGCGATGAGCTGCGTTCCTCCACCCTCCGTCTCACGCTGACCGCGATCCAGAAGGAGGAGGTCGCGGGCACGGAGGCGCGCGAGCTGTCCGACGGCGAGGTCGAGAAGATCATCGCGCGGGAGGCGAAGAAGCGCCGGGAGGCCGCGGAGGCGTTCGACCAGGGCGGCCGGAGCGAGTCGGCCGCGCGGGAGCGCGCCGAGGGCGAGCTGCTCGCCGACTACCTCCCCAAGCAGCTGACCGACGAGGAGCTGGAGTCGCTGGTCGCGGCGGCGGTGGCGGAGGCCAAGGGCAGCGGCGCCGAGGGGCCGAAGGCGATGGGCGCGGTCATGAAGATCGTCAACCCGAAGGTGGCCGGGCGCGCCGAGGGCGGCCGGGTGGCCGGAATGGTGAAGAAGCTGCTGGCCGGCTGAGCGTTCCGGACGCAGTTCCGCACCGCACCGCACCGCACCCGCAAGCGTCCGGACTGAGGCGCCCATCCGAGGCGTCCGGACTGAGGCCCTCACCTGTCAGGCGTAACCCGTCAGGCGTACGGACGGAAGTCCTGGCCGGCTGAGCAGCCCGGCCAGAGGCCCTCACCCGTAGGCGAACGGGCGGAGTTCCCTCACCCGCGGCGTACGGACGGAAGCCCTCACCCGCGCCGTGCGGGCGGAAGCCCCGGACGCCCGCGGTGAAGGGCGAGACGGACGACGAGGTGACGGACGACGAGGTGACGGACGAGGGGCCGCCCCAGCACCGGCTGGGGCGGCCCCTCGCTTGTCTCTCGGTCCCAGGAGGCGGGCGCCAACCGGGCCGCTACCACCCGCCGTTGCCGCCACCCAGGATGTCGGGCCAGCCGGGCAGGTGCCAGCCGCCGCCGGGCTTGTTGTCGCCGCCGTGGCCGCGGCCCGGCTTGTGCTTGCCGCTGCCCTTGTCGTCGCCCGAGGCCTTGCCCTTGTCGGGGTCGTCGATCGGGACGGTGGGCAGGGCGGGCGCGGGCCGGCCGGCCAGGGCGCCGGTCATCGCGTCGCGCCAGATGGGGCCGGGGGTGTCGGCGCCGTAGACCTTGTCGTGGGCCACGCCGCCGATGGTGATGTTGTACATCTTGCGCTGGTGCTGGGGGTCGCCCACCCAGACGGCGCCGGCCGCGTTCGGGGTGTAGCCGACGAACCAGGCGGCGTAGCGGCTGTCGGTGGTGCCGGTCTTGCCGGCGCTGTCGCGGCCCTTGAGACCGGCCTCCTTGCCGGTGCCGTCCTCGACGACGCCCTTGAGGAGGGTGTTGATCGTGTCCGCGGTCTTCTTGGACATCGCCGTACGGCAGCTGGTCTGCGGGACCTTCAGGGCCCGGCCGCGGGCGTCGGTGATCGACTCGATGGCGACCGGCGAGCAGTACTCACCGCCGTTGGCGAAGGCGGCGTAACCGGCCGCCATGGTCAGCGGGGACATCTCCTGCACCCCGAGCGTCATCGCCGGAACTTGCTGCAAAGGCTTGCCGTCGGCCCGCTCGATGCCCATCTTCTGCGCCATCTTGACCGCGGGGCAGATGCCGATGTCGCTGATCAGCTGCACGAAGTAGGTGTTGACCGACTTCGCGGTCGCCTCCTTCATGGCGTACGGACCGACCTCCTTCCGGTTCTCGTTCTGCGTCGTCTCGCCGTTCCCGTGCCACTCGCCGTCACAGGTCTGCACCGGGCTCGGGTACGGCATCCGGTACGGCGAGGGGTACTCCTGCTCGGGGCTGGTGCCCTGTTCCAGGGCGGCCGCCGCGATCACCGGCTTGAAGGTCGATCCGGGCTGGTAGCCGGCGCCGCCGCCCATGTCGTGGTCGACCGAGAGGTTGAGCATGGTCTGGTTCCCGCGGAAGCCGTACGGCCGCGACTGGCCCATGCCGAGGATCTTGCCGGTGCCCGGCTCCACGATGGTCGCGGCGGTGGCGACCGGGTCGTCCTCGTAGACGTGCTTGCCGATGGAGTCCTGGATCGACTTCTGGGTCTGCCGGTCGAGGGTGGTGCGGATGGTCAGGCCGCCCTGGTCCCAGCGCTTCAGACGGGCCTTGCGGGTCTTGCCGAAAGTTCTGTCGCTGAGAAAGACCTTGCGGATGTAGTCGCAAAAGAAGCCGGCGCCGTCGGTGGCGGTGATGCAGCCGTTCTTGGGCCGGCTGATCGCCAGCTTGATCGGCTTCTTGGCGGCCGCGTCGGCCTGCTCCTGGGTGATGTTCTTCAGGTCGGCCATCCGCTGCAGCACGGTGTTGCGCCGCCGGGTGGCCTCCTGCGGGTCGTTGACCGGGTCGTAGCGGCTGGGCGACTGGACGATGCCGGCCAGCAGCGCCGACTCCTCCAGGTTCAGGTCCTTCGCGTGCTTGCTGAAGTACCGCTGGGCGGCCGCCTCGACGCCGTACGCCTGCTCGCCGAAGAAGGTGATGTTGAGGTAGTTCTGCAGGATCTTGCGCTTGCCGAGCTCCTTCTCGACCTGGATCGCGTACTTGAGCTCCTTGACCTTGCGGCCGATCGTCTGCTGGGTGGCCTGCGCGACCTTGTCCGGGTCGTCGCCGGCCTCCTCGACGAAGACGTTCTTCACGTACTGCTGGGTCAGCGTCGACGCGCCCTGGGAGACGCCGCCGGACTGGGCGTTCTTGTTCAGCGCCCGCAGGATGCCCTTCACGTCGATGGCACCGTGCTGGTAGAACCGCGCGTCCTCGATGGCGACGATCGCCTGCTGGATGTACGGCGACATGTTCTTCAGGCTCACGACCGTGCGGTCACGGGAGTAGACCTTGGCGATCTCGTTGCCGTCCGAGTCCTGGATGGTGGTCCGCTGGCTGAGCGGTGGCGTTTTGAGGTTCGCCGGGATCTCGTCGAAGCCCTCGACCGAACCCTTGGCGGCGAGGCCCAGCGCCCCGGCCGCCGGCAGCGCGATACCGGCGAGCACCGCTCCGGCCAGGACGCTGACACCGAGGAACCTGGCGGTCCGCTGCGTCGTGGACAGACCCCCGCCATCGCGCTTCTTAGCCATGGGGGCAGCCTAATCCGTTGCCACATACGTGCGGACGGAGCGGGGGGCCCGGGGCCGTTCGGGCACCGGATGGTGACTTCGGGGCGATGCGGTCGTGACCTCGGCGGCGAGCCGCACGTGTTCTCCGTCCCCGGCCGAGCCGGCCGCCGGGGCAGCCGCGCGGCGGTCTTCGTATCCGGCCGGATCTGATCTCCGTGCTCGGCCGGATGTGATCCGTCGATGGCCGTACGGCCGCAGTCGCGGCGCACGTGAGGCGCCGAGGTTCCCATTCGCCGGACAGGGGCGCACCTGTTCGCTTAGCCTGTACTCAGCTGCCACAGCCGAATGGTTACGCCTCAGTTCGTCAACCCCCACCTCTCGCGGACCGAGCCCCCAGGTGTCCGCGTGTGCCGACAGAAACCCCGTGTCAGGGCGGCGAACTGTCCCGCCTTGTGCGCAATGTGACGTATGCCGCACGGTCACTCCGTTGGGTGATCTGCCGCGTACGCATAGTCCGTTCGGGCCATTCAAGATTGGGCCCGAAGGGGGTGTTGCGCCCTGTCCGCCTTCCGTAACGTCCTCAACTGGCAACGGTGAATATGCCGTTTGCCGCCGTGGGGGAGCCTCGATTCGGGAGAGGACGGCGCCAGCATGAGCTGGGTAACCGACTGGAGTGCACAGGCAGCCTGCCGCACTACCGATCCGGACGAACTGTTCGTTCAGGGTGCGGCGCAGAATCGCGCCAAGGCGGTGTGCACCGGATGTCCGGTGCGTACGGAATGCCTGGCCGACGCCCTGGACAATCGGGTGGAATTCGGCGTGTGGGGTGGAATGACCGAGCGGGAGCGGAGGGCGCTGCTGCGTCGCCGCCCGACGGTGACGTCATGGCGTCGCCTCTTGGAGACGGCGCGCACGGAATACGAGCGCAGCACCGGCATTCTGCCGATGGACTGTGAGGACGAGACCTTCGACGAGTACGCCGCGGTCGGATAGCCGGACGGCCGGGATGCACCGGCCGGCGGAACAGGGCCGACCGGCGGAACAGAACACCGGTGAAGTGCGGTGCCGGGCGCGCCCGGTGTGCCCGTCGACGGTGGCTCGGGCGACGGTTCGGGCAGCGCTTCAGCGTCCGATGTGGTCGGCGGTTCGGGCGGCGATGTGAGCCGTCGGTTCAGTCGTCGGTGTCGTGGTCCGTCGTGGTGCCGGTCAGCGCCAGGCGGTCGCCGATGGCGCGCAGGCCCGCGAGGTCGTGGACGTCGCCGGGCAGCGCGGCGACCTCCGTCACCGGGACCTCGGGATGCAGCGCGGTGAAGCGGTCCCGGGTGCGTCGTTCGCGCGCGAGGACCTGCATACGTTCCGCGTGCAGGCGGAGGAGCCCGGCGGCCAGTTGAGCCGCCGAGGCCGAGGTGGGTGCTGCCGGGTCCGCGGCGGCAGCGGGGGAGAGGCCGCCGGCGGTACCGGAGGCATCCTTCCCGCCGTCGAGATCCACAATGCCGGTTGGTTCAAGATTATTTTCGGTGTGGACGCCCTCGGCGTCGTCGTCCTCCGCGAAGCCCTCGCCCAGGGTCTCCGCGGCGGCCAGGGCCCGCTCGGCGCTGAGTTGGGCGGCGCCACTGCCGTGCACGCGGTTGAGGACCAGGCCGGCCAGCGGCATCTGCTCGGCGGCCAGCCGCTCGACGAAATACGCCGCCTCGCGCAGCGCGTCCCGTTCCGGCGCGGCGACCACGAGGAACGCCGTGCCGGGGGCCTGCAGCAGGCGGTACGTGGCGTCGGCGCGGGTGCGGAAACCGCCGAACATGGTGTCCATGGCCGCCACGAACGTCTGGACGTCACGCAGGAGTTGACCACCCATGAGCTTGCTGAGCGTGCCGGTCATCATCGACATGCCGACATTCAGGAACTTCATGCCGGCCCGGCCGCCGACCTTCGCGGGCGCCATCAGGACCCGGATGAACTTGCCGTCCAGGAAGGAGCCGAGGCGTTTGGGCGCGTCCAGGAAGTCCAGCGCGGAGCGGCTCGGCGGCGTGTCGACGACGATCAGGTCCCACTCGTTGCTCGCGCGGAGCTGGCCCAGCTTCTCCATGGCCATGTACTCCTGCGTGCCCGCGAAACCGGCCGACAGGGACTGGTAGAAGGGGTTCTCCAGGATCGCGCGGGCCCGGTCGGCGTCCGCATGGCCCTCGACGATCTCGTCGAAGGTGCGCTTCATGTCCAGCATCATCGCGTGCAGTTCGCCGCCGGCGGTCTCGTCCACGCCCTTGACCTGGCGGGGGACGTTGTCGAGCTCGGAGATGCCCATCGACTGCGCCAGCCGCCGGGCCGGGTCGATGGTCAGCACCACGACCTTGCGGCCGCGCTCGGCGGCGCGCACGCCCAGTGCGGCGGCGGTGGTGGTCTTGCCGACGCCGCCGGAACCGCAGCACACGACGATGCGGGTGCGCGGGTCGTCGAGCAGGGCATCGACCTCCAGCCGTGGGGCCGAGTCGTCCAGCGTCGTGTCGTCCGAGGTCATATGGGCCCCTGTTTCCGCAGGTCTCTGGCCAGTTGGTACAGCCCGGCGAGGTCGACTCCCTCGGGCAGCAGCTCCAACTCGTAGGTGGGCAGGCCGATCGCGGTCAGCTCGGCGTACTCGGCGCGCTCCAGCTCGACCCGCTCGGCGTGCTCGCGGGCCTGCTCCAGCAGGGGGTCGATGAGCCGGTCGGCCAGCCCGCCTCGGCGGGCCCCGCCCAGCCCGGCCTGCGAGAGCGCCTTGGCGACGCCGGCCCGCGCCCCGCGGGCCGCGAGGAGGTCGAGATCGCCGTTGTCCAGCAGCGCGGGACGGGTCATGTTGATGACGATGCCGCCGACGGGGAGGCCGGCGGCGCGCAGCTCCGCGACGCCGTCCGCGGTCTCCTGGACGGGCATCTCCTCCAGCAGCGTCACCAGATGGACCGCGGTCTCCGGTGACTTCAGGACCCGCATCACGGCCTGCGCCTGATTGTGGATCGGGCCGATCTTCGCGAGACCGGCCACCTCGTCGTTGACGTTCAGGAAGCGGGTGATGCGGCCGGTCGGCGGGGCGTCCATCACCACCGCGTCGTAGACGAATCTGCCCTGCTTGTCCTTGCGGCGGACCGCCTCGCACGCCTTGCCGGTCAGCAGGACGTCCCGCAGGCCGGGGGCGATGGTCGTGGCGAAGTCGATCGCGCCGAGCTTCTTCAGGGCCCGGCCGGCACTGCCGAGCTTGTAGAACATCTGGAGGTAGTCCAGAAGGGCGCGTTCGGCATCGATGGCCAGGGCGTGGACCTCGCCCGCCCGTCTCCCGCCACCACCCCGAACGGAATCGCTGCGCGATGCACCCTCTGATGCGGGGCCCACCGCGATCTTGCGCTCCTCGTAGGGAAGCGCCTCGGTCTCGAACAGCTGGGCAATGCCCTGCCGGCCCTCGACCTCGACCAGGAGGGTACGGCGCCCCTCGGTGGCCAGGGCGAGGGCGAGGGCAGCGGCGACCGTGGTCTTGCCGGTGCCGCCCTTGCCGCTGACGACATGGAGCCTGCTCACGCAAAGGAGCCTAACCAGTCCGCGTCGCGGCTACGCACGGGATACGCCTGGGAAGACCCGGAGATCCGCCCGTGCCGGACCCGGAGGCGGGTCAGGGTTGTCCCTTAGGGGACCGGCCGGCGCGGACCGGGCGGCCCGCGGTGGACGGCGTCCGCCGCCGCACTGGACAGGCATTACGCTCGGCCCATGACCAAGTGGGAATACTCGACCGTGCCGCTGCTGGTGCACGCGACGAAGCAGATTCTGGACACCTGGGGCGAGGACGGCTGGGAGCTGGTCCAGGTCGTGCCGGGCCCGAACAACCCCGAGCAGCTGGTGGCCTACATGAAGCGGCAGAAGACGGAGTACACGGCGTGAGCGCGGCGGAGGACAAGATCGCGGCGCTCGGCCTGAAGCTGCCGGACGTCGTGCCGCCGCTGGCCGTCTACCAGCCCGCGGTGCGCTCCGGCTCGTACGTCTTCAGCTCCGGCCAGCTGCCCATGGTGGGCGGCGCGCTGCCGGTGACCGGCAAGGTGGGCGCCGAGGTCAGCCCGGAGCGGGCCCAGGAGCTCGCCGCGACCTGTGCGCTCAACGCGCTGGCCGCCGTGAAGTCCGTCATCGGCGACCTGGACAAGATCCGGCGCGTGGTGAAGGTCGTCGGTTTCGTGGCCTCCGCGCCGGACTTCACCGGCCAGCCGGGCGTCCTCAACGGCGCCAGTGAGCTGCTCGGCGAGATCCTCGGCGACAAGGGCGTGCACGCCCGCTCCGCCGTGGGTGTGGCCGTGCTGCCGCTCGACGCGCCGGTCGAGGTCGAGATCCAGGTCGAGGTCGCCGACGAGGCGTAGGCCTAGCCGGTTCCGGCCGCCGGGACGGGCCTCGTGCGAGCCGTGCGGTCCGTAGGGGCCAGGCGATCCGTACGGGCCGGTGGCGGCTTTCCGGCTGCCGCGGGATGCGCGCGCCTCGTAGGAGCGCGCTCCCGCCGGCCGGCCGGAGCGGCCGCCGGCCGCGGCCCGGCGGAAAAGGACCCCTCGAACATCCGCGCGTGAGCGCATAGCATCCGGCCATGTCGTCCACGACGAATGGCCAGTGGTACCCACCGGAGTGGCCGGGCCGCATCCGGGCGCTCGCGAACGGCGAGCTCACCCCTGCCGAGCCCCGCCGGGCCGCGACCGTCCTGCTGCTGCGCGACTCCGGGACCGGCGGCCCCACCGTCCACATGCTGCGCAGACGCACCTCCATGGCCTTCGCCGGGGGCGCGTACGCCTATCCGGGTGGTGCGGTCGATCCCCGTGACGAACGCCCGGTGGCCTGGGCCGGCCCGTCGCGCGCCGAGTGGGCGGTCCGTATGGGCGTCGATCCGGCCACCGCACAGGCCATCGTCTGCGCGGCCGTACGGGAGACGTTCGAGGAGGCGGGCGTGCTGCTCGCCGGGCACTCGGCGGACACGGTCGTCGCGGACACCACGGGCGAGGACTGGGAGGCCGACCGGGCCGCGCTGGTGGCCCACGAGCTGTCCTTCGCCGACTTCCTGAGCCGCCGTGGCCTGGTCCTGCGCTCCGACCTGCTGGCCGCCTGGGCGCGCTGGATCACCCCGGAGTTCGAGCCCCGGCGCTACGACACGTGGTTCTTCGTCGCCGCACTGCCCGAGGGCCAGCGCACGCTTCCCCAGGGACAGCCGGCGAGCCCCGGCGGGAACGTCGTCGCGGCCGGTGAGGCGGACCTCGCGTTGTGGATCCGGCCGGGGGAGGCGGCCGCCGGGTACGACCGCGGCGAGCTGCTGATGATGCCGCCGACGATCGCCACGCTGCGCGCGCTGGAGCCGTACGCCACCGTCGCGAACGCGCTGGCCGCCGCCCAGGCGCAGGACCTGACGCCCGTATTGGCGCAGGCGCGCCTGGTGGGCGGCGAGATCGTACTGAGCTGGCCGGGCCACGACGAGTTCACCAAGCACATCGCGCCGGGGGGCGGCGCCGGGGACGGTGCCGCCGAGGGCGCCTCCGCCGGGGACGGTTCCGCGGCGCACGGGGCCACAGAGGCGGGGGGCGGTTCCGACGGCCCCTCAGGGGCCCAGCGGGCCACCGGCGTCCCAGGAGCCACCGGCACGTCCGGAGGCGCCGGCACCTCGGGAGGGACCCTCACATGACCGAAGCAGCCGCTCTCCCGGGCCAGCCCCGGGGCGGAGTGATCTCCGGGCCCGCCACTACGCGGGCGCACTGCGTGCTGGCGCCCAACCCGTCGGCGATGACCCTGGACGGCACCAACACCTGGATAGTCGCCGAGCCGGACTCCGAGCTGGCCGTCGTCATCGATCCCGGGCCGCTCGACGAGAGCCACCTCCAGGCCGTCATCGACACCGCCGAACGGGCCGGCAGGCGCATCGCGCTGACGTTGCTGACCCACGGTCATCCGGATCACGCCGACGGCGCCGCCCGGTTCGCCGAGCTGACCCGGTCGTCCGTAAGGGCGCTGGATCCGGCGCTGCGCCTCGGTGGCGAAGGGCTCGCCGCGGGGGACGTCATCACCACGGGCGGCCTCGAACTGCGGGTGGTGCCCACCCCGGGGCACACCGCCGATTCGCTCTCCTTCCATCTCCCGGCCGACCGCGCCGTCCTGACCGGTGACACGATCCTGGGACGCGGCACCACCGTGGTGGCGCACCCCGACGGGCGGCTGGGCGACTATCTCGACTCGCTGCGCCGACTGCGCTCCCTCACGGTGGACGACGGGGTGGCCACGGTCCTGCCGGGCCACGGGCCGGTGCTGAACGATGCCCAGGGCGCGGTGGAGTTCTATCTGGCGCACCGCGCGAACCGGCTCGCCCAGGTGGAGACCGCGGTCGAGGCCGGCCACCGGACCGCGGCCGAGGTCGTCGCCAGTGTGTACGCCGACGTCGACCGCTCGCTGTGGCCGGCCGCCGAACTGTCGGTGCGGGCGCAGCTGGAGTACCTGGGGGAGCACGGGCTGATCGAGGAGTGACCCCTTCGGGGACCGGGCGTCTAAGGAAGGCGCTTGCTGCGCCGGGGCCCTCCGGGCGGGGAGCCTCGCCCTGTGGCCGGCGAGGTATTCCTCGGCCAGCCAGGGGGCCAGGCCGGACTACCCGGCGCGCGCCGGCCAGATGCGCGCCGAGACCCGCGCCGCCCGCACCTCCGAACCGCGGAGGCCGCGGAAAGGCCCCCGTTGGTCTCACGGGCGAGGAGCGGGGTGGGCCGGTAAGGGGGCATCCGCTCCAGTGAGCCCTCCCGTACGAACCAGCCGTCGCGGTCCAGGCCTCTGCCGGTGCCTCCGCCGGGCCGGCGCCCGTTCCGTGGTGCGTCCTGTCGTGGGTCCCGTCGTAGGCCCCCTCGGGCGTTAGGGCGCCACTACGGCGAGGGCGTGCGGCGGGGACGACCGCCTTTCGCGCGGCCGGCAGCCCGGCCACTACGGCGAACGGAACGTCCACCACGGCGAAAGCCCGCCCCACTACGGCGAAGGGTCCGGGACGCCACGGCGAAGGGTCCGGGACGCCACGCCGAAGGACCCCGCCCCTACGGCGAAGGGCCCCGCCGGAGCAGGGCCCTTCGCCGTATTTGCCGGTTTGTCAGCGCGAGCGCTTGGCGAGCCGCTCGACGTCCAGCAGGATCACGGCGCGCGCCTCCAGGCGCAGCCAGCCGCGGCCCGCGAAGTCCGCCAGGGCCTTGTTGACCGTCTCACGGGAGGCGCCCACCAGCTGGGCCAGCTCCTCCTGGGTCAGGTCGTGTACGACGTGGATGCCTTCCTCGGACTGCACGCCGAAGCGGCGCGACAGGTCGAGCAGGGCGCGCGCCACGCGGCCCGGCACGTCCGAGAAGACCAGGTCGGACATCTGGTCGTTGGTCTTGCGCAGTCGGCGGGCGACCGCACGCAGCAGGGCCGTGGCCACCTCGGGGCGGGCATTCAGCCAGGGCTGGAGGTCGCCGTGGCCCAGGCCGAGGAGCTTCACCTCGGTGAGGGCCGAGGCGGTAGCCGTGCGCGGGCCCGGGTCGAACAGCGAGAGCTCACCGATCAGCTCTCCGGGACCGAGGACGGCGAGCATGTTCTCCCGGCCGTCGGGGGAGGTGCGGTGCAGCTTCACCTTGCCCTCGGTGACCACGTACAGGCGGTCGCCGGGGTCCCCTTCGTGGAACAGGGCGTCGCCGCGGGCGAGCGTGACCTCTCCCATCGAGGCGCGCAGCTCGGCCGCCTGCTCGTCATCGAGCGCCGCGAAGAGCGGTGCGCGCCGCAGAACGTCGTCCACGAGATCTCTCCTTGTCGACATGCTCCGGGGGACTGTGGTCCCCATCATGCCGGAATGCAAAACAGTGCGATCAATCACAAGTTTGCCGGACCGGTGGCCCGAGCCATAAGGCAGGGGGCCGATTGGAGTCAGGGATCACGGTGATCGAGCCGGATGTCAGTGGCTGGCCTTAGTCTGGCCGAGTGTCCAATACGCCGGTGAGAGCAGAGGACTGGGGGCCGGTCGAGTGAGCGCGGGAGATGATTCCGCTGTGGGCGAACAGGCGTCCGGCGGGGCTTCCGATTCGGACAAAAGTAACAAATCGCTCTCCGGGGTGAGGTCCACCCGGAACCCGACCGTCCGGAAGTCTGGCGCGTCGCGGTCCGCGACGCCGGACACGAACGAGGCGGGCCCGACCTCGGTACGTACCACCTCGGCAGGGAAGAAGGCCGCCGTGAACGAAACTCCCGAGAAGCCGGTGGCCGCGAAGAAGGCCGTCACGAAGAAGGCGACGGCCAAGAAGGCGACGGCCAAGAAGGCGACGGCCAAGAAGGCCGCCCCCGCCAAGAAGGCAGCGGCCAAGAAGGCGGACGGCAAGACCGCGCCCGCGAAGACGGCGACCGCCAAGAAGACCGCGACCAAGAAGACCACGGCGAAGAAGGCCGCCCCCGCCAAGAAGGTCCCCGCGCGCAAGGCCGAGTCGCGTGCGGCCATGGTGCGCCGGGCCCGCGAGATCAACGACGGGCTCGCCGAGCTGTATCCGTACGCGCACCCCGAGCTGGACTTCAGCAACCCCTTCGAGCTGCTGGTCGCCACGGTCCTGTCGGCCCAGACCACCGACCTGAGGGTCAACCAGACCACGCCGCGGCTGTTCGCGGTCTGCCCGACGCCCGAGGACATGGCCGCCATGCCCCCGGAGGAGCTGGAGGAGCTGATCCGCCCGACCGGCTTCTTCCGGGCCAAGAGCAAGGCGCTGCTCGGCCTGTCCGCCGCGCTGCGCGACCGCTTCGGCGGCGAGGTGCCGGGCCGCCTGGAGGATCTGGTCACGCTCCCCGGGGTCGGCCGCAAGACCGCCAACGTGGTGCTCGGCAACGCCTTCGGCGTCCCCGGGATCACCGTCGACACCCACTTCGGCCGTCTTGCCCGCCGCTTCGGCTGGACCACCGAACAGGACGCGGAGAAGGTCGAGGCGGACGTCGCGGCGATCTTCCCCGAGAGCGAGTGGACGATGCTCTCGCACCGCGTCGTCTTCCACGGCCGCCGGGTGTGCCACTCCCGCAAGCCCGCCTGCGGCGCCTGCGCCATCGCCCCGCTGTGCCCCTCGTACGGCGAGGGCGAGACGGACCCGGAGAAGGCCAGGAAGCTGCTGAAGTACGAGCTGGGCGGCCAGCCGGGCCAGCGCCTGAAGCCGCCGCCGGACTACCCGGGGCAGCCGGCGCCTCCGCTGGCGCCCCCGGCCGCCGCTTCGTGACGGCAGCCATGACGCCCCCTCGGGGGACCGATGATCCGAGCCAGGCCTGAGGGGGCGCGTATGAGGAGTGCACGGGAGCAGCAGTACGACGAGGAGACCGGCGTCGGCCCGGCGGCGGCACCCGGCGCGGCGACCGGCGACGAGGTCACGGTCTCGGCCGACGGCCTGCCCGAGTGGCTGGAGCCGGTGGCCCGCGCGGCCGCCACGGTCGAACCCCACCAGCTCAGCCGCTTCCTGCCGCCCGAGGACGGCGGCCGGCAGTCCGCGGTGCTGATCCTCTTCGGCCACGGACCGCGCGGCCCCGAGCTGCTCCTGATGGAGCGGGCCGGCACCCTGCGCTCCCATGCGGGCCAGCCCTCCTTCCCCGGTGGCGCCCTCGACCCGGAGGACGGCGATCCGGAGGGCGCCGGTCCGGTGCGGGCGGCGCTGCGCGAGGCCCAGGAGGAGACCGGTCTGGACCCGTCCGGTGTGCAGGTCTTCGGCGTGCTGCCGCGGCTGTACATCCCCGTCAGCGGCTTCGTGGTGACCCCGGTCCTGGGCTGGTGGCGACGGCCGAGCCCGGTCGGCCCGGTGGACGAGGCGGAGACCGCCCGGGTGTTCACGGTCCCCGTGGCCGATCTCACGGACCCCGCCCATCGTGTGACAACGCGCCACCCCAGTGGCCACGTAGGCCCGGCCTTCCTCGTCGAGAACGCCCTGGTCTGGGGCTTTACGGCCGGGGTGATCGACCGCATCCTGTACTACGCGGGGTGGGAGAATCCGTGGGACCGTGACAAGCAGGTCCCGCTCGACTGGCGCTCGTGAGACGGTGTCCGGCGTGAACGTCCTGGACATTCTGCTGCTGGTCGCGGCCGTGTGGTTCGCGATCGTCGGCTACCGGCAAGGTTTTGTCGTCGGCATCCTGTCCGTGATCGGCTTCCTCGGAGGCGGCCTGATCGCGGTCTACGTGCTGCCCTTGATCTGGAACGAGGTCACCGGCGACGCCACGCCCGGTACCTTCGCGGCCATCGCGGCGGTCGCCATCGTGATCGTGTGCGCGTCCGTGGGCCAGGCGCTCACCACCCACCTGGGCAACAAACTCCGCCGCCACATCACCTGGTCACCGGCGAGAGCGCTGGACGCGACCGGCGGTGCGCTGGTCAACGTCGTCGCGATGCTGCTGGTGGCCTGGCTGATCGGCTCCGCGCTGGCCGGGACGTCCCTGCCCACGCTCGGCAAGGAGGTCCGTAACTCCAAGGTGCTGCTCGGGGTGTCCCGGGTGATGCCGCAGCAGGCCGGCACCTGGTTCGCGGACTTCTCGTCGGTGCTCGCGCAGAACGGCTTCCCGCAGGTCTTCACGCCGTTCTCCAACGAACCGATCCACAACGTGCCGGCGCCGGACCCCCAGCTGGCCACCAGCCCGGTGGCGGCGCAGGCCAGGCGCAGCATCGTCAAGGTCGTCGGCACCGCCCCGAGCTGCGGCAAGGTCCTCGAAGGCAGCGGTTTCGTGTTCGGCCGGCACCGGGTGATGACCAACGCCCACGTGGTCGGCGGGGTGAACGAGCCGACCGTCCAGGTGGGCGGCGAGGGCCGGACGTACGACGCCAAGGTCGTGCTCTACGACTGGCGGCGCGACATCGCCGTCCTGGACGTGCCCTCCCTGGACGCCCCGGCGCTGCACTTCGCCAAGACGGACGCGAGCAGCGGCCGGAGCGCCATCGTGGCCGGCTTCCCGGAGAACGGCGGCTACGACGTCCGCGCGGCCCGCATCCGCAGCCGCATCCAGGCGACCGGCCCGGACATCTACCACCGCGGCACGGTCGGCCGCGACGTCTACTCGCTCTACGCCACGGTCCGGCAGGGCAACTCAGGCGGTCCGCTGCTCACCCCGAACGGCGAGGTCTACGGCGTCGTCTTCGCGAAGTCGCTGGACGACTCGCGCACCGGCTACGCACTGACCGCCGACGAGGTCCACCAGGACGCCCTCAAGGGGCGTACGGCCGAGCGGCAGGTCGACAGCCAGGGCTGCGCGATCTGAGGCGGCCAGGGCGCCCTCAGAGGGCCTGAGCGGCCCGGGGGCGCCCTCGCAGGGCCTCGGCGGTGCGTGACGGCACCGGCCGGGGCGTACGCACCGCAGGGAGCCGCCGGCGCGGCGACGGGCCGCAAGGCACCGTCCGGACGCCGCCTGGCGCAGGGGTGTGGTCAGGCGCTGTCAGGTGCCGTCAGGTGCGGGGATGGCGCAGGCGCGCGCTCATCCAGCGCGCCCGGCGGCGCAGGATGCGCGGAATGCCCATCGGATGCGCCGGATCGGGGGACGCGCCGGACCTGAGGTCCGGAGTGCCCCTGTCCTGAGTGCCCACTGCAGCGGCACTGCTGCGGCGGTTGCGTGCCACGTCACGGTAGTCGTGCGTCCAGCCCATACCCTCGACTTTGCCCGTGGCCCAAGGTCCGTAACCGCCTCAGGGACGGCCAATTGGCCTATGCGCCGGGCAAGTCGCCGTTCGCCATACGCGCGTTCGAGCGCCGGGTGCACGCGCTCCGCCGAGCGGTACCCGCCCGCCCCCGTCAGCGGTCCGGTTCCGGGTCCTTCAGCCAGTTGATCAGCTCGGTGGAGAACGCCACCGGGTCCTCCTCGTGCGGGAAGTGCCCGAGCCCGTCGAACAGCCGCCAGCGGTAGGGGGCTTCGACGTACTCCCCGGAACCGGCCGCGCTGCGGGTGCGCATCACCGGGTCCAGCGACCCGTGCAGATGCAGGGTGGGGACCCGGACCGGCAGCTTCATCCGGCGGTTGAACTGGATGCCGTCGGGGCGGGCCAGCGACCGCACCATCCAGCGGTACGGCTCGATCGAGCAGTGCGCGGTCGACGGGATGCTCATCGCCCGCCGGTAGACCTCGACCGCCTCGTCGTCCGGCAGTTGGGGGCCGGACCAGTCCCGGATCATCCGGCCGACCAGCGCCGCGTCGTCCGCGGTCAGCCGCCGCTCCGGCAGCCAGGGCCGCTGGAAGCTCCAGATGTGCGAACTCCGGGCGCTCTGCCGGACGTCGGCGAGCATCGCCGCGCGCCAGCGCCGCGGGTGCGGCATCGAGGCCACCGCGAGCCGGCGTACCAGCTTCGGCCGCATCACCGCCGCGGTCCAGGCGAGATAGCCGCCGAGGTCGTGCCCGACGAGCGCGGCGTCCGGTTCGCCCAGGGACCGTATGACGCCGGTGACGTCCAGCGCGAGGTTCGCCGGGTCGTAACCGCGCGGGGTGCGGTCGCTGCCGCCGACGCCGCGCAGGTCCATCGCGACCGCGCGGAAGCCCGCGTCGGCGAGCGCCGGGAGCTGATGCCGCCAGGTCCACCAGAACTGCGGGAAGCCGTGCAGCAGGAGCACCAAGGGGCCGTCGCCCATCTCGGCGATGTGGAAGCGCGCACCGTTCGCCGCGACGTCGCGGTGCGACACCTCTCTGTCGCCGGGGACGTCCAGGCGGACGACCGAGGCGGTGCTGTCAGGGGCTGTCATACCGACGAGCGTGTCACAGACTCCAGGACCGGATGGTCCTTGGTCTCCACGCGGGGGTGCGGCTTGGCGTTCTGCAGCACGGCCGCGGTCTCCCGGGCGGAGTTGATCGACTTCTCCGGCTTCTTGATCTTCTTGATCTTGGCCATGGCGATCAGGGCCAGCAGACCGGCGAGGACCAGGAAGGCGCCGCCCACGATCAGGAAGGACCAGGCGAGCCCCAGGCCGAGGTTGTGGATGCCGTACGCCGCCGCGAAGCTGAGCACCGGCAGCGCGAACAGCGCCAGCGAACCCGCCACGACGAACGCGGCGCTGCCGATGCCGGCCCGCTTGGCGTCCTGCCGCAGCTCCGCCTTGGCCAGCGCGATCTCGTCGTGCACCAGTGCGGACATCTCGGCGGTGGCCGTGGCCACCAGCTGTCCGAGGCTGCGGTCCGCGCCTGTGTCGGCTGCGCTCATCGCCGTCTCCCTCATCTCGTCAACCGGATGCAAAGCCTCTCAGATCATGCCGGACCATCGTCTCCGGCGTGCGTGCCGGAGGCCACTTCGGCAAGCCGCCGGTGTTCGGCGGCCTTTGCCTCGTGGATAGCGGCCATCCGAAGGTGGTATTCCGGTTTGTCGAGTTCGTAGACGTCGGGGATGCCGTCCTGGTCCTCGTCCCGCTCCTCGTCCTCCGTCAGCTTCTTGTACTTGGCGTTGCGGATCTTGAGCAGGATGCCGGCGAAGACGGCCGCGAGCAGCGAGCCGACCAGCACCGACGCCTTGATCTCGTCGGTCAGCACGGCATTGCCGGCGAAGGCGAGCTCACCGATCAGCAGGGAGACGGTGAAGCCGATGCCGGCCAGGGAGGCGAGTGCGAAGACGTCCGGCCACTTGAGGTCGGGATTCAGCTCGGCCCGGGTGAAGCGGGCGGTGAACCACGTACCGCCGAAGATGCCCAGCGCCTTGCCCACTATCAGGCCGAGGACGACACCGAGCGTCTCCGGGCGGGTGAAGACCTCGTGGACGGCGCCGCCGGAGAGCGACACCCCCGCGGAGAACAGGGCGAACAGCGGCACCGCCAGACCGGCCGACAGCGGGCGGACCAGGTGCTCGATGCGCTCGCCGGGGGACCGGGTCTCGCCGTCGCGGCGGTGGCAGCGCAGCATCAGGCCCATGGCGACGCCGGCGATGGTGGCGTGCACCCCGCTGTTCTCCATCAGCGCCCAGATGACCACGCCGAGGGGCACGTAGACGTACCAGCCGCGGACGCCCTTGCGCAGCAGCAGGTAGAAGACCGCCAGGCCGACGGCGGCGAGGCCGAGGGCCAGGAAATTGATCGTCGAGGTGAAGAAGACCGCGATGATCAGGATCGCGAAGAGGTCGTCGACGACGGCGAGGGTGAGCAGGAAGGCGCGCAGCGCGGCGGGCAGCGCGGTGCCGATCACGGCGAGGACGGCGAGCGCGAAGGCGATGTCGGTGGCGGTGGGGACGGCCCAGCCCCGCAGGGACCCGGCGTCGAGACCGTTGACGGTCACGTAGACGAGCGCGGGCATCACCATGCCGCAGAGGGCGGCGATGACCGGGAGCGCGGCGGCCTTGGGGTCGCGCAGTTCGCCGGCGACCAGTTCGCGCTTGAGCTCGATGCCGGCGACGAAGAAGAAGACGGCCAGCAGGCCGTTGGCGGACCAGTGCTGTACGGAGAGGTCGAGCCCGAGGGAGGCCGGGCCGAGGTGGAATCCGCGGACCGCCTCGTAGCTTGCGCCGAGGGTGTTCGCCCAGATCAGCGCGGCCACGGCGGCGGCGAGGAGGAGGATCCCGCCGACGGTCTCCGCGCGCAGCGCATCGGCGACGAAATTCCGCTCGGGCAGGGACATCCGCCCGAGGAATATGGATCGGCGGTTGCTCGTGGGCGCGCTCACGCGGTGACCTCCGGCCTTCGGCAGCTGTGTACGGCTGTGTCAGTTGCCGACCAGACTTCCCGGCGCACCCAGAGTTTCTTAGCGCGTCATTGACGCGGTTCCCACTGTACCGGGCGGGCGCGAGGGAGTACTCGGTGGCCTCACTTTACGGGCAAATCGGGCGGGTGGCTGCCGGGGCGGAGGGCCCTTGTACCGGAGGCAGGGAGGCGTGTCGTACGCGTGAGGGGGCACCGGGCCGCCGCCGGCCCGGTGCCCCCTCCGCCGGGGGCCCGGTTCAGTCCTCGGAGGCCGCGCTCGGCAGCTTCGCCTGGATCAGGTCCATGACCGAGGAGTCGGTGAGCGTCGAGACGTCCCCGAGGTCGCGGTTCTCGGCGACGTCACGCAGCAGCCGCCGCATGATCTTGCCGGAGCGGGTCTTGGGCAGCTCCGCCACCGGCAGGATCCGCTTGGGCTTGGCGATCGGGCCGAGCTGCTGGGCGACATGGGCGCGCAGCTCATCGACCAGGCCCTCGTCCTCCGCCGCGCTGCCGCGCAGGATGACGAAGGCGCAGATGGCCTGGGTGGTCTGCGGGTCGGTGGCGCCGACGACCGCGGCCTCGGCCACCTTCGGGTGCGAGACCAGCGCGGACTCGACCTCGGTGGTGGAGATGTTGTGCCCGGACACGAGCATCACGTCGTCGACCCTGCCGAGCAGCCAGATGTCGCCGTCGTCGTCCTTCTTCGCGCCGTCACCGGCGAAGTACTTGCCCTCGAAGCGGGACCAGTACGTGTCGAGGTAGCGCTGGTCGTCGCCCCAGATCGTGCGGAGCATCGACGGCCACGGCTCGGTCAGGACGAGGTAGCCGCCGGCGCCGTTGGGCACCTCGTTGGCGCCGTCGTCCACGACCGTCGCCGAGATGCCGGGCAGCGGCACCTGCGCGGAGCCGGGCTTGGTCGCCGTGACGCCCGGCAGCGGGCTGAGCATCACCGCGCCGGTCTCGGTCTGCCACCAGGTGTCCACGATCGGCGCCGAGTCCGCGCCGATGTGCTTGCGGTACCACATCCACGCCTCGGGGTTGATCGGCTCGCCCACCGAGCCCAGGACGCGCAGCGACGACAGGTCGAACTTCGCCGGGATGTCGTCGCCCCACTTCATGCAGGCCCGGATCGCGGTCGGCGCGGTGTAGAGGATCGTCACGCCGTACTTCTGGACGATCTCCCACCAGCGGCCCTGGTGCGGGGTGTCCGGGGTGCCCTCGTAGAGCACCTCGGTCGCGCCGTTGGAGAGCGGGCCGTAGACGATGTACGAGTGGCCCGTCACCCAGCCGACGTCGGCGGTGCACCAGTAGACGTCCGATTCCGGCTTGAGGTCGAAGACGGCGTGGTGGGTGTACGACACCTGGGTGAGGTAGCCGCCGGTGGTGTGCAGGATGCCCTTGGGCTTACCCGTCGTCCCGGAGGTGTAGAGGATGAACAGCGGGTGCTCGGCGTCGAACGCCTCGGGGGTGTGCGTCTCGCTCTGCCGGTCGACGATCTCGTGCCACCACACGTCGCGGCCCTCGTGCCAGGCGATGTCCTCCTGGCCCGTACGGCGCACCACGAGCACACTGCGGACGTTCTCCGTGCCGGGCCTGGTCAGGGCCTCGTCGACGGCCGGCTTGAGGGCGGACGGCTTGCCGCGGCGGTAGCCACCGTCGGCGGTGATCACGACGCGGGCGTCGGCGTCGTTGATCCGGGTCGCCAGCGCGTCCGCGGAGAAGCCGCCGAAGACCACCGAATGCGGCGCGCCCAGGCGGGCGCAGGCCAGCATGGCGACGACCGTCTCCGGGATCATCGGCATGTAGATGGCGACCCGGTCGCCGGCCCGCACGCCCAGCTCGGTCAGGGCGTGGGCGGCCTTGGAGACCTCGCGCTGCAGCTCGGCGTAGGTCAGGGAGCGGCTGTCGCCCGGCTCGCCCTCGAAGTGGACGGCGACCCGGTCGCCCAGGCCGTTCTCCACATGGCGGTCGACGCAGTTGTAGGCGACGTTCAGCTTGCCGTCGGCGAACCACTTCGCGAAGGGCGGGTTGGACCAGTCGAGGGTCTGGGTGGGCTCGGTCTCCCAGGACAGGCGCCGGGCCTGCTCGGCCCAGAAGCGCAGCCGGTCCGCCGCGCCCTCTTCGTACGCGGCAGCCGTGACGTTGGCGTGCGCGGCCAGCTCGGCGGGGGGTGCGAACCGCCGTTCCTCTTTGAGCAGGTTGGCCAGGCTTTCGTTGCTCACGACTTCTCCCAATCACAGGGGTGTCCGATGTGTCCCAGGCCATAGCTCATCAGCCCGCACGGGCCCCTGACAAGGGCTGTGGACAAAAAATGGTCCAGACCTGTTGACGGCCAGTCGGTTCCGTGCTGACCGGCGGCCTTCGGCGCAGGTCAGGCCCGGGCCGGGGACGCCTCGCCGCGGACCGCGCGGAACCGCCCGGTGGCCTCGTCGAGCACGTACGCCTGGGCCTCGCCGACATGGAAGTACATCCCGTGCAGGGTGAGCGCTCCCTCCGCCACCCGGCGCGCCACACAGGCGTGCGCCCTGAGGTGGTCGAGCTGCTGCCGGACGTTGACGAGTGCCAGCCGTTCCTGATCATCGCTCACGGGTCGGCCGCACAGCGCGACTTCTCCCCGGCCCAGCCGCCCGATGCGCTGCATCCGGGCCAGGCTCGGCAGGCCGTGCCGCAGCCAGCGGGAGAGGGGGGTCGGCTCGCCGTCCTCGGGCGCGGCGGAATTCAGCAGGGCCCCCATGGCGCCGCATCCGGAATGCCCGCAGACCGTGATCGAGCCGACCCGCAGGACCTCGACCGCGTACTCGATCGCCGCGCCCACGGAGTCGCACGTGGCCTCCGAGCCGGGCGGGGGCATCAGATTGCCGACATTGCGCACGGTGAACAGGTCGCCCGGACCGCTGGCGGTGATCATGCTCGTGACCACCCGGGAGTCGGCGCAGGTCAGGAACAGCTGGGTGGGCCGCTGGCCCTCGCGCGCCAGCCGGGCCAGCTCCTCGCGCACCAGTGGTGCCGTGTGGCGCTGGAACGCACTGATCCCGCCCAGCAGTTGGCTGCTGCCCTCCGGGGTCGCGCCCTGGTCCGAGGCGGTCCGGGTGCACTCGTGGTGGCGCCACGGCGTCCACGGCCGGCAGGAGTGCGCGCCGGCCGGCTCGGCGAGCGGCCGGGCCGAGCGGCCCCCGAGGGTCACCCAGCCGCCGTGCGCCCGATGGGCCGCCGACCAGGACTGCAGCGCCTCGTGGGCGGCGTGGTCCATGAAGGAGCCGCGGAGTTCGATGACGACATCGGTGTGGGCCGGGACCAGCGCCAGCGCCCGGGTCAGCCGCGGCACCGCCAGGAACGTCAACTGGCCGCTGATGCGCACCCGGTAGCCCTCGTCCTCCTTCGTGACGGTGACGCGTGTGTGGGTCAGCCGGCGCAGTGCCAGGAAGGCCGCGACGGCGATGCCGGTCAGCACGCCCTGGAGGACGCCGAGCAGCACCACACCGCCCAATGTGGCGGCGTAGACCGGGAATTCGCGGTGCCGCTGTACGTGCCGGATGTGCGCGAAGCTCACCATCCGTACGCCGACCACCATCACCAGGGCGGCCAGTGCGGCCAGCGGGATGAGCTCCAGGGCGGCCGCCGCCAGGCCGGCGCACAGCAGCACCCACACGCCGTGCAGCACGGTGGCGCGGCGGGTGACGGCGCCGGCCCGTACGTTGGCCGAGCCGCGGATCGCACCACCGGAGACGGGCAGCCCGCCCAGCAGTCCGGAGACGGCGTTGGCCGCCCCCTGGGCGGCCAGTTCGCGGTTGAGGGCCAGGCGGCCGGTGGGGGCCCCGGGCCGCTCGGCGGCGAGCCGGTCCACGGCCACGGCGGACAGCAGCGACTCCATGCTGGCGACGAAGGTGACGGTCAGCACCGCGGCGGCCAGGGCCGGAACGGACACCTCCGGCAGCGCCGGGAGCGTGGGCACCTGCCAGTTCGGCAGCACCACGCGCGGCACCGCCGAACCCGCGCCGGCCGCCGTCGCGGCGGCCACCGCGACCAGCGGCGCCGGCAGCGCCCGCGCCCACCGCCCGGCGCGGCCCGGCAGCCGCCCCCAGCCGGCGAGTACGACCACGGTGACGGCGCCGATCAGCAGCGCGGTGGGGTGCGGATGCGCCAGCTGGCCGGGGAGGGCGGCGATGTTGTCGAGCGCCGAACTGTCGGGCCGGCCGCCGAGCACCACATGGAGCTGCCCGATGGCGATGGTGGCCCCGATGCCGGCCAGCATGCCGTGCACGATCGCCGGGCTGACCGCCAGCGTCGCCCGGGCCACCCGCAGGGCGCCCAGGGCGAGTTGGGTCAGACCGGCCAGGACCGTGATGGCGCAGGTGGCCCGCCAGCCGTAGCGCTGGACGAGGTCGGTGGTGACCACCAGGAGGCCGGTGGCGGCGCCGCTCACCTGAAGGGGCGCGCCGCCCAGCAGCCCGGCGACGATGCCGCCGACGACCGCGGCGATCAGTCCGGCCTGGAGCGGGGCTCCGGTGGCCAGCGCGACGCCGAGCGACAGCGGGACGGCGAGCAGGAAGACGACGGCCGAGGCGGAGAGGTCCCGGAGCCAGGCGGCCCGGCCGGCCCGCTTGGTCGGGGGTGCGAGGGGCTGGAGGAGCGGCTCGGGAGGGACGGCGGCCCAGTGCGGGGAGCGGGGCGGCTGCGGCGGCGACTTCTCGATCTGCGACATTCCCGTCTCCTCCGGGGCGACGCGGTCGCGCGGGGCGCGATCGTGGGCGGCGGTGTACTGCGGCGGGTCGCGAGCCGGCCGGTGGGCGTCGCGGTGGGTGACGGTCCGGTGACTCTCAAGCGGCGGTAAACGAAGCGTAATGACGTGTAAAGGTCCGGAGAAGACTTTGCGGGCATTTGCCCCAATCCACCCCTCTATCGGGTGAAGATCCCGGCTCCGGCGTTGCCGGGATCGGTAAACGGGGCGGCCGGTCCGGTGGGCCCGGCGCGAGCCGTGCGACGACTCGCGCCGGCCGGCGGTCAGGCCGGCTGCGGGGTGGCCGTCCCCTCGGAGAGGACGAACGCCGGGTCGACCTGGGCCGCGAGATCGACGCCCGTCTTCGCGTTGCCCCAGCTCTCCGCGTTCTTCAGGTGGAAGTGCACCATCTGGCGCGTGTAGCGCTCCCAGTCGCGACGCCCGTAGGTCGCATCGGCGGTGTCGTGCAGCGTCTCCAGGGCGCGCCGGTTGGCCTGCTCCAGATAGGCGAAGCGGGCCGGGCGGCCCTTCTCCATGGCGCGCACCCACTCCGACTGCCCGACCGTCACCAGCAGGTCGTCGCCCGTCGCGTCGCGCAGGAACGCCAGGTCGTCCGGTCCCTGGACCTTGTTGCCCACCACCTTGAGGGGGACCCCGAAATCCCGGGCGTACTCCTTGTACTGGCGGTAGACCGCGACGCCCTTACGGGTCGGCTCGGCGACCAGGAAGGTCATGTCGAAGCGGGTGAACATCCCGGAGGCGAAGGAGTCGGACCCGGCCGTCATGTCGACCACGACGTACTCCTCGCGGCCGTCAACAAGGTGGTTCAGGCACAGTTCGACGGCGCCGACCTTGGAGTGGTAACAGGCCACGCCGAGGTCCGACTCGGTGAACGGCCCGGTCGCCATCAGCCGGACCGGGGCGCCGTCCAGTTCCACCGTCCGCGCGCACGCGTCGTAGACGGGGTTGTCCTCGCAGACCCGCAGGAGGCGCGACCCCTCACCGGGCGGGGTCGTCTTGATCATGGCTTCGGCGGACGGGATCCGGGGGTTGCTGCCGCGCAAATAGTCCTTGATCAGCGGGAGATGGGTGCCCATCGCGGGAAGCGCGGCGGCCTCCGCCTCGTCGAGGCCGAGCGCGGCACCCAGATGCTGGTTGATGTCGGCGTCCACGGCGATCACGGGGATCCGGGCCGCGGCGAGATGGCGGACGAACAGGGAGGAGAGGGTGGTCTTGCCGCTGCCGCCCTTGCCTACGAAAGCGATCTTCATGTTCACAAAGGGTAATCCGGCGGTTCCGGTGAGTGAGAGCCCTGCGTGAAGAAGACCACTCCTTCGAGGGGTTCGGGCTGCCGGTGCGTAGGGTCGTACCCATGGCTGGAAACTCCCGGGGGACCACCCCCGCACCCCCGAAGGCGAGCGACGATCCGCTCGCGACCCTGGCCTTGCTCCCGGGAGTCGCCGACTCCGTGGACTCCGTACGCAAGGGCGTCGACCGGGTCTACGGACACCGGATCATGCGGCGTCGCAGCAACGAGGTCAGTTCCGAGGCGGCGCTGCGCGGAGCGCGCGGTTCCGCGGCCCTGTCGGGCGCCGACTGGGCGCTCGAAGAGGTCAGGCGCCGGACCGACTTCGGCGTCGAGGGCGAGCCGCGGACGGTCGGCGCGGCCCTGCGGCTGACCGCCGAGGCCGGCCAGCTGCTGAGCGTGTGGCGGCAGTCGCCGCTGCGGGTGCTGGCGCGGCTCCACCTTGTGGCGGCCGGCAAGGAGGCGGCGGACGAGACGGTGGGGCGGCCCCGGCTCGCCGGGGAGCCGGTGGACGAGCCGCTCGTCGAGCTGCCGCTGCCGGATGCCGACGAGGTGGCCGGGCGGCTGGACGGCCTGTCGCGGCTGCTGCTGGCCGGCACGGAGGCGCCGGCGCTGGTGCTCGCCGCCGTGGTGCACGGCGAACTGCTGGCGCTGCGGCCGTTCGCCTCGCACAACGGGCTGGTCGCCCGGGCCGCGGAACGGGTCGTGCTGGTCGGCAGCGGACTGGACCCCAAGGCGATCTGCCCCGCCGAGGTGGGGCACGCGGAACTGGGCCGGGCGGCCTACGTGGCGGCCCTGGAGGGCTATGTCTCGGGCACCCCGGAGGGCGTCGCCGGATGGATCGCCCACTGTGGACGCGCGGTCGAACTCGGCGTACGGGAGAGCACGGCGGTCTGTGAGGCCCTCCAGCGCGGCGCGGCATAAGCGGCGGGGGCGCGGTATCCGGCCGTTGCGGGCGGCGGTATCCGACCCGGTAGCCGGAATTCCGGAACGCATTGCTTGATTTGGCCCGAACACAGGGTTGCGGCGGTACCAATCGGTGGTACCGCCGCTGGCATGTCTGCCGGGTTACCAGGCGTGCTCGAATATTTGCCCATCAGGTCGGAATCTTCGTCCGGTTACCTGGTGCGGCTGGCCCGTAATCGACGGGTCGGCGTCGCGTGGGTGCCCGGCATTCATGCATCGGTCCGTGGGCCACTTGCTGCGTTAAAGGTGTTCCTCTCGGATGTCCTTGGTCTCGCGGGCCGTTAAGTCCTTTGTACTACTCGTACCGGGCAAGCGGAACCCCGGGCCGCAGATCTTTACGTTTGGCTTCAAACGCGGTCAATACGGGCGGCGCGGCCGAGCCGGCCAATACGGGCGAGGCCCGGCTTTGCGGTTTTCCGCCGGCTCGCGTACCAGACCAGGGTGGCGGTGGCGGCCGCCGCGCTCACCGCGGCCATGGCGGCGAGCGCCGGCCGGGACGGCATGGACAGCGCCGGCAGCCGCTGCTTGAGCGGAACCGGGCGGTTGAAGGAGAGCACCGGCCAGCCCCGCGCGACGGCCTCGCGGCGCAGCGCGCGGTCCGGATTGACCGCGTACGGATGCCCCACGGCCGACAGCATCGGAACATCGGTTGCCGAATCGCTGTACGCATAACAGCGCTCCAGGTCGTAGCCCTCGGACTCGGCGAGCTCCCGGACGGCCTCCGCCTTGGTGGGGCCGTAGGCGTAATACTCCACCTCTCCGGTGAATCGGCCGTCCTCGCCGACGACCATACGGGTGGCCACGACCCGGTCGGCACCGAGAAGTTCCCCGATCGGTTCGACGACCTCGGCACCCGAGGTGGAGACAATGACGACATCGCGTCCGGCGGCGTGATGCTCCTCGATGAGTGAGGCCGCCTCGTCGTAAATGATCGGGTCGATCAGATCGTGCAGTGTCTCGGCGACGATCTCCCGCACCTGGGACACATCCCAGCCGCGGCACAAGGAGGAGAGATATTCCCGCATCCGCTCCATCTGATCGTGATCGGCACCGCCCGCGAGGAACACGAACTGGGCATACGCAGTGCGCAGTACGGCCCGCCGATTGATCAGGCCGCCTTGGTAGAACGACTTGCTGAAGGTCAGCGTGCTCGACTTAGCAATGACGGTCTTGTCCAAGTCGAAGAACGCGGCAGTACGGGGCGTCGAGTGAGGCACGGAGTGGTTTTCCACGGGGCGAGCATAGGCGGCCCACCATTCGGCGTAAGGTGTGGCGCGTGGGTTTGCCTGAGAAGGCTCTCGGGTACACCATGGAAGTCACGGATCGTTCGCGACCGTGCTAACCCGGTCCGGCTCCTCCCCCCCCGAGTCGGCCGTGGGGACGACCCCCGCTCTCCCCCCCGGCGGGGGTCGTCGCATGTCCGGGGGCCTTTTCTGCCTTGAGGCACCGATCCGCCCGTCTTTGCGCCCGCTCGGCGCTTGCCGTCACGACGCCTTCTTCCCCTTACGCACCGTAGTCATCACGCTGCTCTGAGGAAGGCTTGGACGGGCCGCCCCCTGGTGTCCCTGGAGTACCTCGCGAGGCCCTCTTGCGTCACGGAAGTGGCCGCCGGTCGCTGGAATAGGTGACGGGGATATTCACAGGCGCGGAGTTGTCCACAGATTTGGACCAAGATCCACCCGGATTTCCCGATCCCTGCATCGTAAAAGTCCGCGAGTTCGCGAGTGCGGGTCGCGTAGCGATAGGGGGACGGGACATGGCTGGAACCATGCCATCGGAAGGGCCGGCCCGGGCCGGCGAAGAGTGGGGCGGCCCGCTGATCGTCACCGAGGACGAAGGGCTCCTCGACGACCTGCTGCGGCTGTGTGCGGCGGCCGGCGCGCTACCCGAAGTGGCGCACGGCCTGCCGGCCCGCAAAGGGGGCTGGGAGGCGGCGCCGCTGGTGATCGTCGGGGCCGACTGCGCGGGCCGGTTACGCGGTGCCGGACGCCGCCCGGGCGTGATCCTCACGGCCCGGGGCACCGACGACCCCGAGACCTGGCGGCAGGCCGTCGCCCTGGGCGCCGAGCGGGTCCTCGGCCTTCCCGACGGGGAGCGCTGGCTGGTCGACCGGATCGCCGACGCGGTCGAGGGGGACGGGCCGCCGGCCCTCACGGTGGGCGTCATCGGCGGCCGCGGTGGCGCCGGGGCGAGCACCCTGGCCGCCGCGCTGGCCGTCACCGCCGCGCGGACGGGGCGGCGCACGATGCTCGTCGACGGCGACCCGCTGGGCGGCGGGCTGGACGTCCTGCTGGGCGGGGAGAAGGAGAAGGGACTGCGCTGGCCGGCCTTCGCCGAGTCGCGCGGCCGGGTGGCCTGCGGCGCCCTGGAGGAGTCCCTGCCCCGGCTGCACTCCCTACGGGTTCTCAGCTGGGACCGGGGCACGGAGGTCGCCATTCCGCCGCCGGCCATGCGCGCGGTCGTCTCCGCGGCACGCCGGCGCGGCGGGGTCGTGGTGGTGGACCTGCCGCGCCGCGCCGACGAGGCGACGGCGGAGGCACTGTCCCAGGTGGACGTCGGGCTGCTGCTGGTGCCCACGGAGCTGCGGGCGGTCGCGGCGGCCCGACGGGTGGCCGGCGGGGTGCGGCCTCTGCTCGGCGATCTGCGGCTGGTGGCGCGCGGAACCCCCGACCGTCATGGACACGGCCTGCCCCCGGCCGAGATCGCCCGCCTCATGGATCTTCCACTGGCCGGTGAACTCCCCTGGGAGCTGGGCCTGTTCGCGGACCTGGCCCGCGGTCTGCCACCGGGCTCCCAGGCCCGCGGTCCGCTGGCGCGCTTCTGCGCGGAGTTCTGGTCCCGGGCGGCGGGTGGCCGGGACGGCGCCGCTGAGCCGGGAGCGGGCCGGAAGGGGGCACCCGGCGGCGTGGATCCGGCGGCCGCGCGCCCGGACGGAGCGGACGGAGGCCGGCCGTGAAACAGGGCGAGGGCCTGCTGGAGGCGGTGCGGCGACGACTCGCCGAAGCCGGGGCGGAGCCGACCCCGGCCCGGGTGGCGGTGGCGCTGCGCGAGGAAGGGCGGCTGCTGGGGGACACCGAAGTGCTGGGCGTGGTGGGGGCGTTGCGCTCCGAGATGGTGGGCAGCGGACCGCTGGAGCCGCTGCTGGCCGCGCCCGAGGTGACGGACGTCCTGGTCACCGCGCCGGACGAGGTGTGGGTGGACCGCGGCGCCGGCCTGGAGCGCACGGAGGTCCGCTTCCGGGACGGCGCGGAGGTCCGCCGGCTCGCCCAGCGGCTGGCGGCGGTGGCCGGCCGGCGGCTGGACGATGCCCGGCCATGGGTGGACGCCCGGCTTCCGGACGGCACCCGGCTGCACGCCGTCCTGCCCCCGGTGGCGGTCGGCGGGACCTGCCTGTCCTTACGGGTGCTGCGGCCCAGGGCCTTCGCGCTCGCGGAGCTGGTCGCGGCGGGGACGGTCCCTCCCGGCGGCGACCGGCTGCTCCGGGCGGTGCTGGCGGCCCGGCTGTCCTTCCTGATCAGCGGTGGTACGGGCTCCGGCAAGACCACGCTCCTCAGCACGCTGCTCGGCCTGGTCGGCCCGGCCGAGCGGATTGTCCTGGCCGAGGACTCGGCGGAGCTGCGCCCCGACCACCCCCATGTGGTGCGGCTGGAGACCCGGCCCGCCAATCAGGAGGGCGCGGGGCGGGTGACGCTGCGGGACCTCGTACGGCAGGCGCTCCGGATGCGGCCGGACCGGCTGGTGGTGGGCGAGGTGCGGGGCCCGGAGGTCACGGACCTGCTGGCCGCCCTCAACACGGGCCATGAGGGCGGCTGCGGCACGGTCCACGCCAACGCCGCCTGCGACGTCCCCGCCCGCCTGGAGGCCCTCGGCTCCACCGCGGGCCTGGACCGGGCCGCGCTGCACAGCCAGTTGGCAGCCGCGCTCTCCGTCGTCCTCCACCTCGTACGCGACCGGACCGGCCGCCGCCGGATCGCCGAGGTGCACGTCCTCGAGCGCAATCGCGACGGCTGTGTGGTGACCGTCCCGGCAGCGCTCTGGAGCCCGGACGGCTTCCAACCGGCCCAGGGGTGGGGGCGGTTGAGCCGCCTGTGCGAGCGCGGCGGAGGCGAGGGGGCATGAACGGCACAGGGCTGGCGCTGGTGGGCGCGGTGGTGTGTGCGGGGGCCGCGGCCCGGCTGGCGGCCGGGAGACGGGAGGAGGTACGGCGGCGGGCCCGGGCGGTCCTCGGGGGCGATGCGGGCGACCGGACTGCCCAGGGGCGGTCCCCGCGGCTGGGGGAGGAGGTACGGGCGTGGTGCGCGGGACGCGTGATCGACGGGGAGCGGCGCTGGCGCCTCGGGCGCCGGGCCGACCTCGGCCGGGAGCTGTGGTGCCTGCCGGCCGGGCTGGCGCTGGGCGTACTGGGCGGGTCCGTGCTGCCGGTGCTCGCGGCACCGGTGGCGGGGTACCTCGTTCGGCGGTGGCTCGCCGGTCGTCGGGCGGAAAGGGCGCGCGAGCGGCGGACCACCGAGGTGATCGGGCTGTGCGCGGCGGTGGCGGGGGAGCTGCGGGCCGGCCGGCAGCCGGCCCAGGCGCTGTACGCCGCGGGGGCACCACCGGCGCTGGGCCCGGCGGGCCGGGCGGCGGCCGCGGCCGCGCGTTACGGCGGGGACGTGCCCCGAGCGCTACGGGCTGCGGCGCGGCAGCCCGGGGCCGAGGGGCTCACCGCGGTGGCGGCGTGCTGGCAGGTGGCGGTCGAGGGCGGTGCGGGCCTGGCCGCCGGTCTGGAGCGGATCGCGGCCGGACTCCGCGTCCGCCGGGAGCTGCGCGAGGAACTGCGGGCCCAGTTGGCCGGCCCCCGGGCGACCGCGCTGATGCTGGAGCTTCTCCCGGTGGGCGGCCTCCTGATGGGCACCGCATTGGGCGCCGACCCCCTGGGAGTGCTGCTGCACTCCCCGGCCGGCTGGGGCTGCCTGGTGCTCGGCGGGCTCCTGGAGTGGGGCGGGGTGGCGTGGACGACCCGGATCGTCGCGGAAGCGGAAGGCACGGGTGGCACGGGGGGCACGGAGGGCGTGCGAGGCGCGCGAGGGACAGATGACGTGGAAGGGGCGGACGAGGCGCAAGGCATAGAAGGCACGCGAGGCACGCGAGGCATGCGAGGTGCGGAAGTGCGGAACGAAGGCGCAGGCGCACGAAAAGTACGCAGAAGGGGCATGTGGTGAGCGCGATGGTGGACGCAAGCAGCGACGTCGCGGAGGTTGTCCACAGGGTGGGGATGACGGTGGCCGCCGCGTCACCCGTGGTGTCGCCCGTCGCAACGGTGCTGCTGTGTGCGACGGCGACGGCGACGGCGGCGGTGGCGGCAATGGCGGTGCTGGGCGAGGCGCGCCGGCGCCGGGCCGTACGAAGACGGGCGGCGGCCGTTCTGGGCCACGGGCCGGCCGCGGACGGCGGCCGCGGTGGCGGTGCCGGGCCTGGTGGGTCGAGTCGGCTCTTGGGGCCCGGAGGGCGCGCAAGTCGTAGGCGAGCGAAGGCCCGGGGCCGTCCAACGGGAGCCGGCGGGCCGGCGAAATGGGTCGGGCCCCTGGGAGCGGCGGTCTTCGTGGCCCTCCTCATCGGCGGCGCGACCGGCGTCCTGGCGGGTCTCTTCGCAGGCTTCGTCGCGCACCGCAGGCTGGCGCGCCACCAGGAGGCGCAGGCCGCACGGTCGGCGGCCGAGGAAGTACACCGGCAACTGGTGCCGGCCGCAGATCTGTTGGCCGCATGCCTGGCGGCGGGAGCAGGTCCACGCGAAGCAGCCGAAGCGGTCGGCCGGTCCCTCGACGGGCCGGTGGCCGAACGGCTGCGGCAAGTGGCGGCGGAGCTGCGACTGGGAGGGGAACCGGCCGTCGTCTGGCGGCGGTTGGCCGCACTGCCCGGCGCCGAGGAACTCGCCCGCTGTATGGAGCGCGCCGGGATATCCGGCGTGCCGGCGGTGGAGTCCGCATCCCGGATCGCCGCTGCTCTACGCGCCGAACGGGACAGAGCCGCGGCCGCACGGGCCCGGCGGGCCGGCGTGCTGGTCACTCTCCCGCTGGCCGGTTGCTTTCTCCCGGCGTTCCTCCTGCTCGGGGTGGCCCCGGTGCTCCTCGGACTGGCGGACGGCCTGCTGGGGCGCAACTGACTGCGGGGACTGACGACGAGGACTGACTACAAGGGCTGACCAGGAGGGCCGACACGAAGCGCAGACGCGAGAACGAGAAGACGTCACCAACCAACGACAACAACCCAAGCAACGAATACGACCACAGCGACAACGACAACGACAGCGACAACAACCAAGCAACCACACGACCCAGACAGCGACAGCGACAGCGACAACGACAACGAACCGGCCGGGAGGCGGCCGGGGAACGGGGGTTGGCATGTTCCGGCGATGGAGGAAGCGGCTGCGCGGGATGGCGGCCGACGACCGTGGGATGGCAACGGCCGAATACGCGATCGTCACGCTCGCGGCCTGTGCGCTGGCCGTGGTGTTCTACCGGCTCATCACGAGCGGCACCGTGCGTGCGGCATTGCGGTCATTGATCGAGCAGGCGCTCCATGCACCGTCGTGACGTCGGAAGGACGCTCCGCGGGGCCCGCGCGGCCCCGCGGAGGGCGCGCGACGCCGGCTCTGTGACCGCGGAGACGGCTCTGGTGCTGCCGGTGCTGGTGGTGGTCGTGGCGGTGCTCATCTGGGGCCTGATGGCCGCCTGTGCCCGCATCGAGTGCGTGGACGCGGCGCGGGCCGGGGCCCGGGCGGCCGCGCGCTCGGAACCGCGGACAGCGGTGCTCGCGGCCGCCCGGCGCGTGGCGCCCCGGGGCGCGCGGGTGGCGCTGGCCCGGGAGGGCGATCTGGTGCGGGTGCGGGTCGAGGCCGCACTGCCCGGTGTCGGGGAGCTGACGGTACGCGTCGGAGGGGAGGCGGTGGCTCTTGCGGAGGAAACGGTGGGGCGATGAGGGCTCGGCGACGGTCTGCACGGTCTTCGCCGCCGCGGCGCTGTGCGCGGTCTTCCTGGCCCTGATGGGACTGGGCCAGGCCGTCACGGCACGCCACCGGGCGGGCGGCGCCGCCGACCTGGCCGCGCTGGCGGCCGCGGACCGAGCCGTACGGGGCCCGGCCGCCGCCTGCGCGGCGGCGGGCCGGGTGGCGGCTGCACAGCACACGCGGCTGGTGCGCTGCGCGGTCTCCGGCCCGGTCGCGGACGTCTCGGTGGAAGCAGGCAGCGGGCCCTTCACCACCCAGTCACGGGCCCGCGCCGGACCGGCGGGACAGGAGCCACCCCCTGCCCGCCCGGAGGCGCAAGGGCCGTCCTCTGCCCGTAGGGAGGCTCAACGGGCGCCCTCTCCCGGTACGCCGCCACGAGGGGAGCCTCCTGCCCGGCCCGACACCACAAGGGCCGCCCCCGGCCCGTACGGCGACGCAGGAGGCCCGTTGCCGGCCCGGCGGGCATACGAGCCTCAGCGGCCGCTCCTACGACAGCGCAAGCACGCCCAACGCCCCTCAGACGGCACGCGGCCCACCCGCCTCCCGCCGGCCAGCACGGTCGCCCGCGTACGTGCACCCCCACCGGCCTCTTTCGACCCACCACGGGAGGGGACAGACCGGAGGACGAAGTCCGTAGGGCTGGCACCGCACCTGACACCCACCCAGCCCGCCGCAGGCGCAACGGCGCACAACAACCGCGGCGGGACGGCCAAGTACGTGTGAGGGGCCGCCAGCGCATCGGCGGGCTCCAGGCACGGCGCCGCAGCCGACCGCGTGGGAGGCGCCGCAGGCGCTACGGCGAGTAGCGCTCACGGCGCTGCAGCCGAGTACGTGGGAGGGGCCGCAGGCGCTACGGCGAGCAACAGGCACGGCGCCGCAGCCGAGTACGTAGGAGGGGGCCGCAGGCACAACGGCGAGCAACAGGCACGGCGCCGCAGTCGACCACGTGGGAAGGGCCGCCAAGCGCAACGGCGAGCAACCACCACGGCGCCGCACCCTAGTACGTGGGGCCACCCAGCCTGCCCCAGCCAACCCGCCCGTTCCGCCCCCGGCGCGTGCCTCAAGCGGGGGTTTTCGGGGCGCCGCGGAGGAGTTCGCCGAGGAGGCGGATGGCGCCGCGTTTGTGGAGGGGGTCGTTGCCGTTGCCGCATTTGGGGGACTGGATGCAGGACGGGCAGCCGGCCTCGCACTCGCAGGAGGCGATCGCGCTGCGGGTGGCGGTGAGCCAGTCGGCGGCCGTGTGGAAGGCGCGTTCGGCGAAGCCCGCGCCGCCCGGGTGGCCGTCGTAGACGAACACGGTCGGCAGCAGGGTGTCCGGGTGCAGCGGGACGGACACCCCGCCGATGTCCCAGCGGTCGCAGGTGGCGAAGAGCGGCAGCATGCCGATGGAGGCGTGCTCCGCGGCGTGCAGCGCGCCGCCGAGCTGCCGGGGGCCGACGCGGGCGGCGTCGAGCTGGTCCTCGGTGACCGTCCACCACACCGCGCGGGTGCGCAGCGTACGCGGCGGCAGATCGAGCTTGGTCTCGCCCAGGACCTCGCCGGTGATGAGCTTGCGGCGCAGGTAGGACACGACCTGGTTGGTGACCTCCACAGAGCCGAAGCACAGCCGGGCGTCCCCCCAGGGGACCTCGGTGTCGGTCTCCAGGATGGAGATGGCCGTGGTGTCGCGGGCCGTCGTGGAATACGGCGGGCTGGCCTCCTCGACCAGCGCGACGTCGTCGTCCAGGTCGAGGTGGCGCACGAGGTACGTACGGCCCTGATGGAGGTGGACCGCGCCGTCGTGCACGGTGGTGTGCGCGGCGCCGGCGTCCACGGTCCCCAGCAGCCGCCCGGTGCCGGCCTCCACGACCTGAACCGGCGCGCCCCCCTGGCCGCGGATGTCGGTGAGGTCGGCGGCCCGTTCGCGGCGCGTCCAGTGCCAGGCGGTGGCCCGCCGCCGCAGCAGTGCCGCGGCCTCCAGCTGCGGCATCAGCCCTGCGGCGGCGGGCCCGAAGAGCGGGAAGTCGGCCTCGGTGAGCGGGAGTTCGGCGGCGGCGGCGCACAGGTGCGGGGCGAGCACATAGGGATTGTCGGGATCAAGGACGGTCGACTCGACCGGCTGGTCGAAGAGCGCCTCGGGGTGGTGGACGAGATAGGTGTCCAGCGGGTCGTCGCGGGCCACGAGCACCGCCAGGGCGCCCTGCCCGGCCCGTCCGGCCCGGCCGGCCTGCTGCCACAAGGACGCGCGGGTCCCCGGATAGCCGGCGATGATCACGGCGTCCAGGCCGGAGACGTCCACGCCCAGCTCCAGCGCCGTCGTGGCGGCCAGGCCCAGGAGTGCGCCGCTGTGCAGGGCGCGTTCCAGGGCGCGGCGCTCCTCGGGCAGGTAGCCGCCCCGATAGGCGGCGATCCGCGCGGGCAGCGAGCGGTCCACCTCGGCGAGCCGTTCCTGAGCGATCAGCGCGATCAGTTCCGCGCCGCGCCGAGAGCGTACGAAGGCGACCGTGCGCACGCCCTGGACGGCGAGGTCGGTGAGCAGATCGGCGGTCTCGGCGGTGGCCGTGCGGCGCACCGGGGCGCCCTGTTCACCGTGCAGTTCGGTCAGCGGCGGCTCCCAGAGCGCGAAGACCAACTCGCCGCGCGGCGAGGTGTCCTCGGTGATCTCCACCACGGGCAGACCGGTGAGCCGGGTCGCGGCCCGGGCCGGCTCGGCGGACGTGGCGGAGGCGAGCAGGAAGACCGGCTCCGAGCCGTAACGGGCGCAGACCCGGCGCAGCCGGCGGAGGACCTGGGCGACGTGCGAGCCGAACACACCGCGGTAGGTGTGGCACTCGTCGATGACCACATAGCGCAGCGCGCGCAGGAAGGAGGACCACCGGGAATGGGACGGCAGGATGCCGCGGTGCAGCATGTCCGGGTTGGTCAGCACGTAGTTCGCGTACTGGCGGACCCACTCGCGCTCCTCGACGGGGGTGTCGCCGTCGTAGACCGCCGGCCGGACGGCGTTGCCCAGCGGGGCGGCCAGCTCCCGCACGGCGCGCCGCTGGTCGGCGGCCAGGGCCTTCGTCGGGGCCAGATACAGCGCCGTGGTGCCCCTGCCGTTGGGCGCCTCCGCACCGTCCAGGAGCGTGGAGAGGACCGGCGCCAGATATGCCAGCGACTTGCCCGAGGCGGTGCCGGTGGCCACCACGACCGACTCGCCGCGCAATGCGTGTTCGGACGTCCGTGCCTGGTGGGCCCAGGGACGCTCGATTCCGGACGAACGGATCGCGTCGATCACTTCGGGCCGGATCCGATCGGGCCAGTCGGTGTGGCTCCCGATGCGCGGGGGCAAGTGCTCCGTATGAGTGATGCGCGCAGCGCGGGTCGCGCCCCGGGCGAGACGTTCGAGAATCATGCCTGGGGAAGGGCGCGCGCCCGCATCCGGCGGGAGTCGATTGGAGGCCATCGGCACCGAGTGTGTCACCGGAGTGACGGACAATGCTCAAAGGGCGTCGTGCACGCCTGCTGGTAAGTGATTGAATGCCATCGCGGCTGCCAGATCCGCCCCTACTTCGGTGGGGAGGCCCCAGGGGGGCGACCGCTCGATAGCAAGGTGCTGGAGGATCCGTGGACCTGTCCCTGTCGACCCGGACCGTTGGCGACCGTACGGTCGTCGAGGTCGGTGGCGAGATTGATGTATACACCGCGCCCAAGCTGCGCGAGCAGCTGGTCGAGCTTGTGAACGACGGAAGCTACCACCTCGTGGTGGACATGGAACGTGTCGACTTCCTCGACTCCACTGGGCTCGGCGTCCTGGTCGGCGGACTCAAGCGGGTGCGCGCCCATGAGGGCTCGCTGCGCCTGGTCTGCAACCAGGAGCGCATTCTCAAGATCTTCCGTATCACCGGTCTGACCAAGGTGTTCCCGATTCACACCTCGGTCGAGGAAGCCGTCGCAGCCACTGACTGACGGCTTGCCGGGCCCCCGCGCCGGCAGGCGCGGGGGAAGGAAGGAGTGGGGGGTACCGGACGGGTGTCCGGCCCCCTGCGTCGCACGCCCGCATATCGAGGGGGATGGCATGGCCACCGTCGAACTCCGTTTCAGCGCCCTTCCCGAGCATGTCCGCACCGCGCGACTGGTCGCGGCTGCCGTGGCACGGCGGGCCGGGGTGGACGAGGCCGTCCTGGACGAGGTGCGGCTCGCGGTCGGCGAGGCCTGCAGCCGGGCCGTGGGGCTGCACGAGAGCCATGACATCGAGTCGCCGGTGCGGGTGCTGCTGATCGAGGACGAGAAGAAGTTCTCGATCGAGGTCGGCGACGGCGTGCCCGGCGGGCCCACCGCGGCGGGTGCCCGGGGCGCCGGTGAGGCCGAGGGCGCCGCGGAGAGCGACGCCGAGGGCGAGGACGAGATGGGCCTCGCGGTCATCAGCGGGCTGGTCGACGACGTCGAGGTGACCGCCGGTGAAGAGGGCGGCATGATCCGCATGACCTGGCCCACGACGACGGCGGCCACCATCTCGTAGCCGGCACGGACGGCTGCCCTGCCGCGGCCCGTACCCGCTCGTACCCGTATCCGTACCTGCACCTGTGCCCGTGCTCGTGCCCAGCGTCTGTACGGCTTCTGACATGCCCCTGCCCTTGCCGCTGCTCTGCGTGGGGGCAGCGGGGGTCCGTCACCCCGCCATGCGTTGCCACGGGCGTCCGTCACCCCGCTCCCCATGCGTTGCCCCATGCGTTGCGATCCGGACTCGATCTGACGGGTCCTCATGGGGCGTGATGAGCCCTCACGGTCCCTCAGGGGGACGTTTGTGGGCGGTGGGTCACCCGTTCGGCCGCGGCCGGGCGGCTCAATTCTCTCCGGGGTCTCCTGTGCCTCATTCGGCCCAGCCGCCGGGGGCGGTGTCCTTGAGCAGCGGCGATCAATGCGTGATCAAGCGGTGATCAGTACGACGAAGAGATCATCTGTCGACGGTCAGTGAATTCGGTGCATTCCTTCGTCCGGGCGAATTCCGGGCGCCTTCTGCCTTTTGATCTTCGCGACTACCGGCGAATTCCCTTTGAGGCGCCCTGTTTTGATCAACCGGGGCTCCCTACAATCCGTCCACATCTCTTGCTCAGGACGCCTGAGCGTGCTTCCGCGCGCCCATGTGCCAAACGTCAAGGAGGACGAATGGCGGGGCCTTACACCCCTCAGTTGCTTGACACCCCCTCTTTTCTGGCCGGGCCGTCACTGACCGCGGGCAACCGCGGCATCGTGCTGGTGATCGCCGCGGTGGCGCTGGCGGCGCTGGCCGTCGCGGCGGTGCTGGTCCGCCAAGTGCTTGCGGCCGGCGAGGGAACCGACAGTATGAAGAAGATCGCGGCGGCGGTGCAGGAAGGCGCAAATGCCTACCTGGCACGGCAGTTGCGGACCCTCGCCGTATTCGCGGTCGTGGTGTTCTTCCTGCTCATGCTGCTGCCCGCGGATAACTGGTCGCAGCGTGCCGGGCGCAGTGCCTTCTTCTTGATCGGCGCGGCATTCTCGGCGGCCACCGGCTATATCGGCATGTGGCTCGCGGTGCGCAGCAATGTGCGTGTGGCGGCGGCCGCCCGGGAGGCCACTCCGGCCGAGGGCGAATCCCGGGAAAAGGATCTTACGGCGGTATCCCACAAGGCGATGAAGATCGCTTTCCGTACCGGTGGCGTGGTCGGCATGTTCACCGTGGGACTCGGTCTGCTCGGTGCGTCCTGTGTGGTCCTCGTCTACGCGGTCGACGCGCCCAAGGTGCTGGAGGGCTTCGGTCTCGGCGCCGCGCTGATCGCGATGTTCATGAGGGTCGGCGGCGGCATCTTCACCAAGGCCGCCGACGTCGGCGCCGACCTCGTCGGCAAGGTCGAGCAGGGCATCCCCGAGGACGACCCGCGCAACGCCGCGACCATCGCGGACAACGTCGGCGACAACGTCGGTGACTGCGCCGGCATGGCCGCCGACCTCTTCGAGTCGTACGCCGTCACCCTGGTCGCCGCCCTCATCCTGGGCACCGCGGCCTTCGGGGACGCGGGCCTCGCCTTCCCGCTGCTGGTGCCGGCCATCGGCGTGCTCACCGCGATGATCGGCATCTTCGTCGTCGCGCCGCGGCGCCGGGACCGCAGCGGCATGACCGCCATCAACCGCGGCTTCTTCGTCTCCGCGGGCATCTCGCTGGTCCTGGTGGCCGCCGCGGTCTTCACCTACCTGCCGTCCAGCTACCGCGACCTGACCGGCGTCAGCGACCCCGTGGTCCTGGGCCACAGCGGTGACCCGCGGATGCTGGCCCTGGTCGCGGTCGCCGTCGGCATCGTGCTCGCCGCGCTGATCCAGCAGCTGACCGGATACTTCACCGAGACCACCCGGCGGCCCGTACGGGACATCGGCAAGACCTCGCTGACCGGGCCGGCCACCGTCGTCCTCTCCGGCATCTCGGTCGGCCTGGAATCGGCCGTCTACTCGGCGGTGCTGATCGGACTGGCCGTCTACGGGGCGTTCCTGCTGGGCGGCGCGTCCATCACCCTGGCGCTGTTCGCGGTGGCGCTGGCCGGCACCGGCCTGCTGACCACCGTCGGCGTGATCGTGGCCATGGACACCTTCGGACCGGTCTCCGACAACGCGCAGGGCATCGCCGAGATGTCCGGCGACGTCTCCGGTGACGGCGCGCAGGTGCTGACCGATCTGGACGCGGTCGGCAACACCACCAAGGCCATCACCAAGGGCATCGCCATCGCGACCGCTGTACTGGCCGCCTCCGCGCTCTTCGGCTCCTACCGGGACGCGATCGCCACCGCCGTACGCAACATCGGCCGGGCCGCCGGCGGCATGGGGCTCAGCCTGGACATCTCGCAGCCCAACAACCTGGTCGGGCTGGTCCTCGGCGCCTCGGTCGTCTTCCTGTTCTCCGGGCTGGCGATCAACGCCGTGTCGCGGTCGGCGGGAGCGGTGGTCTTCGAGGTGCGCCGGCAGTTCCGGGAGAAGCCCGGGATCATGGACTACACCCAGACGCCCGAGTACGGGCGGGTGGTCGACATCTGCACCAAGGACGCGCTGCGCGAGCTGGCCACCCCGGGCCTGCTGGCGGTGCTCACCCCGATCGCGGTCGGCTTCTCGCTGGGCGTCGGGGCGCTGGGCTCGTTCCTGGCCGGGGCGATCGGTACCGGCACCTTGATGGCGGTCTTCCTCGCCAACTCCGGTGGCGCCTGGGACAACGCCAAGAAGCTGGTCGAGGACGGCCACCACGGCGGCAAGGGCAGCGAGGCACACGCCGCCACGGTCATCGGTGACACCGTCGGCGACCCGTTCAAGGACACCGCCGGACCGGCGATCAACCCGCTGCTGAAGGTGATGAACCTGGTGGCGCTGCTGATCGCGCCCGCCGTGGTGAAGTTCTCGTACGGCGAGGACAAGAACCTCGGCATCCGGATCGCGGCGGCCGCATTGGCGCTCGTCGTCATCATCGGTGCCGTGTACATCTCCAAGCGGCGCGGAATCGCCGTGGGTGACGAACACAACAACTCCGAGGAGCCCGACGGCGTCGCCAAGTCGGCCGAGACGGCGGTGGCGTCCTAACCGGAACCGACCGTCGGAAGGCTCGCGGACCGCTCAACTGGGCGGGTGGACGGCGCATGTTGCAGGCGCCGGCCACCCGCCCTCGGTCTGCCCGGGTGGCCCTGCGCTCCTTGGTGCAAATGGCTGCAATGAGAGCCGGACCGGATGCCCGACCCGGGGACCAGGCCGTTCGGACGTGTATGTTCCGGGGCCGAGAGCCATGGAAGGGACCAATCCGGTGAACAAGAAGCTTGTGGCTGCACTGTCCGGCGGGGCGGCACTGATGCTCGCGCTGACCGGCTGCAGCGAGGACAACGGAAAGAAGCTCAACGACTGGGCGAAGAGTTTCTGCGACCCCGCGCAGGCTCCGTTCAAGCAGATCCAGGACGCCAACGCCGCCATGCAGACGGCCGACAACGGCAGCACGGATTCCAAGAAGGTCCAGCAGACCGACTCGGCGGCCTTCCAGAAGATTTCCCAGGCGTACGCCTCGCTGGCCAAGTCCCTGCAGCAGGCCGGGCCGCCGCCCACCGACCAGGGCAAGCAGGCGCAGGCGAACGCGGTCAAGGAGCTCAACTCGCTCTCCAAGGGCTACGCGGACCTGCAGAAGCAGGTCAACAACCTCGACACCTCGAACAAGCTCAAGTTCGCCGACGGGCTGCGCGACCTGTCCAACGGCATCAACAAGCTCAACAAGCAGAGCGAGGCCGCCTTCAAGAACCTGGAGGCCGGTGACGTCGGCGCCGCGATGGCGCGGCAGAAGGGCTGCCAGAACCAGGCCGCGTCCGGTTCCCCGGTGGCCACGCCCTCCAAGGCGGCGCCCACGCCCTCCAAGAAGTCGTAACGCGCTTCTGCGGGGCCTCTTGCCGGCCCGGCGACGCGCCCGGGAAGGGCGTGCCGCCGGGCCGGCGCCGATTGTCAGTGGCAGCACGGACAATGGTCGGTGTGAGTACGCACCTCCCCACCGCTGATGTCCAGGACCCCGAGAGCAACGCCCGCACCGCCCGGCTGCGCGAGGCGCTGCTGACCGCCGCCTTCACCGCCGACGGACTGCTGGACCTGCTCGGCGCGCCCGCCTACGCCGCGCTGGCGCGCAACGAGACCGTCCCCGCGCTGCGCGCGACCCGCGGCGACAGCCCGCTCGCGACCCTGGTGCGGCTGTTCCTGCTGCAGCGGCCGGTGGAGCTGGGCCGGGCGCGGGCGGCCCTGCCGGTCGAGGACTGCCTCGCCGACGGCTGGGTGGTGCAGGACGGCGACACCCTGCGCGCCACGGTGGACGTCCGCCCGTACGGCGGCCCCGAGGGACAGGACTGGTGGATCGTCTCCGACCTGGGCTGCGCGGTCGGCGGCGCCGGCGGCATCCGGGGCGCCGGGGAGAGCGAGCGCGCGGCTCTGGTGCTCGGCGTCGGCGGCGCGTCCACCACCCTGGCCGGGATCAGCGTGCGCCGCCCGGTCGCCAAGGCGCTCGACCTCGGGACCGGCTCCGGAATCCAGGCACTGCACGCCGCCCGGCACGCCACCCGGGTCACCGCCACCGACCTCAACCCCCGCGCCCTGCGGATCACCGCGCTGACGCTGGCGCTCTCCGGGGCGGGCGCGGCGGACCTCAGGGAGGGCTCGCTGTTCGAGCCGGTCGGGGACGAGACGTACGACCTGATCGTGTCGAACCCGCCGTTCGTGATCTCGCCGCTCGGGCCGGACGGCGCCCGGCTGACGTACCGGGACGGCGGCATGGGCGGCGACGACCTGTGCCGGATCCTCGTCCAGCAGTCCGCCGCGCACCTCAACGACGGCGGGTACTGCCAGATGCTCGCCAACTGGCAGCACGTCGAGGGTGAGGAGTGGCACGACCGGCTGCGCTCCTGGGTGCCGCGCGGCTGTGACGCCTGGATCGTGCAGCGCGAGGTGCAGGACGTCACCCAGTACGCCGAGCTGTGGCTGCGGGACGCCGGTGACCACCGCGCCGGTGACGAGGAGTACGCCGCGCGGTACGACGCCTGGCTGGAGGAGTTCGCGGCCCGTAGGACCAAGGCCGTCGGCTTCGGCTGGATCACGCTGCGCAAATCCGGATCCGACGCCCCGTCCGTCACGGTCGAGGAATGGCCGCATCCGGTCGAACAGCCGCTGGGGGACGCGGTCGTGGCCCACTTCGAGCGCCAGGACTATCTGCGCTCCACGGACGACGCCGCGCTGCTGGCCGGGCGCTTCCGGCTCGCCGACGGCGTGGTCCAGGAGCAGGTCGGGCTGCCGGGGGCCGAGGACCCGGAGCATGTGGTGCTCCGTCAGAACCGCGGTATGCGGCGGGCGACGAAGGTGGACACCGTCGGTGCGGGCTTCGCCGGTGTGTGTGACGGCACGCTGCCCGCCGGACGGATCCTGGACGCCATCGCCCAACTCGTCGGCGAGGACCCGGTGCTGCTGCGGGACCGTACGCCCGCCTCGATCCGGATGCTGGTCGAGCAGGGCTTCCTGGAGCCGGTGGCGGAGGACGAGTAAGGGGGAGTAAGGGGAGTAGGGGGAGCAGAGGCGGACGGTGAGGGGCGGAAGGCGTTCATCCGGTGTTCGCCGGGGCGCCGCCCCGGGGTGCGACGCTGCGCGCATGGAGAGTGGACCCGAGGCATTCGCCGGTGTGGCGTTCGCGCTGTTCGGTGCCGGACTGCTGGTGTGGACGGGGGCGTGTGCCCGGAGCGGTACGCCGGTCGCCGAGGGGGTCAGCCGGCCGGTGGCCGCGGTCACCGCGCTGCTCGCGGGGGTGCTGTTCCTGATCACCGGAGGCTGGCTGCTGGTGGCGCTGTAACCGGTAGGCGGGCGGAGGGACGCGGTAGTACGTCCAGTTCCAGACAGTTCTGTAACGGATGGCTGATCTGTGACGGTACGCGGAACGTCCGCGGGCCGTCCGTCATGTTCCTCGGTGAAGGTCACCAACGGCCACCACACCGACAGTGAGGAACTCCCATGAACCGCGCACTTCGCTATGCCACCGTCGGCGCCATCGCCGTCTCCCTGCTCGCCGGGGGCTCGGCCGCCGCCTTCGCCGCGCCGCAGGACCTCCACGCCGCCAAGCCGGTCGTGGCCACCGCCCCGGCCGCCGCGTCGCTGACCGCGAAGGCCAGCGTGAACTCCGTCAAGGCCTGGCAGGAGTTCCGGATCTCCGGCGCCGCCAAGGGCATTCAGGCGGGCACCAAGGTCACCGTCCAGCAGAAGCAGGGCACGAAGTGGGTCTCGCTGCCCGCGCAGACCCCGGTGGCCAAGAGCGGTGCCTACTCGGTCCGGGTCAAGCTCGGCATCAAGGGCGCCAACCAGCTCCGGATGGCCGCGGGCAAGACCGTCTCGCCGGTGGTCTCCGTCACCGTCCGCTGACCCCGGTGGTCTCCGCCCCCGTGGGCTGAAGCCGCCGGGCGTCAGCCGACGAGATTGCGGACGAGCATCCACACCGCGGCAATGCCGAACACCACGGCATTGCCGCGGCTCGTCAGCTGCAGCCGGTATGCGCGCCCGCGCAGCCCCAGGACCAGCCAGCGCAGCAGGACGTACGCGATCGCCGGCACGCCCAGGACGAGCAGCACCGCGTTGTCGTGGAAGGCCCGCAGCACGTCGCCGTGCAGCAGGTCGTACGCCATCCGGGTGCCGCCGCACGCCGGGCACAGCACCCCGGTCAACAGCCGGAACGGGCAGGGGATCAGCACCTGCCCGGGCTGGTGCGGATTGCTGTGCCAGAGGTAGACGGCGGCCGCCGCACCGGCGGCGAGGGCGAGCGACGCCCGCCGGACGGTGCGGCTCCGGATCGCCGCCCCGGAGGGCGGCCCGGCCTGTGCCACGTCGCTCACACGCTCAGCGACCGTGCGTAGTTGACCTGGTTGAGCACGAACATGACCTGCTCGCGGGACTGCACCGGGACCATCGTGGAGTGGTGCCGGCCCCCGCTGGCCACCGTGACCTGCACGAAGCCGGTCGTCGTCCGCTCCTTCATCAGCAGGAAGAGCAGACCCAGCAGACAGAAGAAGAAAAAGATGATGGCGAGCACGACCGCGTGCGTCGGCATCTTCTCCTCGGTCCGCGACATGTCCGTCGCGGTCCACACGGCGCCCTTGAGCGGCATCACCCCCGTGGGCGTCGTGATCGTGTCGCCGCTCACCGCGATGTCCCCGAGCGACAGCGCCATCCCGCCGGGCTGCGGACCGGCCTGGAAAGCGCCGGGCCCGGGCGGCGGGGGGCCGGCCGGAGCGCCGGCGGGCGGGAAACCGGGTGGCGGCGGCGTCGAGCCGGGCTGCGGATAGCCGTACCCGGGCTCGCCGGGACGGCCGCCCTGCGGGTAGCCGTAGGCGGAGTCGGCCGGGCCGGGCGGCGTGGCGTACGGATTCTGGCCGGGCTGAGCGGGCTGGCCGGGCTGCTCCGGTGGCGGTCCGGGGTACTGGTTCGCCATGGGTGAGATTCCCCCCGAGGGTATGCGTGACGACGGCGGTGTCCGGCCCGAGCGGTGGGCCGTGCCGTGTCCATCCTGCGCCCATCCTGCCAGCCCGCTCACCTGTCGTACCAAGACAGTGACGGGATCCGGGGCCGCCTTGTGACAGTCGCCGCGGCGGGGGCGCGATCGCGAATCCGGATCATGCGCGGGCCTCCGGGCGGAGCCGTGGGGCCGTCATGATCCAGATGGCGCGTGCCGGACCCGCGGCGACCGGCTGAGGTGGTCCAGGCGGCATGAAGGCATGTAGTCGGGTTACCGTTCGAGTGGCGTTGCGGGGTTTTTCCGTTTGACACGGGGGCGGGAGGTACCGTCACACTCCGCAGCGTCAAGCGTCACCGCAGTGCGCCCCCGCATCCGGCCGGGGGGCATTTTCCGCGTCGACCGGAGAGAAGAGCGAAGTTGTCCCCGACCAGCGAAGCCACGAAGGGCGGCGGCCGCCGACTTGTCATCGTCGAGTCGCCTGCCAAGGCGAAGACGATCAAGGGCTACCTCGGCCCGGGCTATGTGGTCGAGGCCAGCGTGGGGCACATCCGTGACCTGCCCAACGGCGCGGCGGAGGTCCCGGCGAAGTACAAGGGCGAGCCCTGGGCCCGGCTCGGGGTGAACGTCGACGCCGATTTCCAGCCCATCTATGTGGTGAACAGTGACAAGAAGGACCAGGTCAAGAAGCTCAAGGAGCTGCTGGCCGAATCCGACGAGCTCTACCTCGCCACCGATGAGGACCGCGAGGGCGAGGCCATCGCCTGGCACCTCCAGGAGATCCTCAAGCCCAAGGTCCCGGTCCACCGCATGGTGTTCCACGAGATCACCAAGGACGCGATCCGCGAGGCCGTCGCCAATCCGCGCGATCTGAACCAGAAACTGGTCGACGCCCAGGAGACCCGCCGGATCCTCGACCGCCTCTACGGCTACGAGGTCTCGCCGGTCCTGTGGAAGAAGGTCATGCCGCGGCTGTCGGCCGGCCGGGTGCAGTCCGTGGCGACCCGTCTCGTCGTCGAGCGGGAGCGCGAGCGCATCGCCTTCCGCTCCGCCGAGTACTGGGACCTGACCGGCACCTTCTCCACCGGGCGGGCCGGCGACGCGAGCGACCCCTCGACGCTGACCGCCCGCCTGAACACCGTCGACGGCCGCCGCGTCGCGCAGGGCCGCGACTTCGGCCCCAACGGGCAGCTCAAGAACAACGACGTGCTCCACCTGGACGAGGCGAACGCCCGCGCGCTCGCCGCCGCCCTGGAGAACACCGACTTCTCGGTGCGCTCCGTGGAGTCCAAGCCGTACCGGCGCTCCCCGTACGCGCCGTTCCGGACCACCACCCTCCAGCAGGAGGCCAGCCGCAAGCTCGGCTTCGGTGCCAAGGCGACGATGCAGGTGGCGCAGAAGCTGTACGAGAACGGCTTCATCACCTATATGCGTACGGACTCCACCACGCTGAGCGACACCGCCGTGGCGGCCGCCCGTGCCCAGGTGACGCAGCTGTACGGCGCCGGCTACCTGCCCGACAAGCCGCGCACGTACGCCGGCAAGGTCAAGAACGCGCAGGAGGCGCACGAGGCGATCCGCCCCTCCGGCGACCGCTTCCGCACGCCCGCCGAGACCGGGCTGACCGGCGACCAGTTCCGCCTCTACGAGCTGATCTGGAAGCGGACCGTCGCCTCCCAGATGAAGGACGCGACCGGTAACTCCGTCACCGTCAAGATCGGCGGCACCTCCGCCGACGGCCGGGACGCCGAGTTCAGCGCGTCCGGCAAGACCATCACCTTCCACGGCTTCCTCAAGGCCTACGTGGAGGGCGCCGACGACCCGAACGCCGAGCTGGACGACCGCGAGCGCCGGCTGCCGCAGGTCGCCGAGGGCGACGCGCTGACCGCCCGGGAGATCACCGCCGACGGGCACGCCACCAAGCCGCCCGCCCGCTACACCGAGGCCACCCTGGTCAAGGAGCTGGAGGAGCGGGAGATCGGCCGCCCGTCGACGTACGCGTCGATCATCGGCACCATCCTGGACCGCGGCTACGTCTTCAAGAAGGGCACCGCGCTCGTCCCCTCCTTCCTCTCCTTCGCGGTGGTCAACCTCCTGGAGAAGCACTTCGGCCGGCTGGTCGACTACGACTTCACCGCCAAGATGGAGGACGACCTCGACCGCATCGCCCGTGGTGAGGCGCAGGCCGTGCCGTGGCTGCGGCGCTTCTACTTCGGCGAGGGCGAGGACGCGAGTGCGGTGGGTACCGCCTCCGACGCCGGCAACGGCGACGGCGACCACCTCGGCGGGCTGAAGGAGCTGGTCACGGACCTCGGCGCGATCGACGCCCGGGAGATCTCGTCCTTCCCGGTCGGCGAGGGCATCGTGCTGCGGGTCGGCCGCTACGGCCCGTACGTCGAGCGCGGCGAGAAGGACAGCGAGGGCCACCAGCGCGCCGACGTCCCCGACGACCTCGCGCCCGACGAGCTGACCGTGGCGTACGCGGAGGAGCTGCTCGCCAAGCCGAGCGGCGACTTCGAGCTGGGCATGGACCCGGAGAGCGGTCACCAGATCGTCGCCAAGGACGGCCGCTACGGCCCGTACGTCACCGAGATCCTGCCCGAGGGCACCCCGAAGACCGGCAAGAACGCGGTCAAGCCGCGCACCGCCTCGCTCTTCAAGTCGATGTCGCTGGACACCGTGACGCTGGCGGACGCGCTCAAGCTGATGTCGCTGCCGCGCGTCGTCGGCAAGGACCCCGAGGGCGTGGAGATCACCGCGCAGAACGGCCGCTACGGCCCGTACCTGAAGAAGGGCACCGACTCGCGCTCCCTGGAGAGCGAGGAGCAGCTCTTCACCATCACCCTCGAACAGGCCCTGGCGATCTACGCCCAGCCCAAGCAGCGCGGGCGGGCCGCCGCCAAGCCGCCGCTGAAGGAACTGGGCACGGACCCGGTCAGCGGCAAGCCGGTGGTGGTCAAGGACGGCCGGTTCGGTGCGTATGTGACCGACGGCGAGACCAACGCGACGCTGCGGCGGGACGACGACGTCGAGACGATCACGCCCGAGCGTGGCTACGAGCTGCTGGCGGAGAAGCGCGCCAAGGGGCCGGCGAAGAAGAAGACGGCCAAGAAGGCGCCGGCGAAGAAGACGGCCGCCAAGAAGACGACGGCGAAGAAGACCGCGGCCAAGAAGACCACCGCGAAGAAGACGACCGCCAAGAAGGCCACCGCGAAGACCGCGGCGGCCAAGAAGACGGCGGCTTCGGCGGAGGACTGAGGTCGCACCGAGGCCAGGGCCGGGACTTGGGTCCTGCGCCTCTGGTGAGGCGTGATGGCGGGCGGGCACGACGGACGCGTTCCGTGGTGCCCGCCCGTTTGTTCGGGCGGGCGGTCGACGCTGCGCGCCCTCCCGATAGGCTGGCGGGATGACGCGTGCCGAGCAGCCAACGGTCGTGACCCCCACTTCTGGCGCCCTAGCGGCGGATTCCCGCGAGCGCGCCGTGCGAGCCCTGCTGCGCTTCCCCCCACTGAAGCGGCTGTGGAGCGCCCAGTTCGTCGGGGGCATCGGCGATGCCCTGTCCATGCTTGTCCTGGTGGTACTCGCCCTGCAGGCGGCGCTGTACGTGCCGCTGGGCGGTGAGGCCGTCTTCGGCGGTGGTTATCGCGGTGCCGCCCTCGCCGTCACCGCGGTCTTCGGCGCCCGGATGCTGGCGACGCTCCTCTTCGGAGCCGTCCTCCTGGGCCCGCTGTCCGCGCTCACGGCGCCCTCCGGGCCGCTGGACCGCCGCTGGACGATGATCGGCGCGGACGTGCTGCGGCTCGCGCTCCTGGTCATCGCCCCCCTCTGGATCGACTGGACGCCCGGCAAGGCCCTGGCCTGGGTGCTGGTCACGGTCTTCGTGACCGGCGTCGCCGAGCGCTTCTGGACCGTCGCCAGGGAGAGCGCGGCGCCCGGCCTGCTGCCCGCGCCGCCCCCCGAGGGCGCCGTCGCGAAGCCGTTGCCGGACAACCTGGACGCCCTGCGCCGCCTCTCGCTGCGCACCACCTTCGTCTCCCTGCCGATCGCGGCCGCCGCCCTGGTGGTCGTCACCCTCATCAGCAAGCTCCTGGGAACCGGCATCGACTGGTTCCACCTCCACCAGGTGGCACTCGCCTCCTACGTGGCGGCCGGTCTGTTCGCCGCCTCCGTGTCCATCCTGTACTTCATCGAGCTCCCCGGTGGGCAGACGCCGCGGCCGCGCTCCCCCCTGGAGGGGCTGCGCCGCCCGAAGGCCGCGAAGTCGGCCCAGGGTGAGCCGGCCGGCGCCGACAAGGGCCGTACGGGCGCCATCCCGCTGCTGGTCACGGCGTGTGCGGCGGTCGCCGCCGGGATCGCCGCGGCCGTCTCGCTGGCCGTGCTGCACGGCTACGACCTCGCGGGCGGGCCGGCCTCCTTCGCCCTCCTGGTGCTCGCGCTCACCGGCGGTACGGCCGCCGGCATCCGCGGTGCCCACCGGGTGCTGCCCGCGCTCTCCCGGCGCCGGCTGCTCGCCCTCGCGGTGGCCGCCACCGGCGTCGCCCTGCTGGCCATGGGCCTGGTCCCGGACCCGACGACCGTCCTCCTGCTCGCGCTGCTGGCCGGCGTCAGCGCCGGCATCGCCGCCCATACGGGACACGTCCTGCTGGACCAGGAGGCCGAGGAGACCCGCACCGCCCGTACGACCGAGCACCTGCAGGCCGTCGTACGGCTCTCGATCGCGCTGGCCGCCATCGTGGCGCCGCTGCTCGCCGCCCTCATCGGGCCGCACCGCCTGGGCAACGACACCTTCGACTTCGCCTACGGGGGCGCCGCCTACACCCTGATGCTCACCGGCGCGCTGCTGCTGCCGGTCGCCGCCTGGGTCCTCGGCAAGGTCGACGACCGGCACGGCGTTCCGCTGCGCCGCGATCTGCGGGAGGCGCTGCGCGGCGGCGACCCGGCGCAGGCACCCGCGCCCACCGGCTTCTTCATCGCCCTCGAAGGCGGCGACGGGGCCGGCAAGTCCACCCAGGTCGAGGCGCTCGCGGAGTGGATCCGCAACAAGGGCCACGAGGTCGTGGTGACCCGCGAACCGGGCGCCACCGCCATCGGCAAGCGCCTGCGCTCGATCATCCTGGACGTCGCGACGACCGGGCTGTCCGACCGGGCGGAGGCGCTGATGTTCGCCGCCGACCGCGCCGAGCACGTCGACAGCGTCATCCGGCCCGCCCTGGAGCGCGGCGCGGTCGTCATCACCGACCGGTACATCGACTCCTCGGTCGCCTACCAGGGCGCCGGGCGGAACCTCGCCCCCACGGAGATCGCCCGGATCAACCGCTGGGCGACGGACGGCCTGGTCCCGCACCTGACCGTCCTGCTCGACATCTCCCCGGAGACCGCCCGGGAGCGCTTCACCGAGGCGCCCGACCGACTGGAGTCCGAGCCCGCCGAGTTCCACCAGCGGGTCCGGGCCGGCTTCCTCACCCTGGCCGCCGCCGACCCCGCGCGCTATCTGGTCGTCGACGCCGGGCAGGACCCCGAGGCCGTCACCACCGCCGTACGGCACCGCCTCGACCAGGTGCTCCCGCTGTCCGAGGCCGAGGCCAAGGCCCAGGAGGAGGCCCGTAAGGCGGCCGAGGAGGAGGCCCGCCGCCGGGCCGAGGAGGAGGCCGCCCGCAAGGCCGAGGAGGCGCGCCTGGAGCGGGAGCGCCAGGAGCAGCTCGCCAAGCTGCGCGCCGAGGAAGAGGAGCGCAAGCGCCAGGAGGCCGAGCAGGCCAAGGCGCTGGAGGCCGCCCGCCAGGCCGCGGAGGCCCGGCAGCGCGCCGAGGAGGCCCGCCAGGCGGCCGAGGCCGAGCGCCGGCGCCGGGAGGCGGAGGAGCGGTCCCGCCAGGCCGAGCAGGAGCGGCTGCGCAAGCAGCACGAGGAGCAGGCCCGGCTGCGCAAGGAGGCCGAGGAACGCCGCCTGGAGAAGCAGCGCAAGGCCGAGGAGGCCCTGCTCCGCGCCGAGCAGGCCCGGATCGCGGCAGCGGAGGCGGCTGCCGCGGCGGAGGCGAAGGCGGCTGCCGAAGCGGCCGCCGCGGCCGAGGCTGCGGAGGCGCCCACCAAGGAAACGCCGGTGGCGGACCTGCGGAAGCGGCTGGGGGAGGAGCACGGCGACGGCTCCTCGTCCGGGGCGGGAGCGCCGGGGACTGGGACCGCCGGTTCGGGAGCGCCCGGTTCCGGTTCGGCGGGTGTCGCCCCGCACGAGCGGACGGAGTCGCTGCCGCGGCCCGAGGCCCGGGGCGGCAACGCGCCCGGCGCGGCGGACGAGACGGCGGTGCTGCCGCCGGTCCGCGACGCCGGCCCGGATGCAGGCCACGGTGCGGGCAGCGACGCCGAGCAGACGGCCGTCCTGCCGCCCGTACGGGACACCTGGCAGGGTGGTCAGGAGGCCCCGCAGGGTGGTCAGGACGCCTGGCACCAGGACACCCGGCCGGAGCAGCAGAACGACTGGCAGGGACGGAACGACCGGCAGGCGCGGGACACCCGGGGCGAGGACCCCACCGAACGGGTGCCGTCGTGGATGTTCCGCAAGGAGACCCCGAACAGCGCCTCCACCGCGGAGTCGGGCGTCGAGCGGACCCGCGAACTCCCGCAGATCGATCCGTCGACGGGTCACCCCTCAGAGATCCCGCCGCGCACCCGCCGGCGACCCGAATGGGCGGAAGAGACCCCGCTGGACGATCTGCCGACGCTCGCCGACGAACTGCTCGGGGCGCATGACGACGAGGACGCGGACGACGGTGCGGGCGACGACGGCCGCCGCGGGGGCCGGGGCCGGCGCCGCTAGTCCGGACGGGAGCCCTTGCGAAAGCCGTCGCAGGCGCAGGCCGTGGCCGCAGTGGGAACGCTGCGGCCACGGCCTTTTCGCGGCCTTCCGCGGGTTCCCGGGCAGCTCCTCCGCGGGGCCGCACGTGCGCCGTCCGACTGCTCCGGCGCCGGCTTCCGGATTCGTTTGTCAGTGGGTTGCACCACAATGGGTCAGGTCGCGGGCGACGCGCGGACGGCGATCCCGGCCGTGGCGGCGACCCGCGGTCACAGACACGAAGACACCGGAGAAGAGGAACGGCGGCAGCGATGGCGGTGTGGGACGACGTGGTCGGCCAGGAGCGGGTGACGGCTCAGCTGGCCGCTGCCGCGCGGGACGCGGACGCCCTCGTCACCGCCGAGGCGGAGGGCCGGGCCGGTGCCCCGCAGGACCGGTCCGGAACGCCGGCCCCCGGCGAGCGGGGCGGTGCCTCCCAGATGACCCACGCCTGGCTGTTCACGGGCCCGCCCGGCTCCGGCCGGGCCACCGCCGCGCGCGCCTTCGCCGCCGCCCTGCAGTGCGTCAGCCCCGACCGCGCCCTCGGGGGCGCCCCCGGCTGCGGCTTCTGCGACGGCTGCCACACCACCCAGGTGGGCACGCACGCCGACGTCGAGATCGTCCGTACGGACCTGCTGTCCATCGGCGTGAAGGAGACCCGCGACCTGGTCCGCCGGTCCTCGCTCTCCCCGGCCGGCGGCCGTTGGCAGGTGATCGTCCTGGAGGACGCCGACCGCCTCACCGAAGGCGCCGGCAACGTCCTCCTCAAGGCCGTCGAGGAGCCCGCGCCCCGTACGGTCTGGCTGCTCTGCGCGCCCTCCATCGAGGACGTCCTCCCCACCATCCGCTCCCGCTGCCGCCACCTCTCCCTGCGCACCCCGCCGGTCGCCGCGGTCGCCGACGTCCTCGTCCGCCGGGACGGCATCGCCCCGGAGGCCGCCGACCGCGCCGCCCGCGCCACCCAGGGCCACATCGGCCGGGCCCGCCGCCTGGCCACCGACGAGCGCGCCCGCGCCCGCCGTGCCGCCGTCCTGAAGCTCCCGCTCCGCATCGACGACATCGGGGGCTGCCTCAAGGCCGCCCAGGAGCTGATCGACGCCGCGGGAGAGGACGCCAAGCAGGTCGCCGAGGAGGTCGACGCCAAGGAGACCGAGGAGCTGCGCGCCGCGCTGGGCGCCGCCGCCGGGACGGGCGGCCGACTGCCCCGGGGCACCGCCGGCGCCATGAAGGAGCTCCAGGACAAGCAGAAGCGCCGCGCGACCCGCACCCAGCGCGACAGCCTCGACCTGGCCCTGGTCGACCTCACCGGCTTCTACCGCGATGTCCTCGCCCTCCAGATGGGCGCCTCGGTCCCGCTCGCCAACGACGAGGTGCGCGACAGCCTGGAGCGCATCGCCGCCGGTTCCACCCCCCAGCGCACCCTCCGCCGGATAGAAGCGGTGATCGCCTGCCGAGAGGCCCTGGACCGCAACGTCGCGCCCCTCCTGGCGGTCGAGGCCATGACCGCCGCCCTCCGCGCCGGCTGACCACCTGACCTCGCCGCCCCTCCGTCAAGCCACAGCGGCTCCACCGCCCACCCGACCAGCCACCCGACCGGCCAGCACTCAGCACCCGACCTGCCACCACGCAGCACCCGACCCGCCACCACTCAGCACCGGCCAGCCATCACTCAGCAACCGGCCAACAGCCCATCCGCACGCACCCGCTCGTCAGCATCACCGAAGCGCCACCCAAGACGCACCAACGCCGAAGCATCAACCCCGAAGCACCACCAAGGCGCACCACTCAAGACGCACCACTCAAGGCGCAGCACCCAAGACGCAGCGCCAAGGCGCACCACCAAGGCGTACCACTCAAGACGCAGCACCAAGACGCAGCACCCAAGCCCGACCACCACGAGGTACCTGCCCCCCGACCACCCCCCCGATCACCGGTTCTCCCGGCTACCAGACCCAGGCTCCAGCTTCCAGGGACCGCGACCAAGGGACCGTCCATGGCCACCAGCCGTCTGTTCCGCACCTCCGCCGCCGTAGTCGCGGCCACCGCTCTGCTGATGTCCGGCTGCTCCTCGGGCAGTTCGTCCCCCGATGCCCATGCGTCCCCGGGCCGTACGACCGAGGCCGGCGCCCAGCGGCCCGCCGACGACGCCACCCTCCGGCCCCTGCCCGCCGCGATCCCGGCCGACCTGCGCCCGTACTACGACCAGAAGCTGACCTGGCATCCCTGCGGGGTCGCCGGCTTCGAGTGCGCGACGATGAAGGCCCCGCTGGATTACGCGCACCCCTCCGCGGCCACCGACCTGAAGCTCGCGGTGGCCCGTAAGAAGGCCACCGGCCCCGGCAGCCGGCTCGGCTCCCTCATGGTCAACCCGGGCGGCCCCGGCGGTTCGGCGATCGACTACCTCCAGCAGTACGCCCCGCAGCCCGCGTCGGTCCGCGCGCGCTACGACATGGTGGCGATGGACCCGCGCGGCGTGGCCCGCAGCGAACCGGTCGAGTGCCTCACCAACCCGCAGATGGACCGCTACACCCAGACCGACCAGACCCCGGACTCACCGGCCGAGGTCACCAAGCTCGTCACCGCGTACCGCGACTTCGCCAAGGGCTGCCAGGCCCGCTCCGGCAAGGTGCTCCGGCACGTCTCCACGATCGAGGCGGCCCGTGACATGGACGTCCTGCGCGCCGTCCTGGGCGACAAGAAGCTGACCTACGTCGGCGCCTCCTACGGCACCTTCCTCGGCGCCACCTACGCCGGCCTCTACCCCTCCCGCACCGGCCGCATCGTGCTGGACGGCGCCATGAACCCGGAGCTGGACTCCCGCAGGATCAACCTCGACCAGACCAAGGGCTTCAACACCGCCTTCACCGCGTTCGCCGCGGACTGCGTCAAGAAGAAGGACTGCCCGCTCGGTCACAAGAACGCCCAGGACGCCGGCAAGCGGCTCGCCGCCCTGTTCAAGAAGCTCGACGCCCATCCGGTGGAGACGGGCGAGGCCCGCAAACTCACCGAATCCCTGGCCACCACGGGCGTCATCGCCGCGATGTACGACCAGCGCGCCTGGCCCGTCCTGCGCGAATACCTCGCCCAGGCCGAGGCGGGCAACGGCCGCGGGCTGCTCACCCTCTCGGACAGCTACTACGAGCGCGACCCCAGCGGCAAGTACGCCAACCAGATGTACGCGAACCCCGCCGTCAACTGCCTCGACCTGGCGCCCCCCTTCACCGGCCCCGACCAGGTCCGCGCCGCCCTCCCCGCCTTCCGCAAGGCCTCCCCGGTCTTCGGCGAGAGCTTCGCCTGGTCCGCGCTGAGCTGCGCGTACTGGCCGGTGAAGGCCACCGGCACGGCCCACCGCATCCCGGCCAAGGGCGCCGCCCCGATCGTCGTCGTCGGCACCACCCGCGACCCGGCCACCCCGTACGCCTGGGCCCAGGCCCTCGCCGCCCAGCTCTCCAGCGCCACCCTCCTCACCTACGAGGGCGACGGCCACACCGCCTACGGCCGCGGCAGCACATGCATCGACAACGCGATCAACACCTACCTCCTGACCGGCACCACCCCGCCCAAGAACAAGCACTGCACCTGACCCCGCCCCACCCCGCCGCGTGACCCGCCCCACACCCCTCCCCGCCCACCTCTGACCAGCCCCGCAACCGGTTACGAACCACCCCTCAGTGGTGTGTAGACTGGGCCGCGCACCACGCCGCCTTAGCTCAGTTGGCCAGAGCAACGCACTCGTAATGCGTAGGTCTCGGGTTCGAATCCCGAAGGCGGCTCCGCGGAAAAGCCCAGGTCACGTTATGTGGCCTGGGCTTTTTGCGATGTCTGGTGGGCCGGCGACGGACTCGGTCGTGGTCTCAGTCGTGGTCTCAGTCGTGGTCTCAGCCGTGGTCGCGCGGCGGAGGGCGGTCGTGGGGGAGACGGTGGTCGGCAGTACGGCGGTGGTGACCAGGGAAAGCGCCACAAGACGACGTGCCGACGTAGGTGCTGTGGCAGGTGCTCTTGTAGGTGCCGCGGTGGTCACCGAGTCACCGATCTGCCTGATCAACCAGCGAGCGTCCGAGCCCGGTCCGGCCGGGGTAGCCCCGGGGCACGGCGGCGGGCAGGACGACGGCGTCTCGGGGGCTGGCGGGGCCGGTCCCGGAAGTCGGCCAGCCGGCGCCGTGGGAGGCCAAAGGGCAAAGGGCCAAGGAACCGAGCGGGGCGGGGGCAGACGGAGCGTCAGGTCCTCGGGACCTGGTGGGTCTAGTGACCCTGGAGGGCCTGGTGGCCGTCCTTGGTGACCGTGAGGTGCTTGGGGACCTCGACCGTGAATCTGGCGTCGCAGAGGGCTAGTCCGCTGCAGCCGGCGTCGATGTCGAGGGTGTCGCCCTTGAGCGTCCACTTCAGGTGCACGGTGCCCGCGGCGGAGTCGAACCAGCGGGTGACCTTGATGTCCTTGCGGTCCGTCGCCACCAGTTTCGTTGCGACCTCGTGGGTCAACAGCTTCAGGGACGTGCCGGCGTACGGGAAGCGCTTCGATTCCGGCTTCGCGGTTTTGGCGTCCACGGAACAGCCGGTGAGGCCGAGCGCAGCGACAGCTGCAAAGGCAACGGCGGTCGCCGTGACGGATGCGGCGGTGCGGCATGTGCGTGTGGGGGTGCTCGTGGGGGTGTTGGTGTTGGTGTTGGTGAGGGCCGGGGCTGGGGCGGGGGACGGTACGCCTGCGGACATCGGAATCTCCGGTTGGTGCGTGTTCGGCTGGGGAGCGGTGGCTCCGAGGAGAGGATTCCGGGGGGCGGTGGCAGCCACATCTGCCGATCGGTAGATATCGCGAAGGGAGATATCGCGGAGGCAGATAGTGCGGAGGCAGGTGTGCGGTCGAAGGAGTGGGTGGTGTCACTTTGTGAGGAGAGGACTCCTCAGCGGGTGGGCGGCGTGGGCAGTAGGCAGCGCACGTGCCAGCGCTTTCCGTTTGTGTGCGGGCCGGCTTCGAGGGTGCCGCCGAGGGCGCTGACGCGTTCGGCGAGAGCGGCGAGGCCGGTGCCGCCGCCCTGGCGGGGGCTGCGGGGGGATGTGGCTCGACCTGCGGTGTTGGTGACCGAGATCATGAGGATGTGGTCGGCGGTCCGGCCGACGGAGACCTCGACCCGGTCTGCCCGCGGGGCGTGGCGGCGTACGTTGGTCAGTGCCTCCAGCACCACTCGGTAGGCGGTGTCCTCGGCCTCTCGGGTGAGGCTGCCGGTGTCGGTGTCGGTGTCGGTGTCGGTGTCGCGCGTGAGCTCCGTTAGCTCGGTGAGCTCCAGTGTGACCTCGGCGGGTGTCATGGACGAGAAACGGTCGACGAGTTCAGGCAGGTCGGTCAGACCGTGGGGGCGGGTGGGTGGGGGTTCGTTCCCATTGGGTGGGGGTTCGCTCCCGGCGCTTTCCCCTTTCGCATCGCTTCGGTCGTGACTTTCCGCGGTGCGTAGCGCCGCCACCGTACGGTCCATGGATTCCAGGGCCCGTAGCCCGGCCTGCTCGATGCGTTCGAGCAGAGCGCGGTGTTGTTCCTGCTGGTCCCGTTGCTGTTGCTGTTGCTGTTGCTGTTGCTGTTGGTGGGGTGGGTTGGGGGCATTGGTGGTTGAGGCCGCGGGTGGGGGGTCGGTGAATTGGGCTGCCTGTACTTCCAGGACGATGCCGGTCACCTCGTGGGCGACGAAATCGTGGAGGTCGCGGGCGACTTCGAGGCGTTGTTCGCGGCGGGCCAGGGCCACCGCGTGCGCACGGCGGGTGTCCAGCGACCGCAGGTAGAGGCCGACGCCGGTCGCGCAGGCTGCGGGGAAGAAGGCCAGCGCGGCGACGAAGATCGATTCCTTGAGCCCGGTGTGTGGCGCGTGCAGGGTGAAGCGCAGGGGTAGCAGCACCGCCGCGGCGCCGGTCAGACCGCCGACCAGACCCACCCAGGAGCCGGGCACCTGGCGTACCGCCCGCCCCAGGAGAACGAGCAGAGCCACCGTCTCGAAGGGGAGCCAGAGGACGACGAGGTTCGGCGGTCCGAAGTAGGCGATGTCGGTGATGAGCGAGAGCAGTGCCGTGCCAGCAGCCACGTGGGCGAGGTCGTACCGGCGTATCGGCCAGGAGAGCAGTGAGACGACAGTGGTCAGTGCGGCCAGGATGGCGAGTGGGGCGGCGCCGGGCGGGGTCAGGAGGGCCGGGGCGAGCAGCAGTACCGCGGCGGTCGTTGCCCATGCCCGGCGGAAGCGGCTATTCCGTCGGGCTGGCTGGCTCTGGCGTGGTGTGTGGGGACCTCGCTCTGCGCCCCGGGGCTGCCCGGGCGGGGTGATGGACGGGGTCACCACGACGGTCCCAACGGTCCCAACGGTCCCGGCAGCTCCGGCGGTCCCGGCGGTCCCGGCGGTCCCGGCGGTCCGGGAGTGCGGCCGGTGGCGTAACCCAATTCCCAGGCCCGTACCGCGATCCCCACCCGATTGCGGACCTGCAACTTCCGCTGAATGCTGGCTACATGGGTCTTGACCGTGCCCGCGGAGATGAACAACTCGCCGGCGATATCAGCATTGGTCTTTCCCTCGGCGACCTTTCCGGCGATTTCCCGCTCCCGTTCGGTCAGCACGGAATCCCGGTGACGGGTACGACGGTCCGATGCGCTTCCCGTGACGTGCTGTAACAGCCGTACGGTGATCGATGGGCTGATCAGGCTGTCTCCGGCCATCGCCGCCCGCACCGCCTCGATCAGCATTGCCGGCCCGGACCGTTTGAGCAGAAATCCCGAGGCGCCGAAACGCAGTGCGGGGTAGACGTATTCGTCGAGGTCGAAGGTGGTGACGACCACGACACGTACCGGGTGCGCGGAGGCGGGATCGGTCAGCCGACGGGTCACTTCCAGGCCGTCGAGGCGTGGCATACGGATATCCACCAACGCCACATCCGGCGCGAGGGCCCGGCCCAACTCGACGGCGGCCACTCCGTTCGCCGCTTCGCCGACCACTTCCATGTCGGGCTGGCTCTCCACGATGCGGCGTATCCCCCGGCGGACCATCTCTTGGTCGTCGGCGATCAGCAAGCGAATGGTCACGGGGAGGAATTCTGCCGGACGGGGAGAGCGGGTGGGTCCGAATCGGCGTGCTGCGCTGCTTGGGGTTGCGGTGCTGCGGTGCTGCGGTGCTGCGGTGCTGGAGTGTTGCGTTCTGCGTTCTGCGGGAGAACTGCGGCCCCACTCTCACCACGACCTCGCCCTCACTGCGACCGCGCCCCCTCCCACCCCAACACCGAGAAGATCCGGGTCGTGGTGAACCCGTTCGTGCGGTACAGGTGCCCCGCTGGGCTGTGTTCGCCGATCCACAGGAACCCCACGCAGTGTGCGCATCGCCTGTGTGCGGTCCGGGTGAACTCCTCGGCGGTTAGCGGGAGTAGCTCCACGAGGTCGTCGTCGTCCGGCGTGCCGAAGCGGAAGCCTTGTGCCACCAGGGCTTGCCAGGCGAGGGCGTGGGGCAGCAGTCGCGGCGGCCGAGGCCCATGCCCCGGTGAGGGAATCGACGAAGAAGAAAAGGATCCAGCCACCCTGCGACTCCAGGTCGGTGCCGTACAGGGGGTATGGCAACGCACCACATAAGCGGCGCCGACGACCTGACGTCCGAGACCGGCCACCCGTAGTCCCTCGGGGTCGAAATTCGGATCAAGCGGAATCAAGCGGAATCAAGCATGGGCAAGCAGGTTCAGCGCGCAGACCACGAGGAGGGAACGCAGGCGCGGCTCCAGCAGCCCTACCGGCGTCTCGGGCGTAACGGCTCGGCACTCCGACGTTTTGACGTACGGCGGGTCTGGGGCGCCCCCTGCGGTCCGAACCCCGCCGTGGCGCCGTGCTGCGCCATGGCGTCGAATCGCACCGCAGCGCCGAACCGGGCCGCAGCGCCGACCCGCGCCATAACGCCGTACGACACCGCTCCCGCGGCGTTTGGCAAGGCGGCCGGCGCGGCCTCATGGATACGGCTGGCGGGTCACCGGAATGGACGCGTGGTCTGCACGCCTTTCGCCGGCCTCTACACCCACCTCGCTCCCTCCTCCCAGCCCTGCCCTGACCTGCGGAAAGCTGCGGAAAGGTGCTGAGGCGCACCAGGGGTGCAGCGGCTCGCGCGCGGCCCGTCGCCGGACCGTTCGTGTGGCCGACTCACCGGCCCGCAGGCACGTTGAACAGAAAGGCCCAAATCCCCAAGGCCCCAAAGGCCCACCGGTCGGGGCCCGAGTGACCTGAGTGGAGACCCAGCGGCGCCCTACGGGAGCCCCCGTGACGCCCTACGGGCCCGTGACGCCTACGAGGCCGTGCGGGGACACACGAAGCCGTGCAGGGACACACGAGGCCGTCCGGGGACACACGGGGCCTACATGGTGAGGCCGGACACCTACGTGACGACGCGCCCCACGCGCCTACGTGAGGGACCCACGCGCCTACGTGAGGGGCCCGCGTGCCCGGACCCGACCTGGAGGCTGCCGCATGCTTCGGAGATCGTTGCGGATCCCGGCCGCCGGAGTCGCCTATCTGGTGACGGCGGCGATGTCGTCGTCGGCCATGGCGTCGGGGCCGGAGGAGTACGCGGACGTCGCTGTGAGCAGCGGGGCGCGGGCCGGCCCCGGCACCCCCGCCGCCATGGTCATCGCGCACCGCGGCGCCTCCCGTTACGCGCCGGAGAATACGCTGGCCGCCGTGGACGCGGCACATCGCCGCGGCCTCATATGGGTCGAGAACGACGTGCAGCGCACCAAGGACGGCCGGCTGGTGGTGATCCACGACACCACGCTCAAGCGGACCACGAATGCCGCGAAGCTGTTTCCCGGGCGGGCGCCCTGGCGGGTGGGGGATTTCACGGCCGCCGAGATCGCTCGGCTGGATGCCGGGAGCTGGTTCGGCAAGCGGTTCGCGGGGGAACGGGTGCCGACGCTCGCCGACTATCTGCGGCGTCTCGACCGTAACGGGCAGCGGCTTTTGCTGGAGATCAAGTCCCCTAAGGACTATCCCGGAATCGAGGCCCAGGTCGTCCGGGAACTGCGGTCCCACGGTTGGCTGGATCGCGACCATGTGCGGAGCCGGCTGGTGGTGCAGAGCTTCAGCGTGACCACCGTGAAGACCGTGCATGCACTGATGCCACAGGTACGTACGGGAATCCTGGGGGCGCCCGATGTACGCAAACTGGCGGCCTATGCCCGCTTCGCCGATCAGATCAACCCGCGTATGTCCGCGCTGAGTTCGCGATGGCTGGCAGCGGTCCACCGGCTGCGCGGTCCGCACGGGCGCCCCTTGCAGGTCTACGCCTGGGACGTGGCGAAGAACACCAACGTGCGGTCGGTGCGCGCCCGGGGAATCGAAGGTGTTATTGAATAGCGGGTGGCGTCCCCGACGGTCCGCCGGCCGCCGGCCCCGGCCCCTGACGGTGCGTGAAGGTGCTGTGGAGGGTGGATGGGTGCCGGGTGGCCGCGACAGTCGGGGATTTACGTGATTCCCGCCGCGGAGCTAAGGTGCCTGAGATGTTCGACGCCGCCACCCTTCCCGTAAAAGAACTAAGACGCAGGATTTGGCTTTTGGGTTCCGATTTGCGGCCCGGTGCGGGCCAGCGTCCGGCTCCTCCCGTGGTCCCGTTCCGGGAGGCTTCTTGAACAACGATTTTCCGGTATACGGCCAACGGCGGGTCCCACTCCCACCGCCGCGGCAGACACCGAACGGCACGAGTGACGGTGCCGGCTCCGGCGCCCCGTATTCCTCTTCGTCCTCCTCCTCGTACTCCTCGCCGCACCCTTCTTCGTCCTCCTCCTCGTATGCGTCCTCCTACGCGTCCCCGGCAGCAGCAACGGCCGCGACGACGACCACGAACATGACGAGGACCACGAACATGACGACGGCCACGGACTCCACGACGGCCGCTGCGACGATGGCGCCGGCCGGCACGGAGACGTCCGTGTCCGAACGCGCCATGGGCGAACGCTCCATGGGTGAACGTGCCCTGAGCGAGAGGGCAATGGCCGACGGGTCCGTGGCGGAACGTGCTGCGGCACCGGCGGGCGGACGGGCCTCCGGCTCGGCCTCGCACGCCCGGCCCCGGGGCCGCGCCAGGGGCCGGGGCCGGGGACGGGGCAGCCTCGCGAACGACGGTGCCGTCGACACCAAGGCCGGCACCAGTGCCAACACCGCAGGCGGCGCCAAGGCGAAGCCGCGCGACGCGTTCTTCGACAACGCGAAGTACCTGGCCATCGTGCTGGTCGCGATGGGGCACTCGTGGGAGCCGCTCCGCGACGGCAGCCGGTCGGCGGCGGCGCTGTATATCACCGTCTACGCGTTCCATATGCCGGCCTTCATCATCATCTCCGGCTATTTCTCGCGCAGTTTCGATATGCGCAAGGACCGTTTGCAGCGGCTGATTACCGGCGTCGCGGTGCCGTACATCCTCTTCGAAGTCGCCTATACCTTCTTCAAGAGGTGGGCGGATGACGACCCGCATTACCCGATAAGCCTTACGGATCCCTGGTATCTGACCTGGTTCCTGCTGGCCCTGTTCATCTGGCGGCTGACCACTCCGCTGTGGAAGATCGTGCGCTGGCCCGTACCGCTGGCGCTCACCATCGCCGTCCTCGCGTCCATCTCCCCGGACATCGGCGATGACCTGGACCTCCAGCGGGTGCTGCAGTTCCTTCCGTTCTTCGTGATCGGGCTGTCGCTGAAGCCCGAACACTTCAAGCTGGTCCGCCGCAAGAAGGCCCGGATCGTCTCCGTCCCCGTCTTCGCGGGCGCCCTGGTCTTCGCCTACTGGGCGGCACCCCGTATGAACGCCGCCTGGTTCTACCACCGGGACGCGGCACAGGAATTGGCCGCTCCGTGGTGGAGCGGTGCGGTGATGACGCTGGCGATGTTCGGATGCTCGCTGGTACTGGTGGCGTGCTTCTTCGCCTGGATACCGGGCCGCACGATGTGGTGCACGGCGCTGGGCGCGGGTACCCTGTACGGCTATCTGCTCCACGGTTTCCTGGCAAAGGGATCGCGCTTCTGGAACTGGTACGACGTGCACTGGATCCACACCCCGTGGGGCGCGGTGCTGCTCACCCTCGCCGCCGGCACCATCGTCACGCTGCTCTGCACACCACCGGTCCAGCGGATGTTCCGCTGGGCCATGGAGCCCAAGATGACCTGGGCCTTCAAGAAGGACCCGGTGGGAATGGCCCGCGAACGCACCTGACCGCCAGGGTCAAGTAGGACCGCCCCCGGCCAAGACGGTCAGCGGGGCGGCCCCTACGGCCACCAAGGAGAGCAGGGCGGCCCCCTTCGGCCACCACGGTCGGCGGGCTCCTGGTGGCCGGGAGGGCCACCGGCGTTCCGTAGGGAGCGACACAGTCAGCGGCCAGAACAGCACCAGCAGTACCAGCAGCACGAGCAGCAGGGGCGCCTACGCGGCCGGAAACCGGCGCGCGGGCGCCCCTGGCGCGTACGGGGCATCGGTGCGTACGGAGCAACGGAGCGTCGGTGCGTCGGTGCGTCGGTGCGTACGGAGCAACGGAGCAACGGAGCAACGGAGCGTCGGTGCGTACGGAGCCCTTGCGCGTCCGGGCCCTTTGGCGCGTTCCGGGCCCCTTGCGCGTATGGGCCCTGGCGCCCGGCTTTGGCGTGGCCCGTGGCCCTGGCCCTCTCCCCACACCCTGCCCTGAGGCTGGTCAGCGGCCCTGAGGCTGATCAGAAACCCTGAGACGGGTCAGGGGCCCTGTGGCTGGTCGGGAACCTCAAGTCTGATCAGGAACCTTAAGACTGATCAGGGACAGACCTAGGTCGCCTCGGGGACAAGCCTTAGGACGAATAGCCGATCCCCTTACGGTGGCAGATCTCCTACGCTCAGGACGGGAAAGACCCAGGTCAACGGGGAGGGTGCAGCGTGACTACCAATGCCGCTTGGGGCGGGGACCAGCTGGATCTGGAGGCGTATCTCGCCCGGATCGGCTACGAGGGCGACCGTCGGCCCACCTTGGAAACCCTGCGCGCACTGCACGCTGCCCACCTGTCCTCGATCGGCTTCGAAAACCTTGAGATCGTGGTGGGCCGGCCCGTCCTGCTCGACCTGGAGTCGTTGCAGGCCAAGATGGTTGAGCAGGGCCGCGGCGGCTACTGCTACGAACAGAACCTGCTCTACGCCGCCGCTCTGGACCGCCTCGGTTTCCGGATCTCCGGCCTCTGCGCCCGGACCCGTATGGGCGAGCGACGCATCCGCCCGGCCACGCACGCGCTGCTCAAGGTCGAGCTGGACGGTGAGGACTGGATCACCGACGTGGGCTTCGGCGCCGAGGGACTCCTCGAACCCCTTCCGCTACGGGACGGCGTCGAGTCCCACCAGGGGGAGTGGACGTTCGGCCTGGTCCACGAGAAGGAGACGGAGACGGGCCCCGAGGCCTGGGTACTCCGAACGCGCCACGCAGACGACTGGTTCGACCTCTACGCCTTCGGGACCGAACGGCGCTTCCCCGTCGACTACGCGGTCTTCAACCACTACATATCCACCCATCCCCGCTCGCCGTTCACCGGCCAGATGGTGGTGCAGCGCCCGAGCCGCGACCTGCGCAGGACGCTGATCGGCCGGGAGTACGCCGTCACCCGCCCGGACGGCACCCGCGAAGCACGCGAGGTGAGCCCCCAGGAACTCCCGGACCTCCTGGCCACCGAATTCGGCATCACCTTGTCGGCAGCGGACGCACAAGCACTGGTGACATTCCACGAACGCTAGGGGGAGACACCCTCTGGATGGTTGGCCGGTTGGCCGGTTGGCCGGTTGGCCGGTTGGCCGGTTGGCCGGTTGGCCGGTTGGCCGGTTGGCCGGTTGGCTGAACGGCTAGACGGCTAGACGGCCAGACGGGCAGAGGAGCAGACGGCCAGCCGACCCACGCGGCAGACGAGCCGACGGCCAGGTGGACAGCCCACGTTGACCCTTCGCCTCCCTTGTCCCTCCCTCCTTTTGCCTTCCATCCCCTCCCGGCCATCAACTACTCAGTGCGGCCAACCCGTTGCCAGCTACCGGATCACGGCGATCCCCTCGATTTCGACGAGGGCCGTCTCGTCCCAGAGGCGGGTGGCGCCGATCACTGCCATCGCCGGGTAGTCACTGCCGACCAGACGCTTCCACACCCGGCCGATCTCCCGAGCGTGCCGGCGGTAGTCCGCGATATCGACGGCGAAGACGGTGAGTTTGGCGAGGTCCGACGGGGCGGCTCCGGATGCGGCCGCGACGTCCAGGAGGTTCGTCAGCGCACGCTCGAACTGCTCGACGATCCCGTTCCCCACGATCCGACCCGCACCATCCAGCGCGGTCTGACCGGCGAGGAAGACCAGCGTTCCCGGCGCTGCCCGTACGGCGTGACTGAATCCGGTAGGCGGGGCAAGGTGCGGCGGATTGATCCGCTCCATCTCCCCGCCACCCGTGGCTCTCCGCGGCGCGTCACCGGCGCCGCTCGCCGTCTGCTCGGGCTCACCGCTCATATCAGTCTCCGCACTCATCCGCACGAACTCCCTTCCACCGCCCACTCGTACCGCATCCGCCGCGCACGGCCCCCTGCGCACGCGCACCTGCCGCGCACGGCCCCCCTGCCTACGCGCCCCTGCCGCGCACGCGCCCTCGCACTCAACCGTGTCCTCGTCCTGGACCACGTACTCGTACTCGCACACGCACTCCAGGGATTGAAGCCCGTCCTGTTCCTCAGGGGAAGCCGCCCATCGGGGAAGACAAATGGCAGTCAGTCGGCCATCGGGACAGGGGCGCGGCGGTCCACCATCACACCGCTGCCCCGAGCCGCGGCCATCAGCACGCGCTTGATCAGCGCGTTTCCCTGTGGCTGGTAGCAGCAGTCGCCGCTCCCGAACCAGCAGTCGCCAGCGGGTCCCGGCCGTCCAAAGTGCCTTGGGCGGCATAAGGGAGGCAGCGCACGAATCCGGCCTCGTGGTGGAACGGTGCTGTCTGATGCGCCTGGATCGCTGCCTTGTGATCGGGCTGGGCGGAGCCGTAGGCGTAGCGGCGCATGGCGTCCACGCTCCGCCATATGGAGAACGTGCTGACGAAGCGGGGCGGTCTGGCCAGGGCGAGGGAGGCGAGCAGCGCGGGATCGGCTGCCGCTCGCCCGGCGGCCCGGGAGTTGGCGCGGAGGAACGGCAGGGCGCGACGCAGGCGGAGCTGTCCGAGGGTGAGGACGGCGACCGGGGTGGCGGTAGCGCCGGCCGCCCCTTCGACGTGCCGCTCGCCGCTCTCCAGCCCATGGCTGTCCTGCCCACGGCTGTCCTGCCCACGGCCGTCCAGCCCACGGCTGTCCTGCTCCCGATACTCCTCCTCGCCGTATCGCTGCTCGCCGTATCCCTGGTCCTCATCCGTCGCTGTGCCGGGTGCGACCTCCACCGGCATCGCGCTCCACGATCCGGACATCCGGATGGGCCGGAGTCGTACGTGCCAGCCGCCTGCCAGCCGTTCCGCCAGCGGGTTCTGCTCAGCGCGGAGGAAGCCGTCGAGTGCGGCGTCGTCCTCCCAGGAAGCGAGCAGTGCGACCCGGCCTGGATGCAGCTTGGGCAGGAGGCCGGCCTCGATGGCCCCGGTCAGCGTCGTCCGGGCGGAGCGCAGCCCCGGAACCTCGCCCGGATGCAGACGCTCGCGGAGGAGGGCGGGCACGGCACGCGCCCCTACGTCGGCGACATGCAAGGAAATGATCACAGCGACCCCCGTGTCCGGTCGCCTCACGGTGAGTCGACCCGTAAGTGTTGTTACTGAGTAAGTTACTCATGCGTATACCAATTGGTACACGATCTAGTATCCTTCATCGCAGCGATGATTGCCAGAGGAATCGAGCAGTCCGAATCGGCCAAACGGAGGGGTGGCGAGGGTCGTATGAGGGAGATCGATCGAGGGCGCGCGGCGCGCGCCGAGGCCAGGACGCGCATTGAGGACACCGCCGCCCGGCTGTTCGCCGAGCGCGGCTACGCGGGTACGACGATCGGGGAGATCGCCGCCGAGGCCGGCCTGAGCAAACCCATGCTCTATCGCCACTTCGACTCCAAGCAGGAACTGCACCTGGCGCTGCTGGAGCGGCACCGTGATGAGCTGGCGGCCGCCCCGATCCAACAACTCCTGCACGGCGAGGGGGATCTGGACAGCCGTATGAGGGCGATGTACGACGCCTGGTTCGGATATGTGCAGAGCCACCCGTACACCTGGCGGATGATGTTCCGGGACACCACCGGGGACGCGGAGGTGCAGGACTTCCACCGTGAACTGCAGCGCAGACAGCGCGAGACGGACATGGCGCTGTTGCGGGAGTTCGCCCCTGGGCTGCCCGAGGGCGAACTTGAGCCGCTGGCCGAGGCGATCCGCAGTTCGCTCTACGGACTCGCCCTGTGGTGGCTGGACCAGCCCGAGCAGCCACGGGAACTCCTGGTGTCGGCGATGACCCGAATCACCCGTGGCCTGATGTCAACCGTGGGTTAGTCGGGGACGGGCGGGAGGCATCTCCTCCCGGGCCGGGGGAGCAACTGCACAGGGAGCAGACGCGCAGGGAACAGCTCAGACAGCCCAGACCACACGGCGCAGGTCGCACAACCGAGGCCGCACAGCCAGACCGCACAACCCGGCCACACGTCCCAGGCCGCTCGACGCAGTCCACCCCGCAGCCCACACCCGGCCCCCGCCCGCAGCCCCCACCCCCCACCCCGCTCAGGCCACCCCCATCCCTTCCGCCCGCTCCGGATACAGCGCCGACCGCAACTGTCCCTTCCAGTGCGCCTTCGTCTCCCTCGCGAGGCGGGTGTCCGGGGCGTGCAGTTCGAAGCCGTGCCAGGCGCCGGGGACGTTGTGGACCGTCACCGGCACGCCCGCGTCCATCAAGCGCCGGGCGTACGCCAGGCCGGTGTCGCGCAGCGGGTCGAGGTCACAGACCATGACGTACGCGGGCGGCAGGCCGGAGAGATCGGTGGCGCGGGCCGGCGAGGCGTAGGCGTCCGGCACCGTCGTCCCCTCGGGGAGGTAGTGCTGCCAGGCCAGGCGCACGGTCCGAAGGCTGTTCAGCCAGGGATTCGGCAGCGCCCCGGCCCCGGCCCCTTCACCGGCCCCGGCCACCTCACCGGCCCCGGCCACCTCACCGGCCCCGGTCCCGGCCTTGGCCCCTGCCCCGGTCCCGGCCCCGGAGTCGGCGCCCTCGTCCTCCGGCATGGCCGGGATGGGCTGCTCGGCGGCGCGGTCGTCCACGTCCGGTACGCACATCGACTGGTAGACCAGAGCCGGGCCGCCGCGGTCGCGGGCCATCAAGGCGACGGCCGCGCTCAGCCCACCGCCCGCCGAATTGCCGGTAACCGCGATCCGGTCCGCGTCGATCCCCAGATCATTCGCCTGCTTGGCCGTCCACTCCAGGGCCAGATAGCAGTCCTCCACACCTGCCGGGTACCGGTGCTCCGGAGCGAGACGGTATTCCACGGTGACGACAATGGCGGGCAACTCGCGGCAGAGCGCGATCGCCGACCGGTCCTGACCGGGCAGCGAGCGGCCGATGGCATATCCGCCACCGTGGAAGTGCAACACGGCGGGCAGGAGATCCTCACCAGTCTCCCCAGCCGCGCCAGCCTCCTCAGCCTCACCAGCCGCGCCAGCCTCCTCAGCCTCACCAGCCTCCTCAGCCTTCGCACGCTCCGGTCGGTAGACCTCGACCGTGAGGGCGCTGCCGTCCGGCCGCGTGATGTCGTACCGCTTGCTGCTCACCCCGGTCCGATCGGCCGGGCGCAGCGCCAGCAGCCCGCGGAACCTCTCGCGGGTGGCCTTGATGTCCTCGTACGGATCCGAGAACGGCGGCAACTTCGCCAGATAGGGGACCAGTTCGGGATGCACGGTCAATCCGGGCGGGACAGTCACAGGAAGTTCTGCAGGAAGCTTCTTCTCAGCCATATACGTCTCCTACCAGCGTTGGCGTGCGGATGTGGCGATATGGCGAAGCCGGAGTCGCCGCACCGAGGGAAGCGAAGAAGCCGAAGAAACCGAAGAAACCGAAGAGACCAAAGAGACCAAAGAAACCAAGAGCCTTGAGAGGCGCACGTCGCGCGAGGAGGGCAGCACGCGCCCACCTCACTCCTCACTTCGCGTCCGCGTAGCACTCCACCACCGCCGTGGTGAAGGGAAAGCGGACGGGTGTCTCACCGAACGCCGTCCGGCCTGCCGTCGCGGCCGCTGCCGTGATGGCCTCGGACACCGCGGCCGCCTCCTCCGCGGGGCAGTGCACGATCACCTCGTCGTGCTGGAAGAACACCAGCTCGGCGCGGAGACCGCCCGCCCACAGTGCCCGGCGCAACGCGGCCAGCAGCAGCAACGCCCAGTCGGCGGCGCTGCCCTGCACGACGAAGTTACGGGTGAACCGGCCGCGGGCGCGGGCGGCCGCCGAACTGCCGCCATACCCGGTGGACGGCTCCTCCTCCTGGGGCAGACCCGCCTCGTCGGGCGGTGCCATGGAGACGGGCGGGCAGGTGCGGCCCAGCCACGTACGCACCAGGCGGCCCTCCTCGCCCGCGCGCGCCGCCTCGTCCACATACGCCACGGCCGCCGGATAGCGGCGGCGCAGATCGGCCATGTGCTTGAGGGCGTCGCCCGATGTCTGGCCGTAAATCGCCCCCAGCAGCCCGAGTTTGGCCCGGTCCCGGTCGCCGCCGAACGCACGGGCGGCAAGGTCCGCGTAGAGATCCTCGCCGCTGCCGGCCACCTCCATCAGACCCCGGTCGCGGGAGACCGCGGCCAGCACCCGCGGCTCCATCTGGTCCGCGTCGGCGACCACCAGGCGCCACCCCGGATCGGCGAGCACCGCCCGGCGGATCACCTTCGGGATCTGCAACGCACCCCCGCCGTTCGTCGTCCAGCGGCCGGAGACCGTGCCACCGGGCAGGTACTCGGGACGGAACCGGCCGTCGTGCACCCACTGCTGCAACCACGCCCACCCATGTGCGGTGTGCAGACGGTAGAGCGTCTTGTACGCCAGCAGCGGCGCCACCGCGGGATGATCGACCTGCTGCAGCTCCCACTTACGGGTCGAGGTCAGCGGAATCCCGGCCCGGCCGAACGCCTTGACGATGTCGTTCGGCAGATCGGGACGCACCCGGGCACCGGGCCCGAACGCCCGGGACACCTCGTCCGCCAGCTCCGCCATCCGCCGCGGCTCCAGCCCACCCGGGAAACGCTCGCCCAGCAGCTCGTCGAGCAGCGCACGATGCACATCCGCACGCCACGGCACCCCCGTACGCCCCATCTCCGAGGCCACCAGCATGCCCGCGGACTCGGCGGCGAGCAGCAGCCGCATCCGCTCCGGGTGCTCGGCCCGGGCCGTACGCGCCACCTGCGCGGCGTAGACCTCCGTCAGCGCCGACAACTCGTCCGTGCCGGGCGGCAACGGCACCGGACCCGGTTCGAAGAGGGACGGCTGGGTCTCCGCCGTACGCGGGGGAGCGTCCGGGGGCACGGGCAGGGAGTGCAGCCGTGCCCAGGCGGCGGCCAACGAACGCGGCTGCCCCGACTGGCCCTCCTCATGGCCGAACAGCAGCGCCTCCGCGGCCTCCACGTCGTAGCACCGCTCGACGCGCACCCCGGCAGCCAGCAGCCGCCGGTAGATCTCCGCGGTGGACCGCCACACCCACCGCTCGACCTCGGGCCGCGACCGCACCGCCTCGGCGAGCGACGGCTCGCTCACCACCGGCCCCGCCACCCGGCCATCCGGAGTGAGCGGGCAGAGACGAGCACCCCCGTCGCCCGTCTCCACCACCGCCCATCTCATGTCCTTCAGTCTTGCACCAGGGTCTGACAATCGCCCTGACCTGCAGGTTCGCCACAAAACAGCAGCCACAACCTCCCGTGGCGGCCACGGCCGCGACCACGGTCACAGGCGCCGTCGCAGCTACAGGCACAGACTCAGCCACAGGCACAGTTACGACCCCGACCCCGACCCCGACCCCGACCCGACTCCGACCCCGACCCGCCCCGACCTACCGCACCCGCACCACCAGCCGCCGTTCGCGGCCCGTGCAGCGGGCGAGATGGGCGGCCTCCGCCTCCAGGCCGGCGGCCGGTACCGCACCGTGCTCCGCGAACAACGTCACGCCCACCGTCTCCTCGGTGAACTCCCATACGCCCGCCACCCGCCCCTCATGCGCCACCACCGGCGAGATCCAGCCGCCGCTGCGGCTGACCGCCGTACGCCGAGCAGCCGCGATCAGTCGCGTATCGGCCGTGCCGGGCCCGAGGACGTACTGATCGAAACCGGCCAGCAGCCGCACCTCCTGCGAGGGCTTGATGCGCGCCAGCGCCGTCAGGTCCTCACTCCGCACATACGCCGTGCCCCCACCCCCGCCCCGGCCCGTGCTGCCGCCCCCGCCCCCGCCCCCGGTCACGATCTCGACCGGTGTCAGCCGGTCGCCGAGCGACGCGAACCACCCGCGGAGCACGGCCTTACGGGTCGCGCCGCGCAGCAGCCAGGCGTCGAACGTGGCCGGTGTGGCCGGACCGTGGGCCGCCAGGTACGCCGAGATCACCGCCGGCGCGGCCGTGTCCGGGTCCGGTACCCCTCGCCAACCGGGCACCCAGGAGCGCGGCGAGGTGAACGTGACGTTCTGCCCCTGTGGCGGGCCCTGACACAACCGGCCCGTCCAGGCCAGCGGTTTGAGCACGGTGCCCCAGCCGGACGCCAACTGCTCTCCCAGGCCTTCGAGGCCGGGCCGCGCCGGCACCGCGTCGATCAACTCCTGGCGGGTCAGTACCCGCGCGTCGAGGATCTCGTCGACGGCCTCGCCCAGCGCCGACACCTGCTGCGGACTCACCCCGAACGCCCGCTGCCAGGACGGCCTTTTCCCACGTACGCGCCGCCCCCAGCAGCGCGAGATACGCCGCCGCACCGTCGGCCGGCAGCAGATGCAGCGTGCCCCGCATCGCCCAGGTCCTGACCAGCGAACGGGCCGCGAGCGCCTCCTGGACAGCGCCGCGGCGATGCTCCTTCTGCCGTATTGCCAGGGCGAGTTCGGCCGCCGAGGCGACCTGCGCCTGCACACCGGCCAATTGCCCGACGAGCTGCTCCACCGAAGCGGTCGTCCGCGGTGCCAGACTCTGCTGCCGCAGCCGCCACGCCAGCACCTGCGCACATGTCACCTTCATATCGCCATTGGACCGGACGCCACTGACAACCGGCCTTTTCCGGGCCTGGTTTGGCGGACCCCCTGGCCGCACCGCGTGCGACGATGACGACGGGACGCCCGGCAGGCCGATCCGCCGAACGGCCAACTACCACCAAATGTGCGAGACATCCCTTTCACCCGTTTGAGCCCGCTACTTTTGCCCCAGTTGATGCGTTGAGCTGCTTGTCGCCCCACGCGGCGCGCACATACCTGAATGCTGCTCAGTGAAGAGGTTCACCGTGAAGTTTGTCTCGAAGGCCGTCGTCGTGTCCGCCGCCGCGGGCGTCGCTGTGGTGGGGGCGGCCGGTATGGCCAGTGCCACCGGCGGGGCATCCGCCGCGGGCGGCGCAGTCAACTCCCCCGGTGTCCTCTCCGGCAATCTCATCCAGGTGCCGATCTCCATTCCGATCAACCTGTGCGGAAACACCGTCAATATCGGCGCACTGCTGAACCCGGCGTTCGGCAATGTCTGCATCAACCGCTGAGCGCTGTACAGAGGTTGATGGCTCGGGCCGCTGACGCGGGCGGTCCACCACAAAGGCCGGTACGCATTCCCGTACCGGCCTTTGTGCCGCCCACTACGCATCCGCGGCCGAAAGGGCCGCCCAGATGCAGTGATATGTGTCTATCGTTCCGCGGCATTCGGGTGAATGGGCGAAACCGCACCCAAAGAAGCGAGTTGACCAGGGCGCTCCGGATACGGGCACTCCGCTTCGAGAAGGGTAAATCGTGATCAAGAAGGTCCTGGCCACGACGGCTGTCGCCGCGTCCGTCGTCGGAATTTCGGCGGCGATCGCGCCCCAGGCGATGGCGATCGGCAACCACCACGGCACGTCGACGGTCAACGGCAACGGAGCCAAGAGCGCGTTCGGCAACTCCACCACGCACGGCAGCATGAGCCCGCAGCTGGAGCTCATCCAGGGCACGCTGAACAAGCCCTGCCTCGCCGTGGGCAAGGTGCCCGTCCAGGTCCTGGGCGCGATCCAGGTCCAGGACATCAACGTGCTGTCCAACCCGCAGAACCAGCAGTGCGTGGACAACTCGACCCAGGCGAAGGGCGACGAGACGCTGTCGCACATCATCGACGACATCCCGATCCTGTCCGGCAACGGCGTCGGCAACCACTGAGCCGGCCAACGGCCGCAGGTCCGGACCGCCGGCTCTCACTTCCAGGGTGGTCCGGTCCTGCGGTGTCCCTTACGGAACGTAGGGACAGATATTCTCGATCCCCCTTTCGGTAGAAATTCGTATTCGGCGGATACCGCGCCTGTTCGAAGTCCGGTGTTTTTTCCGCGTCGTATGCGCGGCGGCAATCTCTCGAAACGGTCGTGCACCCTTCGAGCGATTCCTCGGAAAACCACCGGGCAAGGGTTTCATCCACGACGGGCAATCGTTACCAATATCGGCAGCGGCGTTACGGGCGAGCAGATCAGCGCCCGAGCGACACGACGGTCGTGTGCGCTACGGACCCGCTGACAGGAAGGGCAGAAAGTGAAGTACGCAAAGGTCGCAGCGGTCACGGCCGGCACGCTGATGGTAATGGCCTCGGCGGCGCCGGCGTTCGCCGACGCGGAGGCCGCGGGCGGCACCAAGGGCTCCCCCGGTGTGATCTCGGGCAATTCCATCCAGGTTCCGATCCACATTCCGATCAACCTGTGCGGAAACACCGTCAACATCATCGCACTGCTGAACCCGGCGTTCGGCAACAACTGCCTGAACCACTGACTCGAAGGAATTCGAGCTGTGTCCTTGTGACCCGGCCCCGATGCGCGGTTCCCTGTGCATCGGGCCGGTCGACATTCGCTTGCATGGGTAATGGTGCAGCTGTCCGCACCTTTCGGGTGGCCTGGCCGAAAAGGGCGAAATTCAGGGTTTCTTCGGACCGCGGCCCTCGTTAATCACGTTGAAAGCGGTGATCCGAGCAGCGAAGTGATCGCTTATGCGGCGCTGATCTCCCGGGACCGTCAAGCACCGCCCGAGAAGGGACAGTTGAAGTGAAGTACGCAAAGTCTGCTGCGGTTGTTGCCGGTTCCGTCCTGGCGCTGGGGGCCGCCGCGCCCGCTTTCGCCGCGCAGCCCGGAGCTCCCACCATGAGCCTCAACGGCGCGGTGAACGACACGCTGAGCAGCGATCAGCTGGACGGCCACCAGCTCGGGCCGCTTTTCAACACGGTCAGGACCGCGCGGGACAAGGTCAAGTCGGCCAGCGCGAAGAAGCTGCTCGGCGGCCTTAACGGCGCGGCCAAGAAGGGCCGGCTGCTCGGTGGTCTTCCGCTCAAGTAATTCCTGACGCGTGACGCCGGCCGGCGACCACCGGAACCGCTCGGCAAGGAGCCGCGACGCAGTCCGGACCAAACGGCGCCTCGGCCGCCCTCCGGTGGAATGCGACGGGGAGCAGAATTCCCCATTATCGGATCGCGGAGTTCGATTTCACGAAGCTGCACCGCACCCCGGACGTTTTTCGTGCCGGGTTCCGGTTACCGGGTGCCGGTCGCGATGGCGATGGGCAAAGCGCATCAGGCCACCCGCTGTTTGAGTGAATGAGAACAACCAAAAACGTCCCTGTCAGTTGGGCAGATTGCCCGGCCCAAGGGTATCCCGAAACACGAAGGACCAAAATGATCAAGAAGGCTCTGGCGACCGCAGCAGCGGCTGCGTCCATTGTCGGCGTAGCCAGCGCCGCTGCCCCTGCGGCGATGGCGATCGGTAATCAGCACGGGACGTCTTCCGTCAACGGCAACGGCGCGACGCAGTACTACGGGAATTCGACCACGTACGGCTACATGAGCCCGCAGATCGGCCTGATCCAGGGCTCGCTGAACAAGCCCTGCGTCGCCCTGGGCAAGGTGCCCGTCCAGGTCCTGGGCATCCTGCTCCAGATCCAGGACATCAACGTGCTGTCCAACCCGCAGAACCAGCAGTGCGTCGAGAACTCGACCCAGGCGAAGGGCGACGAGCCGCTGTCGCACATCCTGGACAACATCCCGATCCTTTCGGGCAACGGCGCCGGGAACCACTGACCGGCTGAGCAAAACCCGGGCCGCCCGGCCCTCCTTCTTCCGGGCGGCCCGGGTTTTTGCTGCCCACCCCGGGGCCGGGAATTGTTATTCGCTCGTGACTGAACTCCGGCGCATCCGGTCGTTAGGAAGGGTGTGTGGAGGGAAGCATGCCAATGCCCTTGCGAAATTGATGGGGTTGCCAGGGCATTGGCATGCCGGCCGGAAACGAGGACAGGGTCTGCGCAGCCGTTCGGACGGTGGTGCGGGCCCTGTGTCGTGCACCGGGCCCCGATGAGCCGGTGAAGAGGGACGGGAGCGGTACGGCGAAACTCCGGGCACATTCATCGCATTGTCGTTTTCGGGCCGGTGTGAGCGGCCTCTTTTCCGGAGAACCGGCCAGCTATTCGGGTGATGCTGCGCAACTCGCGGCCGCGTGGCGGGTTGTTCAAATAGGGCTCCCGGGCCGGGAGTTCCATCTCCTGAAGGGTTTGCGTGAATGAAGAAGATTTTTGCGGGCGCGGCCTTGGCGGCGTCGCTCGTCGGTATCTCCGTTGCGGCCGCTCCGCAGGCCATGGCGATCGGTGACCAGAAGGGCACCCGGACGGTCAACGGGAACGGGGCGGCGTCGGTCTACGGCAACTCCACCACGCACGGCAAGCTGAGCACCCAGCTCGGGCTCGTCCAGGGCTCGCTGAACCAGCTGTGCATCGCTGTGGGCAAGGTGCCGATCCAGGGCCTCGCAGCCGCTCAGATCCAGGACATCAATGTGCTGTCCAACCCGCAGAACCAGCAGTGCGTCCAGAACTCGACCCAGGCGAAGGGCGACGAGACGCTGTCGCACATCATCGACGACATCCCGATCCTCTCGGGCAACGGTGTCGCCAACCACTGAGGACGGCCGACGGCTTCGGCCGTTGCACCGCTTGCGTCTCCGGGCGGCCGGCGCCGCGTATGCGCTGCCGGCCGCCCGGCCGTATTCGCACCACGGGGGGAGCGGGCCCCTGGGCCCGTACGCAACGACTGCAGACGAGGGATGAGAGATGCGACAGAGCCTGAAGACCTGCGTGCTCATGGCCGCGGCGTCGGGCATGCTCGGCGCGGGCGGCGGGACGGCGTACGCGGACGCCGGCGCCGGGGGAGGCGCCTCGGACTCCCCGGGGGTGCTGTCCGGCAACAGCGTCCAGGTGAGCGTGGACACCCCGGTCAACGCGTGTGGCAACTCGGTCGACGGGGCCGCGGCGCTCAACCCCGCCCTGGGCAACTCCTGCGGGAGCGGTGCGGCGCCCGCGCCGGCCGTACCGCCTCCCCCGGTGGCACAGCGGCCGCCCGTCTCACCGGGGAAGCCGGCGGGGCCGGTGCGGCGCCCGGAGAAGACGCACGTGCGGCACGAGGCCCCGGCGCCGGTGAAGCCGGCGCCCGAGAAGGCGCCGCCGGCCGGCCACCCGGCCGTGCACGAGGCCGCGCACCGGCCCGCGCCGCGGTCCGTACCGGACCAGCGGATGGGCGCGGTGGCGCGGGCCGGGGCATCCGCGGGCTCGGCGCTGCTGGCGAATACGGGGACCGGCGAGCTGGGGACGGCGGCCGGTGCGGGCGGGGGGCTGCTGCTGGGCGGGGCGCTGCTGCTGCGCAGGGCCCGTACGCGACGCCGGTGAGCGGCGCGGACGACGCGGATCACGGAGTGGGGGAGAGGACCGGCCGGGCCGGTGACGCCAGGGGCGTCCGGGGGCGAGGCGGCCGGCCGAGCGGGTCCGGCGGGCCGCTCGGCCTGGGCCGCCCGGTCGATCCGGCCGTCGGCATCACCGGACGGTTCGACCGCGGGCCGTCGCAGCGCTTCCGGCGGGCGGGGCTGCGGCTGGAAGCCGCCCTTCCGGTGGTACGACGGATCGTGCGGATCAACGCCTGAGCACACACTCCGGCACGGGAAGGATCGTTCTTTCGCTCATTGGTGGGACCTGCCTCGCCGGGCGTTTGAAGTGCGCGGAAGCGGGAGTTCCGCGGGGTGGTGCCGGTCCGTTCCGCCTCTGGCAAAATGGCGGAAAAGCCGCAAAAGTGATGAGTCGATGAGGTGGGGTCATGCTCATTGCGCTGGCGCAGACCGATTGCGTGCTGGGCGAGGTGGCGGACAATCTGAAGACCGCCCATGAGCAGATCGAGCAGGCCGCCGCCCAGGGCACCGATCTCGTCGTCTTCCCCGAACTGAGCCTGCACGGCTACCACTTGGGCGCGCTCAAGCGCGACGAGTCCATCGAGGCGAACGATCCGCGGCTGCTGGAGCTGAGCACCCTGGGCCCCGACGTCCTCGTCGGCTTCCACGAGCACACCAGCCTGCGCGCGTACAACACCGCGGCCCACTATGCGGCCGGCGCGCTGCTGCACGCCCACCGCAAGCTCTATCTGCCCAACTACCTCGCCTGGGAGGAGCGCAAGCACGTCAGCCCCGGACAGTCGCTGCGCGCCTACGAGCTGAAGCGGTCCGCCCGCGGCGGCCGGGGCGCGACGCTGGTCTGCAACGACGCCTGGCAGCCGGTGCTGCCGTGGCTGGCGGTGCAGGACGGGGCGGAGGTGCTGTTCGTGCCGACCAACAGCGCGGCGAGCCTGGACCCGGAGGCGATGGACACCGGCCTGTACTGGGACACGCTGCTGTCCTATACGGCGAAGATGCTGCAGTGCTGGGTGGTCTTCGTCAACCGGGTCGGCAATGAGCACGGGGCGACGTTCTGGGGCGGCTCGCGGGTGGTGGACCCGCGCGGCGCGGTGGTGGCGCAGGCGCCCAAGTGGGAGCCGGCGCTGGTCACCGTCGAGATCGACCTGGCCGAGGCGCGCCGGCAGCGCCGGGCGGTGCCGCTGGTCGCCGAGGCCCGGCTGGGCCTGATCGACCGCGAGGTGCGGCGGCTGATCGACGAGGGCGGCGACCACTGACCACGGTCGGCAGCCCGGCCGGGATCAGCGGCCGGCGGCGGACTCCGCAGGAGCCTCTGCGCGGGGTGCCTCGGCGGCCCGGTCGTCCTTGAGGGCCTTGGCCTCGGACTTCAGGATCCGCATCGAGCGGCCCAGCCCGCGCGCCATGTCGGGCAGCTTCTTCGAGCCGAAGAGCAGCACCAGGACCGCGATGATCAGGATCAGGTGCCAGGGTTCGAAGGCGTTGCGGAGCATGCGCACTCGCTTCCGTCGGGGGCCGCCAGGGGTCGGCGGGCGTTCTGTCCAGTATTACCCGGCCGTGCCGGGCGGTGCGGTCCGGGGGGCGCCGCCGGCGCCGGACGGCTGAGCGGGCCGCCGACGGGCCGACCGGGCGCGGCCGGCGGCGCGCACCTCCGCCGGTGTGGGGCAACTACGGATGACGGCCCGCAGAACGGCCCGGCGGGCCGCGTAACAGGCGACGACCGCCCGGCGCCGCGCGTTCCCCGCGATCCTGCCTTGCCGGGGCAGTGAAGGCGTCGTAGGTATCGACGGCATCGACAGCGCTCCTTCCGGTAGAGGCCCAGGTCAGAGCCTATTGAAAATGGAAACCATTTCCGTATACTAGCCGGCATGGCCCGCAACGAACTACGCCCGGTCGTCAAACTCCGGTCCACCGCCGGCACCGGCTACACCTACGTGACCCGCAAGAACCGCCGTAACGACCCCGACCGCCTGCACCTGCGCAAGTACGACCCGGTGGCCGGCCGGCACGTCACCTTCCGAGAGGAGCGCTGAGCCCCATGAAGCACGGAATCCACCCCACCTACGGGCCGGTCGTCTTCCGCGACCGGGCCGCGGACCACGCCTTCCTCACCCGTTCCACCGCCACCAGCGACAAGACCATCGAGTGGGAGGACGGCCATACCTACCCCGTCATCGACGTCGAGACCTCCTCGGCGAGTCACCCCTTCTACACGGGCACCGCCCGGGTGCTGGACACCGCCGGCCGCGTCGAGCGGTTCGAGCGGCGTTACGGCAAGCGGGCCCGCTGATGGGCCCGCTGAACATCGTGCTGGTGGGCGGAGTGCACGCGGACGCCCGGCGGGCCACCGTCGAGCGGCTGCTGCACTCCGTCCCCGGCAGCGTCGCCCTCCACCACGACCTCGCCCCGGCCGCCGACGGCACCGTCCGCCGCACCATCCGCGACGCCGGCGGCACCCTCGCCACCGGCGAGGCACCGCTCGTCAACGACTGCGCCTGCTGCGCCCTGCGCGAGGACCTGGTGCCCGAGCTGGAACGACTGGCCGCCGGCCGCACCTGCCGGCTGGCGGTCGTCGAACTGTGGGACTCCGTCGAACCCAAGGCGATGGCCGAGGTCATCACCACCTGCGGCAGCGAGCACCTCGCACTGACACAGGTGATCACCGCCGTCGACCCCGCGCTGCTGCTGCCCTACCTCGGCTGCGGCGACGACCTCACCGAGGCCGGACTGGCTGCCGCGGCGACCGACCGGCGCACGGTCGCCGACACCTGGGCCCGGCAGCTGGAATACGCACCCGTGCTGGCGATCGCCGCGGGCGACGAGCCTGCCGAGCCCGCCGACCTGGCACTGCTCGCCCAACTGCACCCCACCGCCCGCCAAGTGCCGGTAGAGTCGGGCCGGTTGGCGGCCGCCGCCACGGCAGGATTCGACGTCGAGGCGGCCGCCGCCCGCCAGCACCCGGCCTGCGCGCTGCTCCCCCAGGAGGCCGACGCGGACGGCGTCGGCACCCTCGTCTGGCGGCACACCCGGCCCTTCCACCCCGAGCGGCTCTACACCGCGCTGGAGGACCTGACCTGCGCGGCCGCGCGCAGTCGGGGCCGCTTCTGGCTGGCCGACCGGCCCGACACCCTGCTCTCCTGGGACGCGGCCGGCGGAGCGCTCTGCGTCGAGAACGCCGGTCCCTGGCTGGCCGCACTGCCGGACGCCGCCTGGGAGATGGTCCCGCCGATGCGCCGCGCGGCCGCCGCACTGGACTGGCACCCCGAGCACGGCGACCGCGCCCAGCACCTGGTCTTCACCTCGCCGGGACTCGACCGCGACGGGCTCACCTCCCTCCTGGACTCCTGCCTGCTCACCGACGCCGAGTACGCGGGCGGCCCACCGGCCTGGAAGACCCTGCCGGCCGCCTTCGACGAACTCCTCGATCCGGTTTCGTAGCCCCCCGGTGCCGCAGGGTGCAGCCCGCGGCCCGCGGCCCGCGGCACCTCACACCCTCCCCGCCCGCCCTCGTCACAAGGAACTCCCATGCCCCGACGGCACGACCCGCGCCGCAGGACCACGCCCCGCCCCAATCCGCTCGACGCGGCCGGCATCACGTACATCGACTACAAGGACACCGATCTGCTGCGGAAGTTCCTCTCGGACCGCGGCAAGGTGCTCCCCCAGCCTTCGGCCGGGAGGTGCCCCCACCGCCGGGTCACCCGGGTCACCGCGCAGCAGCAGCGGCAGATCGCCCGGGCGATCAAGAACGCACGGGAGATGGCGCTGCTTCCGTACGCCTCACGGTGACGGGGGACCGAGGAACGGGCCGGCCGGCAGCGGATCCACCGCCCGGAGGTCGCACCGCACGGTCCGACCGCCTGCGCCGGCGGAGGTCCGGCGGGCGCTGACCGAGCCCGGGCCGATCACCCGGTGGCTGATGCGGGGCGATTTCCGGCTGGCCGAAGGGAGCCGCCAAGAGCCAGGGGGAAGGGGGAGGGAGCTGCGGCTGCGCCGGGGGGACGCCGACGAGGAGCAGGGGCGGCCTCGCCGGCCGGACCCTCACCCGGACCTGGAACCCGAGCGGCGTGGCACACGTCTCTTCCTCGCCCATGAGGGTTCGAACCGGACCGTCCGTACCAGGTAAAGGCACACCGCATCAGGGGCGGCGGCCGGCGATCGATGGTGGGGGAGCGGTGGGGGCAGGTGCTCGACAAGCTGTGACGGGAGCGGCACCGGCTGTCGTGCACGTGCATCTGCGCATGCATCCGCATGTGAACGCAGCTATGATCCCGGGCAGTTGACACCATTTCTCACCGGGAGAGCCCTGTGCCCCACGCATACAACGGCATGGCCGCAACGGATCTCCGCGATGTGACCTGGCAGAAGAGCCGGCACAGCAACTCCCAGGGCTCCTGCGTGGAGTTCGCCAAACTCCCCGGCGGTGAGATCGCGGTCCGCAACTCCCGCTTCCCGGACGGCCCGGCGCTCGTCTACACCCCGGCCGAGGTACGGGCCATGCTGCTCGGCGTCAAGGACGGGGAGTTCGACCACCTCGTACCGGACTGAGCGTTCACGCGACCCAGAGGCCACGGCGCCGAGCGGCACCACGCGCCGCCGGCACGTGCAGAGGCGACGTCGGCACATGCATATGCAAGGAGCGCCCACCGGCAGGGCGGGCGCTCCTCGTGTACGACGGGTGGCGGGCACGGCCGGCTACGGCAGCCGGAACTGCGCCCACACGATCTTGCCGTGGGTGACGCCGGACAGCGGGTGCCAGCCCCAGCTGTCGCTGAACGAGTCCACCAGATAGAGCCCCCGCCCCGATTCGGACGCCGAGTCCGCCGCGGAATCCGCCTCGCCGGCCACCGGTGAGTCATCACTGGGATCCCGCACCGCACAGATCAGCCGCTGCGACCAGCGCATCAGGTGGAGCCGGGCGGGCGGCGGGGCGTCGGCGTGCTCGGGGGCGGCGAGGACCGCATGTCTCAGGGCGTTGGTGACGAGTTCGGACACCACCAGCGCGACCGAGTCGAAGAGCTCGTCGAGTTCCCAGCCCTGGAGCGTGTCACGGGTGAACTTCCGCGCGGAGCGCACCGATTCGTACCGCGGGGGGAGCGTGCACGACGCGGATCCGGAGACGGCCAGCGGGTCGACGGGAGGAAAGCCCTGCCATAACGGCTCGAGCATGGTCAAAACCTTGGTCCCCATGCGAGGCACTCCTGGCGTTCGCGGACGTCATGACCCTGGCCGGTTCAGCCGGATCTGGCGGATCTTTCACGAGCGTGCATGCGTGCGCCGCCTATGGTTCCCAATGTGCGAGACAGATGCAAGGGCAGATGCACGTGCACGCGCCGCGATTGGAGGGGATCAGCCCGGTTTGGCGGCAATTATTGCCACCGGTTCTTGTGGAGGGCTTGAGAGAGCGGCTCATATCAGTAACCGGATGAGCACTCAACGAAGCCTGAACGTGGCAGACTGCGGCCCACCATTGGACGGGGTGGGTCACAGGAGGGTCAGAGAGGTGTCCGCAAGTGAGTCGAGCGGGTCGGTGGTGCGGCGGATCCTGCTCGGGTCGCAGCTTCGCCGCCTGCGTGAATCCCGTGGAATAACCCGCGAGGCGGCCGGCTACTCGATCCGTGCGTCCGAATCCAAGATCAGCCGCATGGAGTTGGGCCGGGTCAGCTTCAAGGCACGCGACGTCGAGGACCTCCTCGTGCTGTACGGAGTCAGCGATCCGCAGGAGCGCGAGGCGCTGCTCTCCCTCGCACGCGAGGCCAACGTCGCGGGCTGGTGGCACAGTTACACCGATGTACTGCCCAGCTGGTTCCAGACGTATGTCGGCCTGGAAGGAGCCACTTCGCTCATCCGGGTCTACGAAGTCCAGTTCGTACACGGGCTGTTGCAGACCGAGAGCTACGCACAGGCCGTCATCCGGCGCGGCATGCCGGACGCCGCGCCCGCCGACATAGAGCGCCGGGTCGCGCTCCGCATGGAACGCCAGAAACTGCTCGTCGCCGAGCGGCCCGCGCAATTCCACTGCGTACTCGACGAGGCGGCGCTGCGCCGCCCGTACGGCGAACGCGAGGTGATGCGCGAGCAGCTGCGGCATCTGATCGACGTTTCCGAACGTCCCAATGTGCGCCTCCAGGTCATGCCGTTCAGCCTGGGCGGGCACGCGGGGGAATTCGGCGCCTTCACCATGCTCGGATTCCAGGAATCGGGACTCCCGGACGTCGTCTTCCTGGAACAGCTCACCAGCGCACTGTATGTGGACAAGCCCGAAGAAGTGGCCCAATACGCGCGGGTGATGGACCGCCTCCAGGAAGAGGGACCCAGTCCGGCGGAGACCAGAGACCTTTTGCGTGGTCTACTCCAACTTATGTGACGTCTATCCCCTCTCATGTGACGCGTCGGTAGGATGCGCCCCATCAGGAGTCAGCACCCCCCAACTAGGCGCCCCGCGCGCCCTGTTCTCCAGATCGGGATGGCATGTCCTACTTCGACGAGTTGGCCTATCAGTTCATCGACGGTGAGTGGCGCTCCGGAAGCGGCTCGTGGGACATCGTCGATTTCAATCCCTACAACGGCGAGAAACTGGCCTCCATACCCTGCGCCACGGTCGAGGAAATCGACCAGGCCTACCGCGCCGCCGAGCGTGCGCAACGGGAATGGGGCGCGGTCAACCCGTACACCCGGCGGCTGGTCTTCGAACGGGCCCTGCGGATCATCGACGACCGCGAGGCGGAACTGTCCGAGGCGATCGCCGCCGAGGTCGGCGGCACGCTCACCAAGGTCGGCTTCGAACTGCACCTGGCCCGCGAATTCCTGCGTGAGGCCATCCAGTTGGCGCTGCGCGCCGAGGGCCGCATCCTCCCGTCGCCCATCGACGGCAAGGAGAACCGCCTCTACCGGCTGCCGGTCGGCGTCGTCGGGGTGATCAGCCCCTTCAACTTCCCGTTCCTGCTCTCGCTCAAGTCCGTCGCGCCGGCCATCGCGCTGGGCAACGCGGTGGTCCTCAAACCGCACCAGAACACCCCGATCTGCGGCGGCGGGCTGGTCGCCAAGCTCTTCGAGGAGGCCGGGCTGCCGGCGGGTGTGCTCAACGTCGTCGTCACCGACATCGCCGAGATCGGCGACGCGCTCATCGACCACCCCGTGCCCAAGACGATCTCCTTCACCGGCTCGGAGAAGGTCGGCCGCCACGTCGCCACGGTCGCCGCCGCCCACTTCAAGCACTCGATCCTGGAACTCGGCGGCAACAGCGCGCTGGTCGTCCTCGACGACGCCGACATCGACTACGCCGTGGACGCCGCCGTCTTCAGCCGCTTCGTGCACCAGGGCCAGGTCTGCATGGCCGCCAACCGCATCCTGGTCGACCGCGCCGTCGAGCGGGAGTTCACCGAGAAGTTCGTCGCCAAGGTGGCGTCCCTCAAGGTCGGCGACCCCACCGACCCGCAGACCCACATCGGCCCGCTGATCAACGAGGGCCAGGCCGAGGCGGTGGCCTCCCTCGTGGACCGCGCGGTCGCCGAGGGCGCCTCGGCGCTCCTGCACGGCGAGACCCACGGCACGCTCGTCGGCCCGAGCGTCCTGAGCGGCCTCCCCGACGACTCTCCGCTCCTCACCCAGGAGATCTTCGGCCCGGTCGCGCTGCTCGTCCCGTTCGACGGTGAGGAGGAGGCCGTACGGATCACCAACGCCACGCCCTTCGGGCTCAGTGGCGCGGTGCACACCGGCGACATCGAGCGCGGGGTGCGGTTCGCCAAGCGCATCGACACCGGGATGTTCCACGTCAACGACGCCACGGTCCACGACGAGCCGATCGTCCCCTTCGGCGGGGAGAAGAGCTCGGGGGTCGGCCGGCTGAACGGGGACGCGATGGTGGAGGCCTTCACCACCACGAAGTGGATCTCCATCCAGCATGGGCGGTCCGCGTTTCCGTTCTGATCCGAGGCGATCGGCGGATCCGAGGTGATCGGCGGATCTGTTCCGAGCGGTTGGCGGATCTGGCTTGAGCGGTTGGTGGATCTGTTCCGGGCGGTCGGCGTATCTGGTCTGAGGGGTTGGCGTATCTGGGATGAGCGGTTGGCGTTTCCGGTCGGCGTTTCTGTGCGGTGGGCGGCTCGGGGGGTGGCTCGGTGGGGGCCGTGGGCTGGGCGGGCTCGGGGGCGGCGTTGGGCTGGGCCGAGTTGAGCTGGGGTGAGCTGGGCTGCGGTGAGCTGGGCTGGGCTGGTTAAGGGGCGGGCGGGCTCGGGGCGGGGTCGTCTCGGGGCGGGTTGTGGGCGGGGCGTGCGTGGGTTTCGGGGGCGTGTGGGGGTTTTGGTCGCGGGCGGTGTGGGGTGCTGTGTGGCGTGACGTGGGGTGGTGCGCGGGGGCCTTGGGCCGGGCTGCCTCCTTCTTTTCCGGCAACGATTACGGAGGGTAGTTTTATTCCCGCGAGCGTAACAGAAAGTAGTTGGGGGTTGGGAGGGGGTGGCGTGCGGGGGCGTCGGTGGGGGTGAGGTGTTGGGGCGGGGACGGGGTGTGTGGCTGGTGTTGTTGGGGGTTTGGGGAAAGAGGACGCGGGCTGTCCTTTATGGGGGCTAGCTTGGGGGTGTTGGAGGGCGGCGGCTCGGTTGTGTGGGGCCGGGTGTCCTTGGTGTGTGGGGCGGAAGGTGGATGGCATGCCTACTCATGTTGCGGCTGAGGCTCATGGGGACGAGATCGGGGCGCTGCTGGCCTTTTTGGAGGCGCAGCGGGGCGGGTTGCGGCGGGCCGTTCTGGGGCTGACCGACGAGCAGGCGAATCAGCGGCCGAGTGCGAGTGAGCTGTCGCTGGCCGGGCTGGTCAAGCATGTCGCGGAGACCGAGCAGGGCTGGGTGGAGACGGCGCAGGAGCGGCCGCACTCGATCGAGCGGACGCAGGAGACCTGGCACCTGTCGTTCCAGCTGGAGGACGGCGAGACGGTGGCCGGGGTGCTGAAGTTCTGGGACGACGTCGCCCGTCGGACCGAGGAGTTCGTGCGGTCCGTGCCGAGTCTGAACGACACGTTCCCGCTGCCCGAGGCGCCGTGGTTCCCCAAGGACGCCCGCCAGTCGATGCGCTGGCTGCTGCTGCACCTGATCGAGGAGACCGCCCGGCACGCCGGCCATGCGGACATCATCCGGGAGTCGCTGGACGGTAAGACCGCCTTCGGGCTGGTGGATGAGGAGCTGCAGGCCACGGAGGGATAGGGGGATGGAGGGGTAGGGGGATGGAGGGGGAGGGGAGGCTGGGGGAAGGCCGGGGAAGGGGAGCGGCGTAGCGTTCCTTGTGCGTTCTAGGCTGGGCCTTGAGGGGTCGGGGCGTCGTCCGGTGGCGGCCCGACCAGGTGTGTTGCCGAGGCGATGTGTCGTGGGGGGCGACGGACGCAGAGGTGACGGGACGCGAGGGGTGCGATGTCGGCGATCCGGCTGCTGGTACTGGGCGCCGTGCGGCAGCACGGGCGGGCGCACGGCTATCAGGTGCGCAACGACCTGGAGTACTGGGGCGCCCACGAGTGGTCGAACGCCAAACCCGGTTCGATCTACCACGCGCTCAAGCAGATGGCCAAGCAAGGGCTGCTGCATGCGCACGACATCGCGCCCAGTACCGTCGGCGGCCCGCCGCGTACCGAGTACGAGCTGACCCCGGCGGGCGAGGCGGAGTATTTCTCGCTGCTGCGGGAGGCGCTCTCCCGGGCGGACCAGAAGTTCGACGTGCTGAGCGCGGGCATCGGCTTCGTGGTGGATCTGCCGCGGGACGAGGCGGTGGCGCTGCTCAAGCAGCGGGTGCGGGCACTGGAGGAGTGGCGGTCCACGGTCACCGGGTACTACACGCCGGAGGAGGGGCCGGGGCAGCTCGGCCACATCGGCGAGATCATGAACCTGTGGGTGCACTCGGCGGACAGCGGCGCGGTGTGGACCCGCGGGCTGATCGAGCGGATCGAGGGCGGGGCGTACGTTTTCGCGGGCGAGGGGGAGCCGTTCGTCGGGGTGCTCGCCGAGGGGGAGGAGAACCCGTACGCGACGGGGGAGCGTCATCCGGGGGATGTTCAGTGAGGCTGTCACCAGGGCACTGAGACCGTCACCAAGCCGGTTGCTGAGACCGTCACCAGCCGGTCGCTGAGACCGTCATCAAGACGGTCGCCAAGACGGTCGCTAAGACCGTCAGTAGGGCACCGAGAGCAGTCAGGCCTCAAGGCCGTCGTCTGCCACGTCACCCGTCGGAGACGAGTTCGGCCAGGTGGTGCAGTGAGTTGGTGAGGTGTTCGGGGGCGAACGGCGGGAAGTGGAGGTACTGCCGGATGGACTGCGGCACCGCCGACCAGTCGTAGGTGAGGGTGATCGCGGTCTCGGACGGGCCGAGCGGGGTGAGGTCGTAACGCCAGGTCCAGCCGCCGAACTCCAGGCGGCCGTCGTCCTTCTCCTCCCCCGTCAGCCAGCCGATGGCGTGTGGTGGGTCGAGCACCTGCACCTTGTTGGCCACCTGGTAGTCACCGTCGGGGTGGTGGGGGTGGTACATGGCCATCCGGAAGATCTGCCCCACCTCGGTCAGCGGCGCGCGGTCGACCGCTTCCTGGACCCAGCCGGTGCCATCGATCGCGGAATGGGCCGTCGGGTCCGCCAGCACCGCGAAGACCCGCGTGGCGGGCACGGCGACAGTCAGGGTGGCGCTCACGTTCTCCTGGTCCACGGTGTGCACGCTCCTTCTCAGCCCTTGTTCTCAGACCTTGTCAGTCCGGTCAGCCCTTGTCAGCTCGTCTCCGGTGCCTCCCTAGGTGCGGGAGGGGGAGACGGGCTAGTGGTGGAACGCCGTGGCCAGGCGTTGCGGGCGGTCGAGGGGGGCGGATTGCCGGCGGAGTTCCGGGAGGAGTTGCGTCAGGTCGGTGAGGAAGAGGTCGGCCAGGTCGTGGGAGAAGCCGTTGCGGCAGACGATCCGCAGGACGGAGAGGTCTTCGCGGTTCGGGGGGAAGGTGTAGGCGGGGAGCAGCCAGCCGCGTTCCTTCATGCGGCGGGAGACGTCGAAGACGTCGTACGAGGTGACGTGGTCGGCCGTGGTGAAGGCGAAGACGGGCAGTTGGTCGCCGCGGGTGAGGAGGGTGAAGTCGCCGAGGGCCTCGATGCGTTCGGCCGTGGAGCGGGCCACGTCGCGGGTCGCCTGCTGGACGGCGCGGAATCCGGACCGGCCGAGGCGGAGGAAGGTGTAGTACTGGGCGGCGACCTGGGCGCCGGGCCGGGAGAAGTTGAGGGCGAAGGTCGGCATGTCGCCGCCCAGGTAGTTCACGCGGAAGACCAGCTCCTCCGGGAGCGCGTCCATGTCGCGCCAGAGCGCCCAGCCGACGCCCGGGTAGACCAGGCCGTATTTGTGGCCCGAGGTGTTGATGGAGGCGACCCGCGGCAGGCGGAAGTCCCAGACCAGTTCCGGGTCGAGGAAAGGGGCGATCATCGCGCCGGACGCGCCGTCCACGTGGACCGGGATGTCGAGGCCGGTGCGTTCCTGCACCTCGTCGAGGGCGGCGCAGATCTCGGCCACCGGCTCGTACGACCCGTCGAAGGTGGAGCCGAGGACGGCGACGACGCCGATGGTGTTCTCGTCGCAGAGTGCGGCCGCGGAGGCGGCGTCCAGGTGGAAGCGTTCGCCCTCCATGGGGACCAGGCGCGCTTCGACCTCCCAGAAGTTGCAGAACTTGTCCCAGCAGACCTGCACGTTGGCGCCCATGACGAGGTTGGGGCGGGCGCTGCCCGGGTAGCGGTCGGCGTTCCGCCGCATCCAGCGCCGCTTGAGCGCCATGCCGGCGAGCATGCCGGCCTCGCTCGACCCGGTGGTGGAGCAGCCGACGGCGGCCGACGGGTCGGGGGCGTGCCACAGGTCGGCGAGCATCGCCACACAGCGCCGTTCCAGTTCGGCGGTGCGCGGGTACTCGTCCTTGTCGATCATGTTCTTGTCCCGGCATTCCGTCATCAGGACCCCGGCCTGCGGTTCCATCCAGGTCGTGACGAAGGTGGCCAGGTTGAGCCGGGCGTTGCCGTCCAGCATCAGCTCGTCGTGGACGAACTGGTAGGCGGTGTGCGGGGAGACCGGCCCGTCGGGGAGGGTCGTGCGGGGTGGCGAGGTCTCCATGCCGGAGACCGGGTCGGCCTCGCCGTAGAAGGGGTTGACCGGGCGTGCGGTGCGCTTCTGGTCGGACGTCGATGCGCCTTTGTGCAGAGTCAACTGTCGCCCCTTCGCGTCAGGTTGCCGGCGCCAGGCCGTGCTTGATGGCTTTGGTGAACCGCACGACGCGCTGCGCCTGGATGCGGGCGGCGGTGCGCGCGTCGTCGTCGAGCGGGGTGTCCGGGCCGCCGGTGTGGGAGGTGCCGTACGGGTTGCCGTCCCGGTATTTCGCCGGGTCGGTGTAGCCGGGGGTGACGAGGATGCCGCCGAAGTGGTGGACGGTCTGGTAGAGCGCCAGCAGGGTGGACTCCTGGCCGCCGTGCCGGGTGGCGCTCGCGGTGAACCCGCTGTAGACCTTGTCGGCCAGTCTGCCCTGGTGCCAGAGGCCGCCGAGGGTGTCGAGGTACTCCTTGAGCTGGGCGCTGACGTTCCCGAACCGGGTCGGTGTCCCGAAGATCACCGCGTCCGCCCAGAGCATGTCCTCGTGGGAGGCTTCCAGGATGTCCGCGGTGGCCGTGGCGTTGGCCGTCCATGCCGGGTTGGCGTCGATCGCGGTCTGCGGCGCGAGTTCGGCGGTCCGCCGCAGCCGTACGTCCGCGCCCGCGTGCTCGGCGGCGTCCGCGATCCACTGGGCGAGCGTGGCGATGGTGCCGGTCGACGAGTAGTAGATGACGGCGACGTGCACGTCGTGCACGGGCAGGTGCATACGGCATACCTCCTCATGCCCGACAATACGGGCATGAGGAGGGGGTAGCCATTACCGTCGGCCGCTCGGCCCGCCTTGATGGCTCAGGCGTCGCCGAGCGTTCCGTCCTTGACGGCGTCGACGAAGGCGGACCAGTGGGTGCCGGCGAAGGTGAGCACCGGGCCGTGCGGGTCCTTGCTGTCCCGCACGGGGACGAGGCCGGGAGCGTCGTCGCGGACCTCCACGCAGTTGGCGCCGTCGGGGTTGCTGTGGCTGGACCTGCGCCAGGTGGCAGAGCTCAGGTCAAGCTTGTTGCTGGGCTTCATCTCTGTATCCCCTTGCCGCTTTTGCCGTCGCTCGGCGTCGATCTGCCGGGGTTCGCGGGGAGTTCCGCGCTGCCGCTGGTCGCGCTCGGGAACTGCAACGCCGAGACGGCCCGCAGGCTCACGGATGTCCTGCACAAGGCGGCGGCAGCGCGTTAGCGGCAAGAAAAGCGAAGGCTTCAGCTTGCGCCGGCCAGGGACAGTTTCGCGGCGAAGCCGAGGAAGGCCGCGCCGGCGCCCGCGGACAGGCCCGCGGTCAGGCGCCGGCGGCGGCGGAAGGTGGCCGCCAGGTACGTACCGCTGAAGATCAGGATCGACAGGTACGTGAAGCTGAACAGCTGGGCCCACGCGCCCAGGGTCAGGAACGACAGCACCGGGTGGGCGTAGGACGGGTCCACGAACTGCACGAAGAAGGAGATGAAGAAGAGGATCGCCTTGGGGTTGAGGAGACTGACGATCAGGGCGCGGCGGTAGGGGCGTTCGGCGGCCTCCTTGCGGGACACCGCAGGGGCCGCGGCGGCACCGGCCGGCTCCGAGGTCTCCGCGTCGCGCGTCGCCTTCCGCGCCTCGCGGCCGTGCCACAGCGCCCAGGCGCCGCGCAGCATCCCGACCGCGAGCCAGGTGAGGTAGCCCGCGCCGGCGAACTTGACGATGCCGAAGAGGACCGGGCTGGCCTGCAGCAGGGAGGCGACGCCGCCCGCGGACAGGGTCATCAGCACCGTGTCGCCGCACAGCACTCCGGCGGCCGCCCGGTACGCGACCCGGGGGCCGCGCCGGGCCGCCACCGAGACGACGTACAGCGAATTGGGCCCCGGCAGCAGAATGATCAGCGCGAGCCCGGCCAAGTAGGTCGACAGATCCGTTATCCCCAGCATGGGCGGAAGGATCTCACCCCCGATTCGGTCGCCCCACGGTTTTTCAGGATGCGGACTTGCACCTCACGCGGCGTGAGGACACATCGTTGCGTGCGTACCGAGAAGGGAGCGGGAGTGAGCTATTCGGTAGGGCAGGTCGCGGCCTTCGCCGGGGTGACGGTGCGCACCTTGCACCACTACGACGAGATCGGGCTGCTGCACCCCGGTGAACGCAACCGCGCAGGTCACCGTCGTTACGGCGACGACGACCTGGACCGGCTGCAGCAGATCCTGTTCTACCGCGAGCTCGGTTTCCCGCTCGACGAGGTCGCGGCCCTCCTGGACGATCCGGGCGCCGATCCGCAGGAACACCTGCGGCGCCAGCACGACCTGCTGACCGCCCGGATCGGCAAGCTGCAGGACATGGCCGCGGCCGTCGAACACGCCATGGAGGCACGCAGGATGAACGTACGGCTCACACCGGAGGAGAAATTCGAGGTCTTCGGGGAATTCGACCCCGATGCGTATGCCGCGGAGGCCGAGGAGCGCTGGGGCGGGACGGACGCCTACGAGGAGTCGCAGCGCAGGACGGCGGCGTACACGAAGGAGGACTGGCAGCGGCTGACGGCGGAATTCGACGCCCTCCACCGCAGGATGGCCGATCTGCTCGCCGAGGGCGTGCCGGCGGATTCCGAGGCGGCGATGGACGTCGCGGAGGAGCACCGGCAGTACATCGGCCGCTGCTACTACGCGTGCTCCTACGAGGCGCACACCGGGCTCGGCGAGATGTACGTCGCCGATGAGCGGTTCACCGCCACCTACGAGGCGATCCGGCCCGGCCTCGCCGTGTACATGCGGGACGCCATGCTGGCCAACGCGGTCCGCCACCTGTGATCCAGCCGTACGGGCCGGGCGGCGCAGTTCCCCGCCGGGCGCCCCGGCCCGTGCGATCGCGCTCTCAGCCCAGGGGGGCGATCACCACGGCGGTCCCGTAGGCGCACACCTCGGTGCCCACGTCCGCCGCTTCCGTGACGTCGAAGCGGAACATCAGCACCGCGTTCGCGCCGCGCGAGCGGGCCTGTTCGATCAGCCGCTCCATCGCCTGGTTGCGGGTCTCCACGAGGGTCTTGGTCAGTCCCCGCAGTTCGCCGCCGACCAGCGACTTCAGGCCGGCGCCGATCTGGCTGCCGAGGTGGCGGGAGCGCACGGTGAGGCCGAAGACCTCGCCGACGACCCGTTCCACGTGAAACCCGGGGACGTCGTTCGTCGTCACCACCAGGACGTCGGACTGTGCGTGCTGTCCGCCGCCGTAATCCTCGATGCCCATGGGTGCGCACCTCCTCAGTGGCCAGGATCACCCGGGTCCGGGGGCGCGGCCAGCGGTGGGGGAGCGGTCGGGTGGGGCCCGGGGCGGGCGCCTGGAACCGAGGGGGGCCGCGGGGCGTTGATAGCTTTGGGCCGACACCCGGCGCCCGGGCCCGTCCACCGCTCGTACCCCGCTCGTCGCACCGCACGATCCGGCGCCCTCGACCCAGGAGCCTTCACCCCGTGAATACTCTCGCGCTCGGCCCCCAGTGGCTGGACCCGGACTATCTGATCGCGACGTTCGGCCTGATCGGCGTCCTGGTCATCGTCTTCGCGGAGTCCGGCCTGCTGATCGGCTTCTTCCTGCCGGGCGACGCGCTGCTGTTCACCACCGGCCTGCTGGTCACGACGAACAAGATCACCCAGCCGCTGTGGGCGGTGTGCGTGCTGATCGTGCTCGCGGCGGTCCTCGGCGACCAGGCCGGCTACCTCTTCGGCCGCAAGGTGGGACCGTCGCTCTTCAAGCGGCCCGACTCCAAGCTCTTCAAGCAGGAGAACGTGGTCAAGGGCCATGAATTCTTCGAGAAGTACGGCCCGAAGTCGCTGATCCTGGCCCGCTTCGTGCCGATCGTCCGGACGTTCACGCCGATCATCGCGGGCGTGAGCCGGATGAACTACCGCCCCTTCATCACCTTCAACCTCATCGGCGGCGCGCTGTGGGGTGCGGGTGTGACGCTGCTGGGCTCGCTGCTCGGCAACATCAAGTTCGTCCACAAGAACATCGAGATGATCCTGATCGCGATCGTGCTGATCTCGGTCGTGCCGATCGCGATCGAGTTCCTGCGCGCCCGCGGCAAGGCAAAGAAGGAAGCCCCGGCCGCCCCGGCCGGCCCCCGCCCGCACGGCGCATCAGCCGCCGAACCGGCCCGCCGAGGCCGCCACGCCAAGCGCTGAGCGAACGACCCGGCAACGGGACCACCGACACCAGCCCCCACCGGCCCCCCTCCTTCCCCCCAGCGGGAGGGGACGGGCCGGAGGGGGCTTGTTCGTGGGCTTCGCTTCGGATGGCTCGAATAGAGAGCGAAGGCGGAGCGCAGCGGAGCGTAGAGCGTCAGCAGTCCATGAACAAGCCCCCGGAGGACCGTCACCGCACCCAAAACACACCCGCCCGCCGCAGGCGCCACGGCGAGCAACCCCCACGGCGGGACAGCCGGCTGCGTGGGAGGCGCCGCAAAGCGCAACGGCGGGCATGCAAGCATCGTGGGTAGGCGGCCAGAGCGCAGCACCCGCAGAGCGCAGCGATTCGGCACAGGAGGAGCGAACACCGTGGCGTCGGACCCACAACGCGGCCAGCGCAACACCGACAGCGACAACAACGGCACCAAGCCCAGCGACACCAAGCCGAGCGGCAGCGGCATGGGCCCCATCGAGGACCGCAAGCCGGCCTCCGACGAGGCGCACAGCGCCTTCACGCCGCCGCTCGGCGTGCCGTACCCGCCGCTGCCCGAGGACGAGCACCCCACTTCCGAGTTCGCCCTGCCCGCGGGCCTGCGCCCGGAGCCGCCCGCCGAGCAGGAGGGCTCCGCTTTCACACCGCCGGCCGGCACCACCACGGGCCAGACCCCGGTGCCCACCCCGGTGGGCGCCACCGCCATGGGCCTGGCCTTCACGCCGCCGCACGGCATCCCCACGGTCAGCCTCACCAAGGAGGCGCCGTGGCAGGACCGGATGCGCACGATGCTGCGGATGCCGGTCGGCGAGCGGCCGGTCCCCGAGCGCCGGGAGCGCGGCGACGAGGACACCGGCCCGGCCGTCCCCCGCGTCCTCGACCTGACCCTGCGCATCGGCGAGATCCTGCTCGCCGGCGGTGAGGGCGCCGAGGACGTCGAGGCGGCGATGTTCGGCGTGGCGCACGCCTACGGGCTGGAGCGGGTCGAGCCGACCGTCACCTTCACCCTGCTGTCGATCTCGTACCAGCCGTCGCTGGTCGACGACCCGGTGACGGCCAGCCGGACGGTGCGGCGGCGCGGGGTGGACTACAACCGGCTGTCGGCGGTGTTCCGGCTGGTCGACGAGATCACCTCCGAGGGGATCACCCTGGAGGAGGCGTACCGGGGGCTGGCCGAGATCCGTCGTAACCGGCACCCGTACCCGAGCTGGGCGCTGACGGTGGCCTCCGGGCTGCTGTCCGGTGCGGCGTCGATGCTGGTCGGCGGCGGGTCGCTGGTGTTCCTCGCGGCGGCGGTGGGTTCGATGCTCGGTGACCGGCTGGCGTGGCTGGCGTCCGGACGCGGGCTGCCGGAGTTCTACCAGTTCGTGGTGGCCGCGATGCCGCCGGCCGCGGTGGGTCTGGCCTTCGGGCTGGCGCACTCCAGCGTGCAGGCTTCCGCGGTGATCACCGGTGGGCTGTTCGCGCTGATCCCGGGGCGGGCGCTGGTCGCCGGGGTGCACGACGGACTGACCGGCTACTACATCACCGCCGCGGCCCGGCTGCTGGAGGTCGGCTATCTGATCGTCGGCATCGTCGTCGGCGTGCTGAGCGTGCTGTACATCGGGTTGCAGGTGAGTCCGGGCCTGAAGCGGCTCAATCCGGAGCAGGCGCTGGGCTCGTACAACGCGCCGCTGGTGCAGACCTTCGCGGCGATGCTGCTGGCGCTGGCGTTCTGCGTCCTGCTCCAGCAGGAACGTCACACCGTGGCGTTCGCGACGCTGAACGGCGGGGTGGCGTGGGTGGTGTACGGGGCGCTCGCCAATGTGGCGGGGATCAACCCGGTGCCGGCCACCGCGATCGCGGCCGGTCTGGTGGGCCTGTTCGGGCAGCTGCTGTCGCGGTACCGGTACGCGTCCGCGCTGCCGTACGTGACCGCCGCGATCGGCCCGCTGCTGCCCGGTAGTGCCACGTACTTCGGGCTGCTCAACTTCGCCCAGGGGCATCTGCCGCAGGGGCTGACGTCGCTGGTGCAGGCGGCCTCGCTGGCGCTGGCCATCGCGGTGGGGGTCAACCTCGGTTCCGAGGTCGCCCGGCTGTTCCTGCGGGCGCCCGGGTTGCTGGAGGCGGGCGCCGGCCGCCGCGCGGCCAAGCGGACCCGCGGGTTCTAGCGGGCGGCCCCGCCCCGCGCTTGGGGGAAACCCCTGGGGGGAGACACCCCCCCCGGGGTGTCTCCCCGGTCAGGCCGCGGCCTTGGCCGCCGGCGCGGACTTCGCGCCGGCGGTGAGCGCGCGCCGTGCGCTGTGGGTGAGGGCGGGCTGCTCGCTCTGCGCGAAGACGTAGAGCAGCGCCGGGTGGGTGGCGCCGAAGGCCAGCACGAAACGGTTGAGGCCCATGAACTGCCCGATGCCCAGGTGGAAGAGCGTCATCGAGCCGAGCCATGCCTTGGCGGCGGGCTTCGGCAGCACGAAGACCAGCGGGAAGCCGACCTCCGCGGCGACCGTTCCCCAGGTGATGAGCTTGCCCAGCATCGGGTACTTGTGCACGAGCTGGTAGATGCGCTGGTCGCCGTAGTTGTGGGTACGGATGACGCCGCTGAACGCCTCGCCGCTGAGCCACACCGGGGACACGAGCTTGACCACGCCGGACGCGACGTAGGAGATGGTCGTCTCCAGGGCCAGGGCCCGCATGGCCACGTCGCGGGCCTTCTCGCCGTCCTTGAAGGTGCCGGTCGAGGCCAGGACGATGTTGATCACCTGCTGGAGCTGGTCGGCGCCGTCCCCACCGAAGGGGGAGCGCAGCCGCCCGGCCGCGCCGGTCACCGCGAGCACGGCGCTGCCCGCGGTGCGGACCGCGCGCTTGTGACCCCAGATCAGCGTGGCGGCAGAAGCACCCGCCTGCACTCCGTAGAGGGCGGCCGCTGCCTTCTTGGATTCGAGGGCGCGGGTCAGCCGGGGAAAGCGCTTGGCGAACTTGGGGCGCATGTTCGCAATCTGGCCGCTCAGCATTTCGCCGTCTTCGAACTTACGCGTCTGGCTCAGCATTTCCAGTGCGGAGACCAGCGTACCCAGCGAAGCCACTCGGCGTGCCGTGACCTCGGGCGGAGCGCTGAGGAACATGGTGGGGTGCTCCCGATTGTGATGCGAGTACGGTGGGTATGGAAAACGGCGGCACGGTATGCGTATCGGGCGTACCGTGCCGCCGCATCTTTCATCGGACGGGACTAACGATGCCGGTCAGCATCGCCTGCCGGTCGGATGGTCAGCGCTGGATGTCCTTGGTGACCTCGTGCAGCGCGTAAGCGGTGGCGGAGGTCACGGCGACACCCTCGGGGGTGGCGAGGGCGGCCAGCGGGGTGAGCATGGTCGGGGTCGCGTCGTTGCCGATGCGGCCCGGGGTCACGTCGGCCAGCTCGGTGTTGGCGAAGTCAGCCACGATGGACATTTCTTTCCTCTTTCTCTCAGAAAATCTCAGAGCGAGTTCTCCAGCCGTTCGGCGGGAGGGCGCGGACTCACGCGGCAAAGGTGCCGAGTGAGCTCGCAGCTTCCAGTCGACAGGGTTGAACGGCTCGCTATGCGGCTAGCAGAGATGGGGCGTTGGTGGGGGTGACGTCTCCGTCCAGAGGGAATTCCAGGGAGACGAAGACGGGGTCGATGTGCCGGTCTTCGGGGCTGGTGGGGAAGGAATGCAGCAGCATGAACTGGCTGTGCGTGGTGCCTTCGGCGTGGGGCAGGTGGAGCTGGATGTAGCGGGCCAGCAGCCGGTATCCGGACGCCGTCGTCACGGGGAGCACGTCCGAGCCGAAGGCGACCGCCTGGGCGAGGGTGTGCTGGGTGGCGTCGAACAGGGCCTTCGGGGCGCGGTTGCGGGCGTTCCAGGCCAGTGCGTACCACGGCCGGTCGCGGACGATCGGCACCTCCGTCCACTCACCGGGCTTGCCGTCCACGATGTCGCGGTAGAGCAGGTGGTTGTCCTTGGTGCCGGGGTTCGGCCCGAAGAAGCGCCAGTTCGGGGTCGGGATCCAGACCTTTCCGCGGCGCATGAGGTTGTCGAAGCGCTGCTCGGGGATCTGTGCCACGGCCGTCGCGGCCAGCCATGCGGCGAGTGACGCCGTCACGGCGACGGTCTTCACCCGTTCGGTGTTCACTTTCATGATCACGTGAGTTCCTCCTCCCGCTCCGCGGCCGGGCGCTTCTTGGTGGACGTGGACGGCTGCCACGACGGTCCGAGCGGACCGGCGGGCGGTTCGCCGGCGATCAGCTCCGCCACCTCTTCGGCGTGCGGCTGCACGGCGAGGATGGACTCGTGGTCGGAGCCGTTGACGAAGTGGTGCCGGGCCCGGTCCGAGATGACGGCCAGCCTGGCCTGGATCCCGGCGTGCAGGGTGTTGTCGCCGAAGTTGTTCTCCGCCGTGACGACGGTCAACGGGCAGTCGAGATCGGTCAGTTCCGGATAGGTCATGGCGTCCCGGTACTCCCGGTAGGCCTTGGCCCAGGTACGGGGGTTCGCCAGGAATGCCGTGTAGCTCCGGTTGACCTCCGGGCGGTACTGCTGGTGCGCGTTCATGGCGGGGCGGAAGACCGCGAGGCCCGTCGCCGCGAACACCTGCTCCATCAGCATGCGCTGGTGGGACCACCGGTCGACATCGGTACGGCGGGAGTGACGCAGGCTGACCACTTCGGTGGCGTCGATCATGACCACGTGGGTCACGCCCTTCACCGCGTCCGGATGCCGCGCCGCATAGGCCGCGACGAAGTATCCGCCCAGGGAATGGCCGGCCAGGACGACCGGAAGGTCGGCGATGTAGGTGTCGCGCAGCTCCTGCAGGAGCTCGAAGTGCGGCTCCAGGCCGTATTGGGTGGACGGCGTGCTGAGCCCGTAACCGGGGCGGTTGAACCGCACGTATCCCATGTCCGCGGGAAGTGCGCCGCAGATCCAGTCCCAGTATTCCTGGGGCGCACCCATGCCGTTGTCGAACAGCACGGCGCGCTGCGCCTGCGGAGGAATATGGACGTCAACCTCGACGAGGCTGCCGTCCGGCCTCTCGTGCAGCAGGTAACGACGTGCACGCTCGCGCTTACCGGTGAATCGCGTTACCGCACCGGTCAGAAGGCTGGCGCCGGCCAGACCGGCCATGCCGACGGCGAATTGGCGCTCAAGAGACGCCACATTCCCCTCCCCCGAATTCGAAGTGGCTGTTGCTGAGAAACCTAACACGCGGTTCCCGGATAAAATAACGAGTTAATTGACTCTTTGTGCGGGGTGCGTCCGCCCGCGGGGCATCGGTACACGGACTCCGGCGCTCCGGGTGTGCTTCCGGAGTTCCATGTACAGCTCGCCTATCGTGGCCTTCAGGTTGGCGATCTCTTGGGTGAGTTCGGCTGTCCGGGAGGCATTTTCAGAAGTCTTGCCACTCTCGCCGGCGAGGCCATTACGGGCCCCCTCAATAAACTGCCGGCGCCAGTTCGAGACGGACTGCTCGGAGACTCCTGCCTCTCGAGCTGCTTCGGCTGCGGTCAGTTCGCCGGTCACCACTCTCAGTACCAGAGCGAATTTCTTGTCTGCCGGCAATATCGGAGGACGTCCCACGTGCGATCCTCTTTCGTCATCCGTTTTTCTGGGTGCTGCCCTCAGTGCTTGAGGTAACTGCAGATGAACATCGGGGCGCGTTCGCTGTAGGGACTTCCGTCCCAGTGCGCGAGGTGGGATTCGGGCGTGAGCCCGGCCGCCAGGGCGTAGCCGTCGATGTCCTCGGGCGTGGTCAGGCGGGTGAGTTCGGAGCCGACCCTGGTGGTCCCGTCGGCCTGGTACAGGATGTGCGAGCAGTGCCACAGACCGCCCTCCAGCAGGGTGGAGTGGGTCTGCACGCCGGTGCCGGGCTCCGGGTGGGGCAGGAAGTAGGTGGTGCGGGTGAGGCCTTCGTGCATGGCCAGGATCGGCGGCTTGTTGTGCGTCTCGATGACGAGCCGGCCGCCGGGGGCGACGAGATCGGCCGCGCGCCGGACGGCCTGCCGCTGGTCCTCGGGCGTGGTGAGACACGAAAGCGTCGCGCATACGCAGTACACCAGCGCATAGCGGGATTCCGAGGTGTAGGTGCGGATGTCGCCGTGCACCGGAGTGACGTCCCCGGCGCCGTCGTTCAGTTTGACGCGGAGCATGTCCAGCATCTCGGGCGAGGAGTCCACGCCCGTTATGTGGCCGACCTTCCCGGAGAGTGGGAGGGCAATGCGGCCGGTGCCGACGCCGAACTCAAGGGTTCCCCCCTCGGGATCGGGATGGAGGGCCGCCAGCCCCTCGACGGCGGCGGCGGTAATGGCGTCGTCCGGGATCAGTCGGTCGTACCAACCCTCGAACTGCCGCCCGTAGCCTATGTCCTGGACCCCGTTTTCCACCCGAGCTTCCCCTCTCTTTTGCCCCCACTGTCGATGCCCGGGGAACGTCAAGAAGACGAAGAGCGAGGCAAGGCGTGACACGCCACCGAAGGGCGGCCGGGCGGAAGAACCGCAGCCGTCTGCATGGTTGGTCAGACCAGCAGCTGATGCCGATCCCCTGATGACGTCTCAACGAAGTGTGGGGGGAGTAACTTTAGAACGAACAATATCAGCCACGTCTGCGGGCTGGCAATCGATTATCTGGCGCAATCCCCATGCCTGGCGCGGGCGTTGGGAGTGGTTGACGACGAAACAGATGAGTGTTCCTGCATTAGTGCGCAGGGCTGAATTGACGCGGTGTCGGTGAGAGTGACACGTCGGCTGCGTTGCGTATACCGAAACAATGTCGGAGCGCGGAGAGCGCCGCGAAATAGCCGGACATGCCGTGCACACCGGGCCCCGGCGGAGTGGCCGAGGAACACAGGAAGACGCCGGGCAGCGGCGTGCGGTACGGATCGAAGCGCGGAACGGGCCGGGCGATGCTCTGGTACAGCGTCATCGCGCCGGTGCCGATGTCCCCGCCCACGTAATTGGGGTTGTAGGTCTCGTACGACGCGGCGGGCACCGAGCGGTGCGCGAGGACGGTGTCCCCGAAACCCGGGGCGTAGCGCTCGATGCGGGCCCGCACCAGCTCGAACGGGTCGGTGGGATCGCCGTTCGGCACATGTGCGTACGCCCACACCGGGCGCTTCCCGGGCAGCGCGCGTCCCGGATCGGTCGCCGCCGGGTCCACCACGAGCACGAAGGGCTCCCGGGTGCGGATCCGGCGGGCGGTCGCGGTCTCCTGCCGGATGATGTCGGCGCGGGTGCCGCCCAGATGCACCGAGCCGGCCCGGCCGACCGCGGGATCGGCCCAGGGGATCGGCTCGGAGATGAGGAAGTCGACCTTGGCGGCGCCCGGGCCGTACCGGAACCGCGCCAGGCCGCGCGCGTACGAGCGGGGCAGCCGGTCGCCGGCGAGCGCCAGCACGTTCTTGGGGCTGGTGTCGAGCAACACCGCCCGGGCGCCGTCCAGTTGGGCGAGGTCCGTCACCTCGTGCCCGGTGTGGAAGACGCCGCCGTGCGCGGTGATGTCCGCGGCCAGCACCTCGGCGATGCGGACGCTGCCGCCGCGGGGCAGCGGCCAGCCCGAGCCGTGCGCGAGGTGGCCCAGCAGCACGGCCACCGCGCCGCCCGCCGGGCTCGGCAGCCTGCCGACCGCGTGGGCGGCGACCCCGGTGAGCAGGGCGGCCGCCTCCTCACCGCGGAAGTACCGTGCGCCGAGCGCGGTGCCGTGCACCGCCACCCGGGCCGCCAGCAGCAGGGCCGCCGCGGGGTCCCGCGGCAGCCGGCGCTGCCCGTTCATGATCAGGCCGACGATGCCGTCGCTGTGCTCCACCAGCGGCGCCATCAGCCGCCGCCAGCGCGGGCCGTCGGCGCCCAGGTGCGCGCAGGTCTCGGCCAGCGACCGGTACGCCAGGGCCGCGCGGCCCCCGTCGAGCGGATGGGCGTAGGCGATCTCGGGCTGCAACAGCTCGACACCGCGCTCCGCCAGGCCGAACGCCCGGAAGAACGGGGAGGCGGCGGCCATCGGGTGCACGGCGGAGCAGAGGTCGTGCAGCACGCCGCTGTCGAAGAGGGGAGCGGTGCGCAGCCCGCCGCCGATGGTGTCGGCCCGCTCGTACAGCGCCACCCGCAGGCCGGCGCGGGCCAGGACCACCCCGGCCGCGAGTCCGTTGGGCCCGGTGCCCACGATCGCCACGTCGGTGCGGTTCACCACTGCTCGTCGCTCCTGATCGGACGGAGCCGGATGGTCTGCTCGTTGAGGGTGGCCGGCGGCAGCCCGCCGAAGGCCAGGGAGAGGGAGAGCGTGGTCTCCGTGTCGCGGGGGGCCGTGTGGTCCGGGTAGCGGGCCGGGACCGGGACCGGGGCCGGGGCCGGGGCCGGGGCCGGGGCGCGGCCGCCGGAGTCGGCGTGCAGCTGGGAGCCGGCCAGCCGGCGGTAGAGCGCATCGCGCGTCATCAGGTCCTGGTGCCGGCCGGTGGCCCGGACCCGGCCGTCCTCCAGCACCACGATCTGCTCGGCGTCGATCACCGTGGAGATCCGGTGGGCGATGGCGATGACCGCGCAGTGCCGGGAGACCCGCTGCAGGACGTCGCGGAAGTCCCGCTCGGAGTCGGAGTCGAGGTGGGAGGTGGCCTCGTCCAGCAGCATGACCGCCGGCTTCTGGAGCAACGTGCGGGCGATGCACAGGCGTTGGCGCTGGCCGCCGGACAACCCGCTGCCCTGGTCACCGAGTTCGGTGTCGAGGCCCTGCGGGAGGTTGGCCACCACCTTGCTGAGCCCGGCCATCTCCACCGCCTGCCGGATGTCGTCCTCACCGGCGTCGGGGCTGGCGTAGGTCAGGTTCTCCCGGACGGTGCCGCGCATCGCCGCGCTGTCCTGCTGGACGTAACCGACCAGCCCGCGCAGCGAGTCGAGGGGCAGGGCCTCGATGTTCCGGCCGCCGACCAGGATGGTGCCGCCGCCGGCCGGATAGAAGCGTTCGATCAGCTGGAACAGGGTGGTCTTGCCCGCACCGGACGGCCCGACGACGGCGGTCAGCCCGCGCGCCGGGACGCCGAACGAGACGCCGTGCAGGACCTGGGTCCGTCCGCCGTCACCGTCGCGCTCGTAGCCGAAGCGGACGTCGCGGAACTCCACCGCCGCCCGGGTGTGGGCCGGCAGGGCCAGGGGCGCGGCCCGGGAGGCGTCCACCGTTCCGCTGCCCTCCTGGGGCATGGCGGCCAGCTCGTCGACCTTCTGGATGGCGGCCCGGCCCTGCACGAACTGGCCCACCGCCATGAAGAACATCACCAGCGGGGAGACCAGCTGGAACAGGTACATGATGAACGTGGTCAGGGCGGCCATGGTCATCTCGCCGCGGGCCACCCAGGCCATGCCGACGCCGACGACGACGGCCAGCGCGCCCTGCGTGCCGACGTTCATGGCCGGCGTCAGCAGGGCGCCGTAGGCGGTGCCCCGGATGCCGGACCGCCGGGCCCGGCCGGCCAGCGTGCCGATGCGGCCGGCCTCCCGGGACTCGGCGCGGGACGCCTTGACGGTGGGCAGGGCGGAGAGCACGCGCTGGACGGCGGTGCCGAACGCGCCGATGTCGTCGCGGTTCTCCATCGCCACCTTGCGCAGCTTCCGGGCGAGGAGGAGGGAGACGACGCTGGCGGCGCCGAGACAGCCCAGGGTGATGACCATCAGTCCCACGTCGATGGTGAACATCAGCACCACGCCGCCGAGCACCGTGACGCCACTGGTGATCAGCTGGGTCAGGCTCTGCGAAAGGGCGATCTTCACCAGTGAGGTATCGGTGACCGTGCGGGTGAAGATATCGCCCTGCGGCCGTTTCCCGAATGCGGTGAGATCGGCGCGCAGCAGACGTTCGGTCAGCAGCCGGCGGACGTCGAAGACGATGTTCTCCCCGGCCCGGCCGATGACATAAGCCTGGAGCGAGGTGAGGAGCGCGCCGGCCAGGAAAAGGGCGACGAGCCAGGCGATGGGGGTGCCCAGCGGTTCGCCGCGGCCCGCCGCCTCGATCAGGCGGCCGATGGCCACCGGCTGGGTGAGCGAGGCGGCCACTCCCACCAGGCCCAGTGCCACGCCTGTGACCAGCAACTTCGTGTGCTGTCGGAAGACCGTGGCGACCAGTTTGCCGTCGCGTGGTCTGCTCCTGCTCCTCTGGCTTGCGCGGCCCACGCGATCTGCCATGAGTGCTCCCCCCGCTTTGACGACGGTCGCGCCGGGCGCGACCCAGAGAACCGCCTTGCCTATTGGGGTGCTCTCGTCAAGACGGCGAAGCTAGCATCGCCGTGCACTGTCAAGTTATGGGTTAATTGGCCGCCGGGAGCGCGATGCGCGGAATAGGCGGGACGCGGACGCGGCCGGCGTAAGTTAATTTATCTCGCGCTTATTTCGTGGTGAATCGCCGAGCGGACGGCCGCCGCACGCAGACTTTACTTTTCCTTCCCCGCTTTTTACCGGTGAACGGGAATTTCCCTGGCCGCCGGCGTGTCGCGCACGGCGGCAGGGGCCGGCGCGGGGCGCGCACCGAACGCACGACGGGCGGCACCCGGATGGATGCCGCCCGTTCGCGTACGAAAATCACCGGGCGCCGACCGGCGCCCGGGCGCTTCGATCAGTGCCCGCCGTGCGCCTCGGCACGCTTGTACGAGGCCTCGATCTCGGCCTCGGCGTCCGCACGGCCGACCCAGTTGGCGCCCTCGACGGACTTGCCCGGCTCCAGGTCCTTGTAGACCTCGAAGAAGTGCTGGATCTCCAGGCGGTCGAACTCCGACACGTGGTGGATGTCACGCAGGTGCTCCACGCGCGGGTCGGACGCCGGGACGCACAGCAGCTTGTCGTCGCCGCCGGCCTCGTCCGTCATCCGGAACATGCCGATGGCGCGGCACTTGATGAGGCAGCCGGGGAAGGTCGGCTCATCCAGGATGACCAGGGCGTCCAGCGGGTCGCCGTCCTCGCCCAGGGTGTTCTCGACAAAGCCGTAGTCCGCCGGGTAGCTGGTCGAGGTGAAGAGTCGACGGTCCAGGCGGATCCGACCGGTCTCGTGGTCCACCTCGTACTTGTTCCGCGAACCCTTCGGGATCTCGATGGTGACGTCGAACTCCACGGGTGGCTCCTCCATGATCAACACATACGTCTGGTGATTAAGTGTCCCCCACGCAGGTGTGTGGTGGCGAAAGGGGCTGGTCCGAGGTGCCGGAGACCAGAAAATGGCAGGTCAGATGGCAGTCGGCGCAGCGTTCGGCGCAGCGCACCGCGCGGGACGCGGCCGACGCGGCCGGGCGCTCGGCCCGGGCGGCGGCCGGCACCGTACGGCAGGCCTGGCAGGACACCCCGCGGCACACCCAGCAGACCTGGCGGCTGACGGTGGTCTCCGCAGCCACCGGCCTGACGGTCGCGCTCGTCGCGGTGGCGGCGGCCGGCCCGTGGGACTCCGGTCAGCGTACGGCCGAGCGCGCCGAGGCGGCGGTGGTCGACGGATCCAGTGGTGAGCATCACGCCGCGGAGCCCGACCGTCCGGCGCCCAGCGCCGCGCCCGTGCTGCCCGCGCTCGGCGTCCGCCCCGCCGCGGGCGCCGGCCGGGGCGCGGCACCGGTACCGACCGGCGCCGGGCTCGCCGACGCCCTCGCGCCGCTGCTGAAGGACCCGGCGCTGGGCCCGCTGCGCACCGCCTCGGTGGTGGACGTCGCGGCCGGCCGCGAGGTCTTCGGGTCCGGCCAGGGCAAGGCCGCCATCCCGGCCTCCACGGTCAAGCTCGCCACCGCCGTCGCCGCGCTGTCCGCCCGCGGCCCGGAGCACCGCATCGACACCTCCGTCGTCACGGCCGGCAAGGACCGCATCGTCCTCGTCGGCGGCGGCGACCCCACGCTCACCGTCCGCGCCCCGCAGCCCACCGCCGCCGAGCAGCCTGCGAACCTCCGCACCCTGGCCGACGCCACCGCCCGCGCGCTCAAGCAGCGGCACCGCACGACGGTGCACCTCGGGTACGACGCCTCCGCCTACTCCGGGCCGGTCGAGCACCCCATCGGCCCCAACGAGAACCTCGCCCCGGTCACGGCGCTGATGACCGACGAGGCCCGCCTCGACGACAGCGACCACGGCCCGGCGCCCCGCGACGCGGACCCCGCCGGGGCCACCGCCCGCACCTTCGCCGACCTCCTCCACGAGCGCGGCATCACCGTCGACGGCACCCCGAACGGCACCAAGGCCCCCGCCCACGCCCAGCGGCTGGCCGCCGTGCACTCCCTCCCCCTCTCCTCCCTCGTGGAGCGGATGCTCACCTACAGCGACAACGACATCGCCGAGGCACTGGCCCGGCAGGCCGCCCTCGGCTCCGGCCGGCCGGCCAGCTTCGCCGGCGCCGCCGAGGCGGTCCACCACGCCCTCGCCCGCCAGCATCTGCCGCTGGCCGGCGCGGTCTTCAAGGACGGCAGCGGCCTGGACCGCGACGACAAGGTGTCCGCCGCGCTGCTCTCCCGCCTCCTGCTGCAGGCCGCCGCCCCCGACCACCCGGCCCTGCGGTCCGTGGTCACCGGCCTCCCGGTGGCGGCCTTCACCGGCACCCTCAGCAACCGCTACACGGGCCAGAGCGCGGGCGCCGGCGCGGTCCGGGCCAAAACGGGAACGCTCACCGGCGTCAACACCCTCGCCGGCACGGTCGTCGACGCCGACGGCCGCCTGCTGGTCTTCTCCTTCATGACCACCGGCACGACGGACGCGGTGGGCGCACAACGGGCGCTGGACAACTTGGCTTCCGCGGTGGCGAATTGCGGGTGCCGCTGACTTCCCACGTACCTGGCTTTCCCGCCGTGGGGGTTGCCGTTGTGCGCTTTGCGGCGCCCCGCACGTAGCTGGCCGTCCCGCCGCGGGGCTTGGTCGCCGTTGTGCGCTTTGCGGTGCCCCGCACGTACCCGTCTCTCCCGCCGCGGGTGGTCTCGCCGTTGCGCCTGCGGCGGGCTGGATGGGTGTCGGGTGCGGTGACGGACCTCCGGGGCCGGTTGCGTGGACTGCTGACGCTTTACGTCCACACAACCGGCCCCTCCGGCCCGTCCCCTCCCGTTGGGGGAGTGTGCGGGTGAGTGGGGGCGCGCGTTGTGGCGCGTACACCTGGTGTCGCCGGTCAGCGGGAATACCGCCCCTCGCCTGCCGAGTTGTGGCCCCGCAGGGGGCCCTCGCGACCCTTACGGGATCTGTTCGACCCACCCCTACGGGTCCGAACGTCCCCACGCCAACCCCTACCCACCCGCACCCTTCCCCCAACGGGAGGGGACGGGCCGGAGGGGCCGGTGTTTGGGAACCCGGATCATGCGGCTGCTGGAACGCCGCGCCAAGGCCTCGGTCGGCCGGGCGGTGCCCCGCGGCGAG